>CAZIWA010000031.1:0-47005 GCA_964542875.1 uncultured Phycisphaeraceae bacterium
TCTGGAGCCCCAAGCGCAAATTCTCCACCTGGCGCCGCATCTGGCTCGCCCTGGCGGAATCCCAGTTTGAGCTGGGCCTCCCCGTCAACCGTGAGCAGATCGAAGAACTGCGCGCAAACATTGAAAACATCGACTTCGACAACGCCCACCATCACGAAAAGCGCCTCCGCCACGATGTCATGGCCCACGTGCACGCCCTGGGCGATGTCGCCCCCAAGGCCCGCCCCATCATCCACCTGGGCGCCACCAGCCTGGATGTGACTGACAACACGGAAATCATCCTCCTGCGCGAAGCGTTGCAGATCGTCGCCATCAAGCTAGCCAACGCCATTGATGTCCTGGGAAAATTCGCCGAGCAATACCGCGACATGCCCACCCTGGGCTTCACCCACTATCAGCCCGCCCAGCCCGTCACCGTCGGCAAGCGCGCCTCGCTGTGGTGTTATGAGCTGGCCCTGGCGCTGGATGACATCGAGTACCGCATCAAGACCTTGAAGTTCCGCGGCATCAAAGGCACCACCGGCACCCAGGCCTCTTTCCTGGAGCTTTTCAACGGCAACCACGCCATGGTCACCGAGCTGGAAAAACGCGTCGCCGCGCGCCTGGGCTTCTCCACCGAGCAGATCCACTCCGTCACCGGCCAGACCTACCCCCGCATCGTCGACTGCCAGATCCTCGCCTCCCTGGCCTCCATCGGCGCGGTCGTCTCCAAAATCTGCAACGACATCCGCCTCCTCGCCAACCGCAAGGAACTTGAGGAGCCCTTCGAAAAAGACCAGATCGGCTCCTCCGCCATGGCCTACAAGCGCAACCCCGTCCTCTGCGAACGCGCCACCGGCCTGGCCCGCTTTGTCATCTCTCTGGCCACCAGCCCCTACATCACCGAATCCGCCCAGTGGCTTGAGCGCACGCTGGACGATTCGGCCAACCGCCGCCTGGTGCTCCCCGAGCCCTTCCTGGCCATCGACGGCTGCCTGGACATCATGATCCACGTCGCCTCCGGCCTCGTCGTCTACCCCGCCACCATCCGCCGCAACCTCATGGCCGAGCTCCCTTTCATGGCCACCGAAAACCTCATGATGGCCGCCGTCAAAAAGGGCGCCGACCGCCAGGACATGCACGAGCTCATCCGCGTCCACAGCCAGGCCGCCGCCCACCGCGTCAAGTCCGAAGCGCAGGACAACGACCTCCTGGAACGCCTGGCCAAGGAACCGGTTTTCCAGGGCATCGATATGAACGCGCTGATCGACCCGGCCCAGTTCGTCGGCCGCTCACCCCAGCAGGTCGATGCCTTCATCGCAGAAATCGTCCAGCCCATCAGGAACCGCTACGCCGGCAAGCTGGGCGCCAAACCCGAAATCAAAGTCTAAGCCCCCGCACGCCCTCTTCATCTGGAGGGCCAACGGCCCGTACTATCACAGCCTGGGTCGGAGCGTGTACTCACGCGCAGGCCCATGTTAAATCACGGGTTTGATATTTCTTGCACGTGCCTGCTTTAATGCCACATAACCTGTAAAAATCCATCGCTTTCCCCCTCTTTACCCTTCCACGTCCTTATCTAAACCATCAAAACTCCGCTCTTAATCCTCTTAATCATCCCCCCATCTTCTTAATCCCAGTCAAAAATTCCGTCTTCACTCACACATGCGGAAAGTCCGGGTTCCAAGCCACCTCCCACAGATGGCCCTCCGGGTCCGCAAAGTATCCCGTATACCCGCCCCAGAACGCCTTGCTCCCGGCCCGCGTGATGCGCCCCCCGTTGGCCGCCACGTGCGCCAAAAGCGCATCCACCAGTTCGGGCGACTTAACATTGTGCGCCAGCGTCACCCCCGAAAACCCGCCGGGCGGCAGTGGCACGTACGGCACCCCCGCATCGTGCGCCAATTCCTCCCTGCCATAAAGCGCCAGCCAGGTCTTGCCCATCTCAAAAAACGCCACCCCCGCCCCCTCCGGCAAGGGCTTCCTCGGCAAGCCCAGCACGTGTTCATAAAACCGCGCCGCCGCCGCCACATCCTTCACACCCAACGTAATAAAACTGATCCGCGGTTCCATGCAAACGTTCCTCTAATATTCCGAATATTCAACTCATTAGAACTCAACACTTTTCCGTCAACGTGAATACGAATAATAGCCAATAAACTGTCCATTTTGGTCTGGACTTTCTCAATCAACTTGCCATACTCGTTTTACCTCTCATCTGATTAGTCTGTTTGTAACTGAAGTTAGGCATACAGGCACAAGAGAAACGCCACAATTGCATTGTGGCTAAATAAACGTTTCGCCCTCCTTCCGGTGGAATATCCATGACACGTCGTTTTGGCTGGGAACCCTCTACTTTTGACGCCAGAGACCTCAGGATTGGCACAGTCGCTTCCTACGAAGTAACCACGCTCAACACTACAGGCTGGGTAGACATTTCCAAATCACGCCCACCGATTGACCAAGGCAAACAAGTCCAATGCTGTGTGTCCGCGGCAATTGTCTGCTGCATGGAAATCCTCGCAGACCGTCGCGGCAACTACACCCCGCTATCCGTCCTGTTCAACTATTACTGGGCACGCGTTAGCGCTGGGAAAAATACCGACTTCATGGGACGCCTGGAATTCCGCGATGCCCTCAGCGCTGCCCGCAACAAAGGCGTTTGCCGCGATGCTCTCCACCCACACGAATCCGTATACACCATCTCAGACGCACAAAGCCAGCCCTCCGACACTGCCATGCTCAGCGGCAAAGACAACATGCTGGGACGTAATGAAAGAACACGGCAAAACTACACCTATATTGACGCTGGGGATCGAGTCCGCACATGGCGATCCATGCTCGATAAGGGATTCGCCATCGCAATGGCATTCTGGGTTACCGATGCATACAGCCTCCTCAGCGCGCAAGAACCACAATTGAATTCCGCTGCGATTGAAATCGGCAAACAAGGCCATGCCGTTGCTGTCGTTGGCTATAACGACTCACTCAGCCTCTTTCTGATCAAAGACTCTTTGGGAGCCGGCTTTGCTGCACAAGGGTATTGGCACTTGCCATATGCCTTGGCCGCATCTCCCATGATTGCCGAATCAGTGGTCATTGTTGATAAGGCCCCGGCTATGTAGCCAGAGCCTTTTATCCGGGTCGCCTCTCCGGGCCCAATTTACTTCGAAGGAAACAGCGTCATGGTACGAAACTCAAAACTACCTCTCGTCCTTGCCCTCATGATTGCCTGCGGCGGTTTCAAGGGGTGCATCAATCACATTGTCTATGAAGTCGAAGGCGAAGCCAATACGAAGATCGACCACAAACGAGGCGTCTTCTATTGCCTTCCTCGCACGGTCATCGTCGCCCAGACTGACGTCACTCAATCCACTCTGGCCCCAGGCCGCTTTATTGAGGACTTGAATAAGGACCAGCAATCGATCAACGCAAAAAATAATTATCAAGCCATGAATCAAACTCAAACAACGACTTCGGCCAGAACTCTGACGCCACAAGAATCCAGCGACCGCGACCAATACAAGGTTCTTGCCGACCTCCTTCAACAACTCGGGATACATAATTTTGCCGACAAGCCTACCGTCCCATTCAAGTATCAAATGACCAAACCAACGATCACTTCTCGAAGTGAATCTGACCCCACCAAGCTCTACCTCATCGAAATTCAAGGAGGCCCACTACAGGATCGCAGCCTCAAAATGACTTTCAATGACAACAATGTGCCTACCTCTGCCTCAAGCTCCGGCAAAGACCGCACCGTCGACATTGCCGTTAAAACCGTCGAAACTGCTGCTGGCATCATTGGTAAATTCATCGCCTTTGCTGGGCCGCCAAGCTCCAGGACCAATGTCATCGCCATCGATAAAGCAATTCAGGTGGCCGAGAAAATCCAGTCCATCCGAACGAAACGCCAAGAACTCTATGACCAGGCGGCAGACCCAAACGCCCAATACGATCCTCAAGTATTTCAAATGCTCTTGGATAACTTGAATGCTCAGGAAAAAGCCCTCATCGCCTACTTCCAGGTCGAACAAACAACGACTTGGAATGGAGCTTTTGAAGTTCGTCCGCAACAACAGAAAGCCGGCCCCGACACCTACTCCCTTTTCACATTCGACAGCGAATACGGCCTGACCCTAAATGCTGCCAATCCACCTCTAATCGCTCCCCCCGTAAATTTCAACATCGCCCAGCCGACAACAGCTACCAGATCCAAAGAGGTAAAACTCACCGTAGACATCGCACGTGTCTTGAACAATTCACCTCTTCTGGCGGACCGCCTCACCGGTCGCACATTCGACTCCGAATGCAAGTCCACCAAACTCGGATGGCGCTACCGGGTTCCCGTCCACACCATGGTCACCATTACATCAGGCACTCAGACCGTTGCCAGTTCAAAGGTTCTCGTCGCGCAGCTTGGTCCCGTGTTAGCCCTTCCTAAGGGTGTAAACAGTTCAGACTTCGGCATCACAGTCACTCTCAATGGCGACACCGGCGCCTTGATGACCGTTGACGTCGCCTCAAAAGCCATGGACCCTGCAACCATCGACGCCGCAGGCAAGGCCATCAACGCCACCATCGATGCCTCCAACCCTCTCAATGTCGAACTCGCCAAAATCAAAGCCGAAAACGATCTCGCCTACGAAGCCAATCGCAAGAAAAAACTCGATGCTGGCGAACTTGTCAAATAACGCTTCTACTCCCACCAACCTCACCCAAAACAAAGAACCCTGGGCCAAAGCCCAGGGTTCTTTTTATCAATCGTTCGACAACGGCCTACGCCAATCGAATTAGTTGATGGTCTTCTCGCCCTTCTTCCAGTCGCAGGCGCAGAGCTTTTCGGTCTGCAGAGCGTCCAGAACGCGGATGATTTCGTCCACGTTGCGGCCGACGGGGAGGTCGTTGACCGACACCCAGCGGATGTTGCCCTTGGGGTCGACAATGAACGTGCCGCGCAGCGCCACACCCTTTTCGGGGAGCAGAACGCCGTAGTCCATCGCGATGCGCTTGGTGATGTCGGACAGCATCGGGTGCTGGAGCTTCTTCAGGTCCGCGTGCGATGCGCACCAGCCCTTGTGGCTGTAGTGGCTGTCGATCGAGCAGGCCAGCAGTTCAGCGTTCCGGTCCTTGAAGTCGCCGACCTTCTTGTCGATGGAGACGATTTCAGTGGGGCACACGAAAGTGAAGTCCAGGGGGTAGAAGTACAGAACAAGCCACTTGTCCTTGTAGTCGTCCAGCGAGATTTCCTTGAAAGAATCGGTTGCGGCGATGTAGGCCTGGGCTTTGAACTTCGGGGCGGGAGATCCAACTTGAACTGCCATCGCAAGGCTCCTTAGAAAAGGTTTGTGTGCCAATAAACGCCGGAAAGGCTTTTCCGGTCACGCAAAATGATAGCGCCTGCCCAAAACCTGTCCAGCCTGCGGACACCTATCCCAGCCATTGGCAAAGCCTCTGGCTCCGCCCTCTTGCCTCCCGCATTTTCCCCTCTTCCTCCCAACTTCATCCACCCCTTCCACCCCATCCCCTCCCCCTCCACCCTCTCTTCTCTTAAACTTCATACATCTGACATCTCACATCCAACATCCAAGGCCCCCATGGACCTCACCCAAATCCCCCGCCCTGATGTTTCCCTCCAAAACCTCTCTGCCCACCCCAGGCTTTACGCCGGCCCCGGCGCCTTTGCCCGGCTCAAGTCGGTCGTCGCGCTTCCCTGGTTTGCCCGTTATGCCCAGGCCGTCGCCAAATACGCCGACAACGCGCTGGATATCTCCACCTTCTTCATCCCCGGCCCCAACGGGCACAACTGGCACCTCATGCGCGCCCGCCACGCTCAGGCCCGCCTGGGCAGCCTTGCCGTTCAGGCCCACCTCACCGGCGACATGAAATACGTCCGTGCCGCCATGGAACACGTCAAAATGATCCATGAGTGGGAATACTGGTCTTGGATCACCTGGCGCAAAAACAACACTGACCCCAACGCCATCTTCGATCTCTCCTACGGCGAAAACTGCGCCACCCTCGCCATGGCCCACGACTGGCTCCATCCCTTCCTCTCCGCTTCCGATAAAGCCTTCATCCTCCACGCCGCCAAACGCGGCATCGACTCCTACCTCCTCCACACCGACTCCCTTGAAAAAGGCAAGCTCGCCTGGTGGTACGGCAGCGCCGCCAGCAACTGGAACACCGTCTGCAGCGCCGGCCCCGGCATGCTCGCCCTCACCTTCTACGAATCCATCCCCCAGGCCGCCACCATCCTCGGCCGCGTCGAGCATTCCATCATCCCCTACATGGAAAACCTCAAAACCCTCAACGGCGCATGGCCCGAAGGCATCGGCTACTGGAATTACGGCATGCGCTATGCCTTCATGTATCTGCTCAGCTATGAAAACGCCACCGGCCAGAAGCACAAATACATCCAGCAAAGCGCCACCAAGGACTCCCTCTACTTCCCCATGGACTTTTGCCCCTCCGGCGTCCCCTGCAGCTTCGGCGACGTCAACCATTGGCGGCCCCTGGCCTTCCACTACGCCATCGCCCAGCGCCTACACGCCGACGACCTCCTCGCCGGCCTCATCGACGCCACCCTCCCCCCCGAGCCCACCGGCGTCGAACACACCTACTGGCCCAACAACGCCGAAACCCTCCTGCTCGCTCCCGAAAAAACCACCTCCTCCCCCAAACCGCAATCCAACATCGTCAAGCTCTACGACGGCCAGGACTGGGGCATCATCGCCGACAAACTCCCCAACCCCAACCTCTTCCTCGCCGTCCGAGGCGGCACCACCGAAGTCCCCCACGGCCATCGCGATCTCACCAGTTTCCATCTCGTCATGGGCAAGCAATCCGTCATCACCAACCTCGGCGTAAACGAATACCTCGACACCACCTTCAGCCCACGCCGCTTTGAACTCTACGACACCACCCCCGAATCCAAAAACGTCATCCTCATCAACGGCGTCGGCATCACCGCCCCCTCCACCGTCATCACCAAGAAAGTCACCCCCGCCCCCGGCGTCACCGGCTTCCACATCGATGCCACCAGCGCCATGGGTGTCATGCGCGACGGCCCCGCCGCCAACACCAACCAGCGCTACTACCTGCTTCTGGAAGGTGCCGCCGTCCTCATTGTCGACATCGTCGAGGCCGGCCAGCTCGCCCGGTTTGAATCCCGGCTTCACACGCCCCTCGCCGTCACCGGCGAAGGCCCGCTGCTCCTCCAGAAAGACGCCTTCACTGCCTCCCTCACCCTGGTTTCCACGGTGAAAAACACCCTTCTCAAGGCCACCGCCCTCCAGACCAGCCCCTCGGCGAACCCCGCCACCGTCATCCGCTGGATCAACAGCCAGCTCGACCACCGCGTCGCCTACGCCGCCGGCTTCATCCCAGGCGGCTCCCCCCTCACTCTCGCCATCAAAGACGAATCCGGCAAAACCCACGTCACCTACCAACTCCCCGGCCAGGAACCCAAAACCCTCCAATTCTGATCTGAAAACATCAAACATCTGACATCTACCATCTAACATCTGCCCTCACGGCCCCCCCGGTGCCATTCAGTTGTCACTCACGCCCGGCTAAGATTGGGTTCACACAACCCGAAAGGTTCCTTCATTTGGCAGCACACGCATTCATCAAAAGCCTTCAGCCAAACCAGCTCATCGAGGGCGTCTACGCCGTACAAAACACCCAGCTCGGCCAGACCAAGACCGGCAAGCCCTACATCAAATGCGTGCTGGGTGATAAAACCGGCCGCGCTCCCGGCCGCATGTGGAACGCCACCGAAGAACTCTTTAACTCCCTCCCCACCGACGGCTTCGTCTGGATCGAAGGCCAGTCCCAGCTTTATCAGGGTGAAATGCAGCTTGTTCTCCAGGCCATCAAAGGCTGGAAGCCCGCGTTCAACCAGATCGCCGACCTTCTCCCCGCCAGCCAATACGACCCGGAAGAGATGCTCGCCGAGATCACCCAAATCATGCGCTCCCTCACCGATGCCAACCTGCGCCGCCTGGCCGAGCAATACCTCACCGACGCCCCGTTGATGGACAAATTCAAGCGTGCACCCGCCGCCATGTCCCTCCATCACGCCTACATCTCCGGGCTTATTGAACACACCCTGAGCCTCCTTCGCCTGGCCGACAGGGTCATGCCCCTCTACCCCCGCTTAAACCCGGAAGTGGTCAAGATGGGCCTCTTCCTGCATGACCTGGGCAAATGTTCGGAGCTCACCTGGGACGCCGGCTTTGGCTACAGCACCGACGGCCAGCTCATCGGCCACATCGCCCGCGGCTCACTTTGGCTGCACGAAAAAGCCGGCAAGCTCGCCGCTGCGGGCACGCCCATCCCCGAACCTTTGATCATGGTTCTGCATCACATCATTCTCTCTCACCACGGCCAGCCGGAATTCGGCGCACTCAAGATCCCCGGCACCCCCGAAGCCTGGGCCGTCGCCTTACTGGACAACATGGACGCCAAAATCCAGATGGCCCTCGACGCCGCCCGCCCCGTGGAAGCCCCCGCCGCCGAATCCGGCCCCTTCACCGAAAAAGTCTGGGCCCTGGAAACCCGCCTCTTCAAGCCCGATCCGACAACCCTCAAGTAAGGTGCGGCCGAGTCTTCGAGGCCCACCACCCCAAAACCCAACTCACGCCACCTCATCCGGAGTGCTGAAGGCACGGCCCTATGACAGCCAGGGTCGCAGCGCTTCTGAGCGCGTAGGCCCTGGTAAACATATAAAAACGATGCTCTTGCACGCGCCTGCGTCCAGGCCAATCAATCTGTAACGACTCAACTCTCTCTGCCCTCTTTTTGGCCTTTTCATCCTTAACTCAACCGGATTTGGGTGAGGCTGTTCTTCGCTTGGATTTACTTCTTCCCCTCCGGCACCACTTCCCCTTCCATCTGCATATTCGAAATCGCAATACGGTTGCGCAAATCCTTGTTACCAACCGGGCCAAAATAAAGCCATGCGCTCTTGATCGTTCCTTTCACCTCGATCGAATCTTCCTTGGCATAGTTCGAAATCAGCTTGATCTGTTCGATAGGCGCAAAAAGTTTGACTTCGGCCATTACTCCTTTGGTCCCCATCGATGCAAGCCGGGGCGCATGAATATCCACAACCACATATTCATTTTTGTAGAGCTCGGCATTGGCGTTTTTGAATGTCCCCCGAAGCATGACCTGTCTGCCCACCAGATTCTCTTTCACCCAGTTATTGAGCACTTCCTGCTGCACATTCGTCATGCTTTCCGCCCGTGTTGGCGGCAGCACGTCAAGCGGAATGGCTTCCGCCATTTCTTCCAACCCGTTAAACACCTTCCCAGCCTTCACACGCACACTCACCGGAGGCTTTTCTGCCGGCTTGTTCTCCGCCTCCCCCTTGTACCCCTCTTTCGGCACCGGCGCGTGCGTCCCAAACTCATGCACCAGCCGTCCGCCTTCGTGCCCCGCGTTGATCAGCACCACCGTCGGCCACGCATAAATCAGCAGCATCACAATGCACATGATCACCAGGTGCCCATGCTTGAGCTTGGTATCCCGAATCCACACAAACGCCGTCAAAAGCGCAAGCAGCAGCGACACGCCCGAAAACAGATTCCGCGCCAGTTCCGCCAGGTCTTCATGCTTGCCCAGCGTCTCGCTGGCTCCCGGCACATCAGGCACAAACCCATCCGCCGCCTCACCGGTGCTGGTCGCCAAAAACGCAAACCCCGTCCCGATCAGCACCAGCACCAGCCCCGAAAGCAGCATCGCCTTGGCCTGCTTCTTAAGACACATCGCCAGCACGATAAACACCGGCGCCACCATCAAGAGCGCAATCGGAAAGTGCACCACAATCGGGTGCAGCGCGTCATACCTGGGCATCGGCGGCAATATTTCCATCGCACAAACTCCATGTAAAAATTCAGGCCCCCCAGTATAGGCCCAAGCCCCCTGCTCCTGAGTCTGTAGCACCATGTCGAGTCGATTGTGGCTTTTTTGTGCCCTCGTGCATTTTCTTCGCCCCAGCGGGGCGGCCAGTTACAGCCGGAGGTCTTCGAGCGCAGCCCCCGGTGCAGAATCGATTGATTGTTTCTTGTTCTTCAGCACCCTCGATGGGCGGCTGATTCTGCGCCTGCACCGGGAGCGCCGGCGTCCCGCCGGCTCCCGATCAACCACCTTCACCGACATAAGTGAACTCTTCAGTTGCAAATCTCCCTGAATCTCTCTCTCCGCAGAATCTGTCATGCACCCCATGGACCCGGAACCCGGGCCACAGGACACGGGACTCTTCTTCCTCCCCCGGTATAATGACCCGTCGATCATGATCCATCACCGGCATGACAGGCTGGCCCTTGCCCTCATCACCCTCGCGGGTGTGCTGCTGTCAACATCGGCGATGCAGCCTGAACATGGTCGCATCATTCTCCAGACGGCCATTGAAGCTCTCGACCGCCGTCCCGGGTCTGATCAGGACCTCGCCAGTTGGGTGCTTGCCGCCGCCGTCGGCGCGCAGGAGCAAGCCGAGGCCCACAAACCCATCCCCGTCATTCCGGTCCCCGTTCTCGCCTGTGTGTCTCAAGAAGGTCTAGCCCTGTCTCTGCGCCCGGTCGCCCCGGGCTCCTTGGAAGTTTCTCTCCGGCACGGCCCCCTGGCCGACGGCCAATGGCAGCTCACCAGCCTTCCCCCGCCCGCCCAGGCTTAAAGTCCCGAGCGCCCACACACATTTCCTCTACACACGGCAAGCGGTTCGCCTGCACTGCGCTGACATGCAGGTCGGCTTAGCATTCTGATGCGTAAGCCGGCATCTTCTAGACAGCCCACACTACGCCAGCCAACCCCTTCCCTCTGACCAGACCCCAGCCCCTAGACCTCAGACCCTTCTTCAGGCCCACACATGGTTATCCAATACGTCTCCAACATCTTCTCCAAAGTCTTCGGCAGCCGTAACGACCGGATGCTCAAGCGCTACCGTAAAAAAGTCGAGCTCATCAACCAGCTCGAACCCGAAATCCGCAAGCTCACCGACGACCAGCTCCGCGACCGCGTCAAGGACTTCCGCGCACGCAGCAAAAAAGGCGAACACGTCGACGCCTTCCTCGCCGACATCATGGCGGTCGCACGCGAAGCCATGGACCGCAGCGTCGGCATCCGCAACATCTTCAACCCCGAGGCCGGCTTCGACCCCTCCAAGCTCTCCGGCCCCGCCCGTGAAGCCTACGACCAGGTCCTCGCCGACATCCCCAACTATCCCCCCACCACCGTCAAAGGCTCCTCCGGCGTCGAAATCCCCGGCTGGCAGCAGGTCCCCATCCCCAACGTCATCTACGACGCCATCCGCGAGCTCTACCCCCTCTCCAAACCCCCCTTCCGCGCACGCCCCTTCGATGTCCAGCTCATCGGCGGCATGGTCCTGGGTGAAGGCCGCATCGCCGAAATGAAAACCGGCGAAGGCAAAACCATCGTCGCACCCCTGGCCTGCTTCGTCGCCTGCATGGAAAACCTCCAGGTCCACGTCGTCACCGTCAACGACTACCTCGTCCAGCGCGACCGCGACTGGGTCTTCCCCTTCTATCACCACACCGGGCTCTCCGTCGGCGCCATCCACCCCTTCCACATGCAGTCCGACGACTTCAAACGCGAAGCCTACCAGTGCGACGCCCTCTACGGCACCAACAGCGAATTCGGCTTCGACTACCTCCGCGACAACATGAAGCTCTCCGCGGACCAGCAAGTCCAAAAGCGCCGCGAGTTCTGCGTCATCGACGAAGTCGACTCCATCCTCATCGACGAAGCCCGCACCCCCCTGATCATCTCCGGCCCCGCCCACGACACCGCACCCCGCTACGGCTTGGCCGACGAAGCCGCACGCCACCTCATGAAAGTCCAGCGGGACTGGGACAAGGCCGACCAGCAAGTCCAGCAGGCCATCATCCGCATCAAGGGCTACGAAGGCGACATCCGCAACACCTCCGACAAGGGCTCCATCGCCAAGATGCGCGAAGACATGAAGCGCCTCCAGGCCGAGCTCCCCAAGCTCGAAGCCCAGCGCGACAAGCACAAGCGCTACTACGAGGTCGAGCGTGAAAAGCGCGCCGCCCACCTCACCCACGACGGCATCGCCGAGGCCCAGAAGTTCACCGGCATCGGCTCCTTCTACGTCGGCAACAACATCGACATGCCCCACCTGCTGGAAAACGCCCTCCGGGCACATGTCATCTACAACCTCGACAAGGAATACGTCGTCCACAACGGTGAAATCGTCATCGTCGACGAATTCACCGGCCGCCTCATGATCGGCCGCCAATGGTCCGATGGCCTCCACCAGGCCGTTGAAGCCAAGGAAGGCGTCAAGATCAAGGAAGAAACCCAGACCTTCGCCACCATCACCATCCAGAACAACTTCCGCCTCTACAAGCGCCTCGCCGGCATGACCGGCACCGGCATCACCGAGGCCACCGAGTTCTACGAAATCTACGGGCTCGACGTCGTCTGCATCCCCACCAACCTCCCCATCCAGCGCATCGACAGGAACGACGCCATCTACATGTCCGTCAAGGACAAGTGGACCGGCATCCTTGATGAAATCAAGCTCCTCCACGACCTGGGCCGCCCCGTCCTCGTGGGCACCACCAGCGTCGAAAAGAGCCAGATGCTCTCGAGCCTGCTGGAAAAGCGCTACAACATCCCCCACGCCGTGCTCAACGCCAAGCAGCACGACCGCGAAGCCGGCATCGTCGCCCACGCAGGTGAGCTCGGCGCCGTCATGATCGCCACCAACATGGCCGGTCGCGGCACCGACATCAAGCTCCAGCCCGTCAGCCGCGAAGCCCTCGTCCGGCACTGGCAGCAGCGCGACATGCTCCCCAGCGCCGCCACCCCGGACATGACCGAGGAACAGCTCTCCGACCTCGCCTGGCGCCACATGGCCACCCAGCAGCTTGGCCTCAGCCGCGGCGACGCCGCCAGCGCCCCGCTGGACGATCTCAAGCTCGGCCTCGCCCGCTCCTGGATCCTCAAGTACGACTCCCTCGCCGAACCGGCCGACGTCCAGAAAGCCTCCCTCAGCGACTGCCTCTCCCACCTGGACACCATCCCCAACTTCCTTCTCCACAAGCTCCGCTTCTTCAACCACGTTGAGGAAATGGGCGGGCTCCACATCGTCGGCACCGAGCGCCACGAAGCACGCCGCATCGACAACCAGCTCCGTGGCCGCGCCGGCCGCCAGGGCGACAAGGGCTCATCGCGCTTCTTCATCTCCATGGAAGACGACCTCATGCAGCTCATCGCCAACAAAACCATGCTCAACGCGCTCTCGCGCCTGGGCATGAAGGAAGGCGCAGTCCTGGAGCACAGCTGGCTCAACAGCTCCGTTGAACGCTGCCAGCGCAAGGTCGAGGAACGCAACTACCAGGCCCGTAAAAACCTCCTCGAATACGACGAGGTCATGGAACACCAGCGCAACAGCTTCTATGGCCTGCGCCAGGCCGTTCTTGACGGCAAACAGATGGATTCCATCATCTTCGACTACCTCTCCGAGTCCGTCGAAGACGCCGTCTCCAACTACCTGGGCTCGGAATTCGCCCCCAGCCAGATCGCCGAGTGGTGCCGCCAGAACCTCATGGCCAACATCGAAACCTACAAGCTCCGCGCCACCGACATCGATTCCCTCAAGTCCTCCGTCGCCTCCGAAGCGCGCGCGGAAATCGCCCACGACATCGATGTCACCCTCGGCGAATTCATGTCCAACAACGACGCCCCCGAAGATTGGGACTTAAAAGGCCTCGCCGAGTGGGCGCAGACCCGCTTCAACGTGAACCTCCCCACCGCCAGGCTCCGCGAGATGAACGTCGACGAAGTGCGCGACCTCCTGCGCGATGCCGCACTCGAACAGCTCGAGCAGAAAGACCTCACCCCGCTGGAAATGTTCCTCTCCGAGGACTTTGGCGCCGTTAACCTCGAAAACTGGGTCAAGCAGAAATTCGAGTTTGAAATCCCCCTCGCCGAGCTCCGCCACAAGCAAGGCGAATCCAACAAGGAACAAATCCTCCGCGTCGAACAGCTCATCCTCGACAAGGCCCGCGCCCTCTACCGCGAGCGCGAAGTCCGCTACCCCGCGGAATTCACCGTCGACATGGCCTTCCAGATGGCCCGCCACAACGGACCCATGGCGGCCGCCATGCTCGCCGAATGGGCCAAGCAGCGCTACGAACTCACCCTCCAGCCCGATGAGATCATCAAGCTCGCCGCTCAGGACCTCATCAACAACATCACCCAGGCCGCCATCCCCTGGCACCACGGCCCCAAACTCGCCGAGCTCGTCGACGCCGGCCTCAAGCAGCACACCACCGACGCCGCCCTCCACGCCTGGGCCAAGGAACGCCTGGGCTCCAAGCTCGAACTGGAAGACATCGAAAAGGCCCCGGACAAGCGCGAACTCATGCTCCTGGAAGCCAAGAAGATGATCCGTCAGGAACTCACCTCCATGGAACGCTACGTCCTTCTTCAGATCCTCGACGACGCCTGGAAGGCCCACCTTTACGCCATGGAGCAGTTGAAGGAATCCGTCGGCCTCCGTGGCTATGCCGAAAAGGACCCCCGCATCGAGTACAAGCGCGAAGGCTCCAACCACTTCGCCTCAATGCAGCGGGTCGTGCGCGACAAGGTCACCGACCTCATCTTCAAGATCAAGATGACCGCCAACCTCCAGATGCGCGACCTCTACGACAGCCCCGAGGCCATCAGCCCCGAGATCGTCGCCGAACAGGCCGCACTGCAAGGCACCCCCGCCCAGCAGGCCGCCCTGGAAGCCGCCCGCAACGCCACCCCCGGCAGCGACGAACCCGCCGCGACCCCCGAAGAACCCCAGCGCAACGAACAATCGCGCCAAAAGTTCAAGGACCGCCGCAAATAACCCGCCAGCCCAAATCCATACAAAGCACGGCGCGCCCAAAACCGCGCCGTGCTTTTTTCATTCCCCACCGGGAGCGCCGGCATCCCGCCGGCTCCCCATCACCGCCCTCCCCCGACATAAGTGCACTGCTCACCGGCAACTCACCTCCCGCCATCCCACCCATTCCCCCTTTCCGTCTCTGAACTTCGCGCCTTCGCGCCTCCGCGTTAAAAATCTGCTTCTTGTACCTCTCCCCCTCTTCCCTGTACCTTCTCCGTATGTCCCCCTGGTTCGCCATCGAACTCCTGCTCGACTTTGCCCTCCCCCTGCTCCTGGCAGCCCTGGGCTTTTATCTCATCCGCCGGTCCATTCCCAAAAGCAAAATCAAAAGCACCCCCATCTGCCGTGCCTGCGCCTACAACCTCACCGGCGTCACCGCCTCCGCCTGCCCGGAATGCGGATTCACCACCACGCCCACCCGCAAACAGATCTTCCGCCTCGTCCCTAAAAAGCGTGTCATCGCCGGTCTCCTCCTCACCCTTCCCATGCTCTGGGTTTTGTGGATGTTCCTCACTTTTTATTCCTGGGTGCTCCCCCTTCAATACAACCTCAACAACGTCATCCAAAGGCGCCTCTCCGGCGCGGTGGCGAAGGTCAACTGGCAGTTTCCCCATTTTGAAGACACCCGCTCTGACACCTGGTGGGACAAAACCGGCATCTGGCTCAGTGCCCAGGCCGTCATGCTCTGGGGCCCAAACCAGCTCACCTTCCCCGACGCCCAATTTGAAGCCCGGCGCCTCACCCGCAAGCACAACATCACCCTCGACCCCACCCTCATCGCCTCTTCTCTCCCGCTGCGCTTGACGAACTTCACCCTTCAATGGCTCTTCTGGCCTGGCGAGCATTACCGCCGCTACGTCAAGCTACTGGATGAACCCCCAACCTCCGTTGTCATCACCGACGTCACCCCCAAGGATCAGGACCTCTTCGACCAGATCGCCGGAATCGGCCCCTTCAAAGAGCTTCAGGTCATCTCCAGCCACATCGACGGCGATTCCCTCCACAGCATCTCCCGGCTCACCGCCATCACTTACCTCAACATCCAGGCCGTCACCGCCCCGATGCCCGAACTCCTCCAGCTCAAAAACCTCCCAAACCTCGAAAACCTCTCCATCGACTTCGGCCGCCCCATCAGCCCCCACGACATCCAAACCCTCGACACCCTCCCCAGGCTCACCACCCTCACCCTCACCGCCCATCAGGTCCAGCCCGGCTGCGACGCCGCCTTGGCCAAGCTCGCCCTAAAACCCACCCTCTGGCGGCTCAAACTCAACGTCCCTCTCAACGAAAAAGACTTTCCCCTCACCCTCACCGTCATCCGCGATAGATTTGACGACTCATCGCCTGATTCCGCCCCCCAGTCAGTGTCTAAGCCAATTAAAAATCAGAAGTTACCGGCCAATCCCAACGCGACCGGCTCATCTAAAAACCAAAAAAAATCTTCAACAACCCCTTGATTCTCTCCCAATCGCAGGTAGTATTACACCAGATATCCACTTGCCCCCGGAAGCGCCCTGTCTGACTTCGGTCGACAGGGCGTTTTTAATTTTCCAATTACGTCACTCCCCCCCAAAAAAAACCAAGTAGCACAGCACGGCCCGCAGCAGCGCTGCGTCCGGGCCAAGCGTCAACAAAAAACACCACATCTCCAAACCCGCCCTAATCCGTTAGCCCGACGTGCAAACGAGGGTCTTCGGGCACAGCCCGACCTCCCGTTACCGCCGCAAAAAACCACAACGCCCCCAACCCGCACCACACCCCCGGCCTCTACCTCTGCCTTGTCCCCTGTACCTTGTACCTTGTCCCCTGCACCTTATCCCTTCCCGCCCCCCAGAATCCCCACCACCTCCTCATGCAGCAACCCATTGGTTGCCACGCCTTCATTGGAATAAATCGAAACCTTGTTTTTAAAATCCGTAAACCGCCCGCCCGCCTCCGCCATGATCACCGGCAGCGGACCCGCATCCCACGGCGCCATCCGGGTGTCCACGGCGATCTCCGCCCGCCCCGTCGCCACCATCGCGTACGCATAGCAGTCCCCCCACCCGCGGTTGAGCCGGGTCCGGTCCACCAGTTTTCCAAAGCCCGCGTTGTCCGTCAGGCTTCTAAACGGGCTCCCCACCAGCAGCGTCGCCTCCGCCAGCGTCTTCACGCCCGACACGCGCGCCTTGCGCCCGTTGCACCAGCACCCCATGCCTTCCGCGGCGCTCACCATCTCATCCAGCGCCGGCAGATACACCACCCCCACGCGTGAAGCACCCTTCACCTCCACTCCGATCATCACCCCGTAAAGCGGCGCGCCATGGATAAAGCTCTTGGTCCCATCGATGGGGTCCACCACCCACTTGTAATCCGGGCTCCCCGTCACGGAACCTTCTTCTTCACCCAGGATGCTGTGCCCCGGATAGTGCTTGGTGATCTTCGCCCGGATCAGCGATTCCGCTTCCCGGTCCGCCTGCGTTACCGGCGTGTTGTCGCTTTTCCAGTCCACGGGCGTGCCGTTGTTGAAGTACGCCAGCGTCCGCCGGCCCGCGGCGTAAGCCGCATCCACAGCCACTTCCAACAACTCTTTCAACGATGGTTCCGACATGCAATCTCCAATCGATCTGGGTCCGACAATTCTCTCTATCCCCTTCTCCCTTTGGGAGAGGGCCGGGGTGAGGGAACACCCTCACCCCTCTATATCTGCGGTAACAGGCCCTTTCTTTGAAGGGCCTGTCACCATCTGCTCTTTAACCACGAAATAAACACCTGAGACAGGCCACAGGCAAGAAGACTTCTCCAGCCTTATCTTCTTCGCGTCTTCGTGGTTAATTCCGCGTTTGATCTGGATTCAACCAAAAACCTTCAGTGCCTTCACATCCAGCGCCACGCCCACTTCATTGGCGATCTTCGCAAACTCGGCGATCTCCGCCTCCGTAAACACCAGGCCGTTGGCCTTCTGGCTCTTGAGCGCCGCTTCGTGTTCGATCTGCCCGGGCAGCATGCACTTCTCATTGCCATGGCCCAGGATGTCCTTCACCACCGCCTTCACGTTCTCTTTCTGGTTCCGGCCCAGCGGGAAGCTGTTGGTGTTCACCGCTTCGGGGTGAATCACCTGGAAGAAGAAGCTCGGCGTCGTCTTTTCGCCCGCGGGCGCAATCTCCGGACGCGACCGGATCGTCGGCAGAGACCCGCCTGAATACGCCGCGTAAAGCTCATCGATCAGCGACAGGCCATACCCCTTGTGCGCGCCAAACGGCAGCAGCGCGGACACCTTCGTCGCATCGCTGGTTTCCTTGCCGTCCTTGTCCACCGCGCTCCCAGGCGGAAGCGGCTTGTTCTCACGCACGAACTGCTGCACGCGACCCATCGCAATCGTCGATGTCGCCCAGTCGATCACAATCGGGTACCCGATCGCCTCGGTCGTCGGAAAGCCCCATGAGTGCGGGTTGGTCCCCAGCGTGGGGAACTTGCCGCCAAATGGCACCACTTCCGCCAGCGCCGCCGTGCAGTTGGTGTACGCGATGTACCCCTTCTTGGCGGCATCCATCACATACCCGCCGCCCCACAGGTAGTGGAACGCCTGATCCACCGCCACGATGCCCACACCGTATTCATCCGCCAGTTTCATGCAGGTGTCCATCGCCTCAAACGCCACCGCCTGGCCCAGCTTCTTGTTGGCGTTCCACTTCTGCACCGCTTTGAACTTCGTCGGCAGCTTTTCGATCTTCGCACCCGGCACGCACCCCTTGGCCTTGGTGTTGCCCGAACCGAAGTGGTCATCCAGGTGCAGCGCCTTCAGTGCGTTATGCGTCTTGATCCCGTGCCATGCCGCCAGTTCGCAAAACCGCGATGCCTGCGTCGCCTCTTCCTGGGTATAACCGCGCTTCTTGTAGCCGGCTTCGACAATCGCGTTGTGAACGGAAACGGGGAGGATCAATTCCATAACGGGTTCCTTGATTGTTTCATGAAAGGTGGGCAGACATGATAACGGATCAAAGGGCAACCCATAAAACCGCACCGTGACCGTTGGCATGGCCCCTGGCTCCGGGCGGCATGCTCTCGTCTTCGTGAGCATCTCATACCCCAGCGCATTTACCCCAGGCCGGTTGCCTTTGGACAATGCGAACGCGCTTGCAACCCGGGGGTGTCGGGTTTGCCGGCTCCTCGGGGGGTTTCGAAAAAGTCGAATCCATCCCAGGTGCAGCGTGGGCTCTCGTCAAATGCGATTGCACTGGCATTTATCCCTTGCCATCCGCCCCCGAACAACCTAGGTTGTCATCACCCCATCTCCTGCGCCTTAGGAGCAAATCATGAAGCCCGCCCTTTCCAAAACCCTCCTGGCCTGCCTTGCCCTGACCTGCCTTGTAACCCCCGCCCTCGCCCAGACCACCACCGCGCCTGATGTCCAGGTCGATCTCGCCTCCCATGACGAAACCCGCCTCGCCGTCCCCGCCGGCCTCACCCTCCGCGCACGCATCACCGCCATCACCCCCGCGGAACCCACTCTCATCGAATGGCGCTTCGGCGGCGAAGGCCTCGGCGGCAACGTCACCCGCGGCGCCTTCCCCCACCCCAGCCCCGACTCCTCCACCACGCCCAAACCCCTGGACCTCAACCAATGGTCCGACTCCGTCCCCCTCGCCTCCATCGTCGGCAAAGGCCCCGCCCCCAGGAAATTCTTCCTCACCCTCAAAGCCGGCCGCCCCGGTAAGCCCCGCTCCCCCAGCGACCGCACCCTCGAAGGCTACTCCACCAACGTCACCGTCGAACTGGAATTCTCCCTCGACGGCAAAGTCATCAAAACCCTCACCGAAAAATCCCTCAACGGCCCCACCTTCGGCATCGTCATCCCCTTTGAACGCCTCACCCCAGGCAAAACCGCCGCCTCTCCGGAATTCACTGACAACCTCACCGGCCTGCTGGGTTACGTCCAAAAGCGCGCCGCCCTTCTTGAAGCCCTCTCCTGGGCCAAAGACCCTCTCCCCAGGCGCTTCGCCTTCATGACCGACCTCACCGGCTACGCCGAAGGCGTCGGCTTCGCCGTCCGTCACAACGACCCTCAAATCATCGACACCGAAGCCCTCACCCTCCGTCAGATCGGCGTAAACGGCCTGCGCGCCGCGCCAAGCTTCCTCTTTGATCGCGTCAAGAAAAACGACCCCGACGCCCAGGCCCTGCTCATGGGTGTGTTTAACGGCCCCTTGGGTTTTCCCGTCCCCCGCTTCGTCAAGGAACGCCCCGCCACCGCCGCCGAAGCCGGCTGCCCTTACGCCCCCGGCGTCCCCGCGCGCACGCAGGAATTGATCGCCCGCGCCCTCACCGGCCTGAATCTCCCCGTCAAGGAAGTCTGGACGCTCACCGTTGACGAAATCGGCGCCGTCGTCGACACCTCCCCCGAAGGCAAACCCCACCTGGCCACCTGCGATCACTGCGCCGAGGGTTACCGCAATCTCCTCAAATCCAAAAATGTCACCCCGCAGGACCTTGGCAAATCCGACTGGTCCCAGGTCCGCCCCATCAACATCTGGAGCAAAGACCCCGCCGCCCCACCGCTGGACTACGCCAACCCCCAGATCGCCCTCGGCGCTTACTACAGCAAAATCTTCATCAACACCTCCACCGCCAAGCTCTACACCTCCCTGCGCGAAACCATCGCAAAAACCAACAAGGCCAAACAAGACGCCATCGCTCAGGGCAAGCTGGATTCCCCCGAGGCCAGGCAGCCCTGGCTCTACTCCTACGCCCTCCGCGGCAACACCTTCCTCCTGGGCGGTCACAGCCTGGACTTCTTCGACTTCTACCGCCTCGCCGACAACGCCTTCGTCTACGAAACCTCCAACCGCGACCCCCGCGTCTGGCAGTGGGACAGCTACCTCTGCGATGTCGGCCGCTACATCGCCGGCGAACAAAACCTCGCCCAGGGCCTCTACGTCAAACCCCACCGTGGCGCTCCCATCCAGCGCGCCCTCACCGGCATCGCACGCGGCTGCACCAGCATCTTTTGGTACACCTACGGGCCAGACTACGCCAAAGGCGACAGCTTCTCCGAACGCCCCGGAGACCTCCTGCTCTGCAGCAAGGCCGCCCACATGATTGCCAAGGCCGAAGACGCCCTTTACGGCGCAAAATGGGCCCAGCCCGCCAAAATCGCCATCGTTAAGCCCTTCAGCTCCGAAATCTGGATGAGCCTCACCAAAGACCCCGTCTGGACCGCCGCCTTCGAAAACGCCAAATGGACCCACACCGGCCTCACCCATGCCCACCTTCCCGTGGACGCCATCGACGAAACCGCGCTCGCCGCCATCGATCTCTCAAAGTACGAAGTCATCTGCTACATGGGGCCAAACATCACCCGCACCGCCGCCGACAAGCTCTCTCAATGGGTCAAGGCAGGCGGCTCCCTCTACACCTCCGGCTACGGCCTCTCCCGCGATGAGGCTAACCAACCGCTGGACTCCATGCTCCCCGTCCTTGGCCTCACCAAACGCCAGCCCCCTTCCATGTGGCGATCCATCCCCACCTACGGCGCAGGCACCCTCAGCGGCTTCACCGATCCCAAAGGCCAACTCTCGCCACTCCCCGCCGACGCATCCATCACCGGCTCCGGCGCTTTCTCCGACACCCCCCTCAAACCCGTCGTCGGCCGTGAAGTCCTCCACCCCGCCCCCGACACCAAAGTCCTCGCCCGCCACAACGACCAAACCCCCGCCGCCACCGTCAACAAATACGGCAAAGGCGAAGCCTGGGTCGTCGGCTTCTTCCCCGGCCTGGAATACGCCGCCACCGTTCACGAAGGCCCATGGGACATGTCCCGAGACTACGCCCCCTCCACGCTCTCCTACATCGCCGGCCCCGCCCTGTGCCACATCGCCCCGCCCATCGTCACGGCCTCCCCCACCGTCGAAGCAGTCCACCTGCGCCACCCCCTATCCGGCGCGCAAACCCTCGTCCTCATGAACTGGGCCTACCGCGCCTTAGGCGATAAAAACAAGAAAACCGAAAACACCCCCGCCGCTGCCAACGTCCCCCTCACCGACCTCAAGATCACCTTCACCATTCCCATCACCGCCAAAGAAGCACACTCCGCCGCCCTCGACAAATCCTTCCCCATCACACACACAAATCGGGAGTCCACCCTCACCCTCCCCACACTCCAGGAAGGTGACATCCTCACCCTTCGTTAAAACTTACCTGCGCGAACACACCTTCTCTTGGCCCTCTTTCTTCGAGGGCTTTGCCCACATATTCAGAGGTAGGTCGGATTAGACGTCTTTGTCGTAATCCGACCTACCGCTTTACGCCCGAAATTCAATCGCCCAGCAGCCGCCAAACGCCAAACTGTCGCAAAACCCGCAAAAATTCATCTCTTCATCCAAAGCGCTGAAAGCGCGGCCCTATCACAGCCCAGGGTAAGCATGTACTCATGCGCAACCCTGGGTTATCCATTTATTTCAGATGCCTCTTGCACGCGTCCACTCCCACGCCAATCAACCCGTAACGACAACAAAGCCGTTGCGACTTCCTTGCCTCCATCGCGCATTCTCTGCGCCCCATCGGAGCATCAAGCCCGTAGCCGTGGGTCAGCGAGTCTTCGAACGCGCCCCACTCCTTCAATTCTTCTTCACACGCACCTTAAACCATGCAGTCAATTCCACCTTGGAACATTGACTGCTTGCCACCTTAAGCGTCATGGCTTCCAACTCGGCTTCATCAGCTTTTAAGTCGTACCCGTTGGCATCAAGAAACAAAAGGGCAACCAATGCGCCAATTCGCTTATTCCCATCAACAAATGGGTGATTCATGCAAAGGTGGTATAGATAAGCGGCAGCCATTTCCGCAGGGCCGGGATGAAGCAATTCGCCCCCATACGTTTGTTTTGGCATGGCCAATGCGGACATCAACAAACCGTGATCTCTTAACCCAGCATCCCCGCCATGTTCCAGTAGGGTTGTGTGATGTAAATCCAGGACCTGTTCTACCCTCGGATGCCAAAGCTCGAACAAGTCTTTCATTTGGCTAGATTCCTAAGCATGGTGTCATATTTGACCATGATCTTTTTCTTCGACCGCTCATAAACATCATCTGGAATAACCCTTGAAATAGCAGTCACGATCAAACTCTCGCCGGTTACTGTCAGTTGAACCTGATCGTCGTCCCGCACGCCCAACTGCTCCAGTACAGACTTATCAAGGATGAGTGCCTTGCTGTTGCCAACCTTTTGCAATGTCTTGATCATCACACACCTTCTTTCGTTATTACCATATTATTACACACGCCTTCCTGAAGTCAATAAAAAACCACGCCCTCTCAGGCGTGGTTTTTCTGGCTTTCGCCCAAAAATCTTACTTTTCAATCTCACCCAGCGCGCCGCCGGGCAGAATTCTCCTCGCCGGTTCGTTCGCCGGCGCAGCCTTCTCCAGTTTCGGCCCCACGAACACGAAGCTGGGGTAAAACAGCCCGCCCACGCCGGACTCGTTCAGCAGATTGCGCCGGATGACCTGGATCGCGATCGTGTTCTCCTGCCCGGGCTTGATGTGCGCCGTCAGGTCGAACTGGAACGGCCGCATAAAGCCCTTGCCCAATCCCAGATACTCGCCGTTGAACCACACCTGCGCCGTGTCTTCGCACGCGCCGATGGAGAGCCCCACGCCCTGGCCCGGCTCCAGCTCCTTGGGCGCCACAAACGTATCCCGGTACCACACCGCGCCAGGCCGGTACGCGCCCAGCCCCTGCGCATCCCATGTGGAGGAATACGTCTTGGTCTTAATCCACGTCTTGTCTGAAACCTCTGGCCGGTACATACCCATCTCCGCGCCCTTGGCATGCGGATCAAACGCCGTCTTCAGCTCGTCGGGCAGCTTGTGGATGATCTTGTAATCACCCGTGGAGTACTTCACCGCCTGCGTCACATAGGGTTTGAGCAGCCAGTTGTTGATGTACCGGTAGCCGTACCGGGAAACCAGGTTCGGGTTCTGCTTGTAGTAGTTGTCCCACAGCGCGATCATCGCTTCGAACTGCTTCTGCGCTTCCACAAAGTCATATTTGTGCGTCGCATCACGGTAGTTCAGATACAGCTCAAGCATCTGCACCGGCTCGGTGAAGTAGTCCACGCGCTTCTTTTCGATATCGCTCTTCGCCGCCGCCTTGGCCTTCTCAAACAGCGCCTTGGATTTGGCGATAAACGCCCGGTCGAAAATCAGCGGAATCGCATGGAACGACCCCGCCTCTTGTCCCGCCGATTCCTGCGTCTCGATCAGCATCAGGTAGTACTGCTCCATCGCAGGCCCCCCGTCGCCGAACGCCTTGGCGCAGTACTCCGTCAGCACCTTCTTCCAGTCCAGCTTCAGGTCCCAGCCCATCCGGGCCATCAGGTAGTTATGCGGGCCCAGGATTGCCCACCCCTTGTCCTGTTCGTTGTTGTGCCCGCGCACGCCGATCGAATAGTAGTAAGGCAGGTCCTGGCCCCAGATCTTCATCTTCGAATAAGGCATCAGGTTTTCGGCCAGGTTCCAGTTGTACCCGTAGTACCAGTACGTGTTGCCCTGCTTTTCATGCAGCTTCTTCCACTGGTCCAAAATACCCTTGTAATACGTGCGCGTCGTGCTGCGCCGGTCAAGCAGGCTGTGGTATCGCGAGTAGGTGATGTCCGCGAACGTGAACACCAGCCCGGGGTCCGGCGTGTAACGCTGCGGATAATCCGCATGCACGCTGTAAAGCAGGAAGCCCACCCGGAAATTCGGAAACTCCGGCCGCAGCTTGGTGATCACTTCGTTGGCGTAGTGGATCAGCACGTCCGTCTGGTCCCGGTCGCCCGTCATCGGGTCGATCCGGTCCGCCCCCGCCGCGATCGCTTCGGGAGAGATCGAATACCCGCCGCCGTCGTTGGGCCCGATGCTCTTGGTGTACGCAAAGTCGTTGGGCCAGCCGCTCTTTTTGAACTGCGCCTGAATGTCCCGCACCGTCAGGTCCACCACTTTCGGGTTGGCGCCGTCAAGCTGCGTCGTGCCTGGCGCCGTCGTGCCGTCAAGCTGCCTCACCAGCGCACGCATCTTCGGGTCCGCATCCAGCTCAGCCTTATACGTCCTCAGCAGGCTCTCCCAATAGTGCCCGCCCGACAAAAACAGCGGCGGATATTTCTGGTCCCTCGTCGTCTGCTGCTGCCGCTTCAGCCACGTCGTGTACTCGGCGAATTCTTCCTTCTGAATAATCACCGGCCCGCCCGAATACCACGATGCCCGCACCTGAAAGTCCGGCTTCAGCGCCACATCCATGTCCTTCACCACCAGCGTCGGCAGCGCAGGAATGATCTCCCCTTCCACCCCAGGCATGATCCAATCACACCCCAGCCGACGCAGCAGCTCATACACCGCGTGCCGCGCAGCCACTTCGCTCTCGCCGCCCATCAGCACCTGGTCCCCCTTCACCAGCAGCCGGAACGCTTCGCCGTTGGGCGTCTGCTCCTTGGCCGTCGCGCCCATCTTCGTCGCCAGCGGGCCCACCACCAGCGCCGGCCCCATCACCTTCGCAGGGTCTTCCGTCTCCACCACTTCCAGTTCAAACCCCGCCATCTTCTTGATGTGGTAGTTCAAGTCCGCGATCAATTCGCCCCGCTGCCCTGCCAGCTCACGATCGCGCTTTTGCTCCGGCGTCAGCGCGTTGAGCTCCTTGGCCTTCAATTCCGCAACCTTCAACGGCCCAGTCACATAAATCTTCGCTTTCGGCTGCCCCTTATCGACGACAGTGACGTCGGCAAGGGCCAGCGACCCGGCGCTCAGACTCAGCGATGCAGCCAGAATCAGACGCGACACAGTTCGTTTAAACAATTGCACACTCCTTGAAAAATGAGAATGAAACCACAATAACAGACCGATCCAACGCGCCAAAAATCACCCCCGGTTTGACGAAACAGCGCCTCTTTGGACCCAGACTAACCCAAAAAGTTCAACACGCCACCCCGCCCACGAATACCCTCAACGCAACAACTCAAAATCCGCATTCGCACGACAACCCTGGAATGAGTAATTCTGGGTGGCATGCTCTCGTCCGCGTCAGCATGTCTTCCAATCTGCACTTTTTCCTCAGGGCCAAAGGCCCGACCTTATGACAGCCGGGGTCGCAGCGCTTCCCAGCGCGTAGGCCCTGGTGCAAACACCCTTTGATTGATTCTTCTTTCTTCTCAGTAGGCGCTGAAAGCGCGGCCCTATCACTCTTCTTCTCGATCATTCAAACTGGAATCGCGTCACGGTTGAGTGTTAGCCGCAAGCGCCATCGATGACTTCCGGCGCCAGCTCGACCTTCCCATCAATCAACAAAAACCATGCCCCCGAACCCCTCTTAGTATAATAATAAAACAAATAAAGTCCAATAAAATTATAAAAACAAATCGTCAACCCATATAATCCCTATCCCGCCCAACACTTACCGCATCAAAAAATTCACTCAATCTCACCCCGCCCCAACCACCTCACGCAGCCGCGCCAGTTCATCCAGCAATCCCAGCGTCACGTCCAGCGGCAGCATCGTCGCCGCGTCAGACTTCGCCACCTTCGGGTTCGTGTGCGTCTCGATGAACAGGCACTGCACGCCGATCGCCACCGCGGCCTTCGCCAAAAGCGGCGCCCGTTCAGGCCGCCCGCCGGACGTAGCCCCTTCGCCCGGCTTCTGCGTCGAATGCGTCACGTCGAAGCACACCGGCCATCCCAGGTCCATCATGTCGCCAACGCCCACAAAATCGTTCACCAGCCGGTGATACCCGAAAAACGTCCCGCGCTCCGTCAGCATGATGTTCGCCTGCTTGCCCGCCTGCTGATACCCCTCCGTCAGCTTCTTCACCGCGTTCCCCATCTCCTGAGGCGAAAGAAACTGCCCTTTCTTCACATTCACCGGCTGGCCCGTCGCCGCCGCCGCCACCAGCAAATCCGTCTGCCGACACAAAAACGCGGGAATCTGCAGCAAATCCACCGCCTGCGCCGCTGGTGCCGCATGGTGCGATTCATGGATATCGGTCGTCGCCGGCACGCCCAGCTTACGCCGCACCTTGTCCATCAGCGCCAGGCCCTCATCCAGCCCCGCGCCGCGGTAGCTGCCGATGGAGCTCCGGTTGGCCTTGTCGTAGCTAGCCTTGAAGATGTACGTCATCCCCAGCTTCGCGCACTTGTCGCGCACCTTCTCGCCCACCGTAAGGCAAAGCTCTTCAGACTCCGCCAGGCATGGCCCCGCGATAATCGCCAAAGCCTGCCCGCGCCCGATCTTCACTTTGTTGCCGACCGTAATCGTTTGCATATGTCTCGCTTCTCCAGGATTCGTTTTGTTCGATTTCACTCGCCATCAGGCACACGTCAGAGGCAAGGGTGCGCAGCCTCAGCGTTATTCAACGGTTCTAATTCATAGCCCATAATTCGTAATTTCTTCAATACCCCGCGCCGCCCGAAAGCCCCTGCACGATCGCCACGCCCGCCGAACACCCCAGCCGATCGGCGCCCGCATCGATCATCGTCTTGGCGTCCTGCGCATTCCGGATGCCGCCGGAGGCTTTCACGTAAAGCCCGCCCGCGTGTTTCTTCATCAGGGAAACCGCCGACGCGCTCGCGCCGCCGGCCCCATGAAACCCAGTGGACGTCTTCACGAAATCAATCCCGGATTCCCGCGCCGCCTGGCACGCGCAGGCGATGCGCGCCTCGGCTTCGTCTGCGCTCACATCCTTCATCAAAAACGCGCTTTCGATGATCACTTTGATCACCACGCTCCGGTTGGCCGCGCGCGCCGCGCGCACGATTTCCATGTATTCCGTCTTGGCCCCCGCCAGGTCCTTCTCCATCAGCGTCGGCAAAAACGCCACAAAATCCACTTCCTGCGCGCCGTCTTTCACCACCGACGCCGCTTCGATCGCCTTGATCGTCGCCTTATTCGCGCCCAGCGGAAACCCCGCCACCGCACACGTCTTCACGTTCGACCCCGCCAGCAGCCTCGCCACCGTCGGCACCCACACACCCGTCACGCACACCGAAGCAAAGCCGTACTCCAGCGCTTCCTTGGCGGTCTGCGTGATCTGCCCCAATGTCGCCTCAGGTTTCAGCAGCGTATGGTCGATCCGTCCGGCGATAGTCATTGATAGAGCCCGCATTTAAAAGGAGTCACCAAACCTCATACACGCCCCAAATCATAACTCTTGACACAACCCCGGGACGACTCTTAACTCCAAAACTCTTGACTCTGAAACTCTTGACGCAGAACACAGGACGCAGGACACGGGATCTCTTCCTCAATTCCGATCAAAACGGCTCCCTCCCTGCCGCCACCGCTTTCACAAACCCCTGCACCAGCGCCTCATACCTATCCGGCTCGCGCATGTACAAGTCCTGATGCCCCGCACCCTCAAACACTTCCAGCTTTCCTTTAGGCGACGCTTCCACGATCTCCTTCGCCGCCCCCACCGGGCACACCGGGTCAAGGTCCCCATGCAGCATCAAAAGTGGGCACTTCAAACCCTTGGCATGCCCCACCCGGTCAAACGCCGCATCCGAGCAATACCAGAAAGACAAATGCCGCTTGATCAAAAACATGAATGGAAACATCGGCAGGCCATTGGCCCTGGCATACCCTTCGATCGGCTGCATCCCCAATCGGTAACCCCCATCGCCGATCACTCCGATGATATGCCCATACCGCTCCGGCTCCTTGGCCGCGCGCGCAGCAGCGGCGATCGAAATGCCCGCACCCATCGAGTGCCCCATCAGCACCACCGGCCGGTCCGGGCTCTCCCGATGCACTTCTTCCAACACGCACAAAAGGTCTTCCACCTCCGTCGTCCCCAGCCGGCTCGCCGGCGCTGGAGACTCCCCCTGCCCCCGCAGGTCATACATCCACACCCGGCTCGACACCCCCACCACAGCCTGCAGCGGCGTCAGCATCCCAAACCGGCTGTCCGCCCATCCATGCGTCTTCACCACCACCGGCCCCGCCGCATCGCCCCCCGCCACCAGCCACGCCACAATCGGCGTCCCATCCCCCGCCTTTAGCGTCCGATCCTCAAACGCATGCCCCAGGTCCATCGGCGAAGTCGGCATCCCATACGCCACCATCGTCGCAAACGTCACCCGCTTGGGATGCGTCAAAAACCGCAACCCCGCCAGGGTGATCGCAGCCACGCAAAGCGCCCCGGCAACAATAAAAAGAACTAACAATCCCAGCATAAGGATGTGTAGTTTACGAAACTTCACCCGTGTATAGTTGAAAACTCCGGAACTCTTCTCTGCTTCCTCTTTACCCCAAACCCGTAACCCAAAGGGCATTCTCATGAAACCGATCCGCGCATGGGCCGCACAACAAGCCAAAGGCAAGCTCGCACCATTCGAATACAACCCCGGCGAGCTCGCGCCAGACGACGTTGAAATCAACGTCCAGTATTGCGGCCTCTGCCACTCCGACCTCTCCGTCCTCAACAACGATTGGGGCTTCTCCACCTACCCCTGCGTCTGCGGACACGAGGCCGTCGGCACCATCGCCGCCGTCGGCTCAAACGCCAAGGCCCTCAAAGTCGGCCAGCGCGTGGGTCTGGGCTGGAACTCAAACTCCTGCATGCAATGCCGCTCATGCCTCTCGGGCGACCAACACCTCTGCGCCAAAGTCCAGCCCACCATCGCCGGCCACTACGGCGGCTTCGCTGACCGCGTCCGCGCACACTGGGCCTGGACCATCCCCCTCCCCGATTCCCTCGACATCACCTCCGCCGGCCCGCTCCTCTGCGGCGGCATCACCGTCTTCGCCCCCTTCCTCATCCATAACATCAAGCCCACCGCGCGCGTCGGCGTCGTCGGCATCGGCGGCCTGGGCCACATGGCCCTCAAGTTCGCCAAAGCCTGGGGCTGTGAAGTCACCGCCTTCACCTCCAGTGAATCCAAATTCGACGAAGCCAAATCCTTCGGCGCGCACAACGTCATCTCCTCCAAAGACTCCAACGCCCTCAAAAAGGCCGCCGGCTCCCTGGACCTCATCATCATCGCGGTGAACGTCCCCATGGACTGGTCAGCCCTCATGGCCACCCTGGCCCCCAAAGGCCGCATGCACATCGTCGGCGCCGTCCTGGAGCCCATCCCCGTCGCCGCCTTCGACCTGATCATGGGTCAAAAGGAAGTCTCCGGCCAGCCCACCGGCTCCCCCGTCGCCATGGCCACCATGCTCGACTTTGCCGCCCGCCACCAAATCGCCCCCCAGGTCGAACACTTCCCCATGAGCCAGATCAACGAAGCCCTCGCCCACCTCAAAGCCGGCAAAGCCCGCTACCGCATCGTCCTCGACGCCTCAAAATAACCCCACAATCCATCGCATCCCTCTGAAACAGCACGGCCCCGCCGTGCTGTTTTTCTACGTAATGTCGCTCCATTTTTATACCCGTGGGTACCTGGGGCTGGTTTCTGAACCTGCCCCGGAATCCGCCAGCCCCCGACAAATGAATCACCCCAAACGCCCCACCATCAAACCGACACTCTTCAATCCTCAATTCATATTTCATAACTCGTAATTCGTAATTCACTCCCCAACCGCTTCCTCTTCCACCCGCAAGGCGAATCAATCCACCCAGCCCCCACCACCACGTAATAGATCAAAAACGTCACCGACGCCCCCACCAACAACCCCGTCAACACATCGCTGATGTAGTGCGCCCTCACCCAAATCCGGGTTGACGCCAACACCAGGCAACACGGAACCGTCAACCACCGCCACTGTGGAAAGTACAGCCAAAGCACCGCAAGAATGGCCCCTGACGTCGTCGAATGTCCCGATGGCATCGAGTTAAACACATACCCGACCTTCATCGGCGTAAATCCAAACCAGCCATGCTCAAAAAAACCTTTAGGCCGATACCGGCCAACCAAAATCTTAATGATGTTCGTCAGAATCCCCGTCAGCGCCACCGCGGCAAAAATCACGGTCCACACCATCCCCGCTTTCAGGTTTTTCGCAACCAGGAAAAACCATCCCGCCACCACGCCTGTGGGCACCAGCCAAACCCAGCCTTCTCCCAATTTCGTCAGCCAATCCATCGATACAAAAAACCAGTCCGGCAGCCCCACCGCCCACTTGGCGACCGCCAGATCCCAGTACATAAAACTCAAAACCGAAAACACCGCCACCAGCCCAAACGCAATTGAAAACACCCCCAGCATTGCCTCCACTGAAGGCCGATCGCTGCTTGCGCCGCTGCATTTCTGATTCGATTCGTCCACCATCCCCACACAATAACGGATTTAATCCAAACAACCCCATTGCGCGCCATGCTTTCGTCCGTGTAAGCACGTCTGCATCTGCGATTAACATCAATGCCTCACATCGTCTCGTCAACCCCTCACCTTCCCGGAAAACATTGCTGCGGATACTTATTGTCCGGGCACTTCTTCACCGCGCCGCTCGCAAGACTGGCCCCTTCGTTTGATTCCTGCTTTAGCCACTTGTCCACGGCCTTCGGGCTCGCCACCAGATGCCCGTCGATAAGCCGTTTTGAGTCCTCCAGGCTTGGCCCTATCGGCGGTACAGGCCCCGCATCCCCCGCCGCAGGAGGAACTGGCCGGCTCATCTCTTCATCCAGCTTCAACTGCACCTCTTTCGCTTCCGGCGTATACGTCTCCAAATACCCGATATACCACTCTTTCTCATTGCACTTCCCACACGAAAACACATTCGCCCTCACTCCCGCCGGCTTGCTTCCCGCCGCCTGGCTCGGCGTATTGATCGGCGGATATTCCTTCGCAGACGCTACAAACAACTCCCCCGTCATCGTGTCGTAAAAATACAACTCCGTAGGCGGCCGCGCCGTCCCTCCCCCCGTCCCATTAAACGCATACATCACCGCCAGGAACATCACCACCACGCTCACGATCACCACCAGCACCGAATGTCGGTTCATGAACTCGCGGATCGATATCTTCGCCATCATCCACCCTCTTTCTTGAATCAGTCATATCCCGGGCCGAACGCCGTTGGACTCCGGAAAACACTGAATCGGATACTTCCCGCTGGCACACTTTTTCATTGCGGCATTCACAAGCGCCGCCCCTTCCGGCGACTCCTGCTTGAACCACTTGTCGATCATTTCGTACCTGGCCACCAGGTGTCCCTCGGAAATAAGCATCATCTCTTGCGGTGTCGGCCCTATTCCCAGCGACTTCTCCCCGTTCTTCGCCTTTTCGTGATCTTTCTTCCGGGCTTCCGGATCCATCCTTGCATACTCCTCCATCTCTTTATTCAGCCGCACCTGCGCCTCTTTCGCCTGTGGCAAATAGATCTCCAGGTATCCGATATACCACTCGCTCTCTTTGCACTTCCCGCAGCTGAACACGTTCGCCTTCACCCCCGCCGGTATCCCATTGGGCAGCATGCTCTTATCAGGCGTGTTGATTGGCGGGTACAACTCCACCGCCGCCGGAAATAACTTTCCCGTCATAACGTCGTAATAAAACACCTCCTGAATCACCCTCGGCCTTACCTTCTCCGCCGCCGCCTCGCCCGCCTCTTTTTCCGGTTGAGTCGCCGCAGGCTGCGTCGCCGCACCTGCGCCCTCTTGCTCGGCCGCCTCGCCCATCCCAATCCACACTGTTCCGCTTACAACGGCCAACGCCATAAACACAGCCCAACCGCCGCGCAGTGAATGATTCATCTTGAATCCCCTTGGAAAAAAGAAAAGGAAACCACACCCCAATCATACCCCGCCAACCTCCCCCCACGAACAATTTGCAATCCTTCTTCGTGGGGCGCGGCCGAGTCCGCGAGTCCCACCGTGCCGCTCGCCAGACCCGCCAAACAAACGAATCACCAAAAACGCACCTCCCTCAAACCAGTGTCTTCTTCAAGCTCGTTGGCCAAGCCCCGACAGGGGCATCAGCCCGTAGCCGTGAGTCAGCGAGTCTTCGAACGCAGCCCACGGTAAGCGGCTCTCATGAATAACTCCTATTCTTTCTGCGACCTCGATGGTCGCTGAAAGACCTCTCCACCAAGCCCCAACAACACACTTCTCCTCTTTCCGAATACCTTTTCAATCTTCATCAAAATCGATCCACCCTCGCCCGCCAAAACCAAGCATGTAAATCTTGAATCATCTTGTAAATCGTGTAATAAATCCGCTCTTCGCATCTTAATTCCAGTCAATCGGGATAGGGGCGGGCCTTGCGGCCCGACCCCTCCCACACCACCGTACGTACGGATCCGTATACGGCGCACCTCCAAATGATGAAACATGCTCGGCACAAAAAAAACGGACGGCTCTCAAAGCCGTCCGTCTTCATTCAAAATCCAAAATCTCAAGGCAGAATCACAACCGTGCTCTGCCCATCCTGCAGCATGAAGTACACCATCTTGATGTCGTCATCACGCAGGCGCACGCAGCCCATGGAGTTCTGCGAGCCGATCGAATCCGGCTCCACTGTCCCGTGGATGCCGTACCCCTGCCGGACCGCCGTCTCCGGCGTCGTCCCCTGCAGGCCCAGCCAGTACTCGCCGATCGGGTTCTTCACATCATCAGGCTCAAAGTGTTCGCCCGTCTGCGGGTTGATCCACCGCGGGTTGGTCACCTTGCCCTGTGCACGGATGATAAACGCGCCCACCGGCGTGCCGTTGCCTGCGCCATGCCCCACCGGGAAGCTCCGGATATACACCCGGTCGCCCGAAGGCTCATCGGCGTAGATATCCATCCGGTACGCGCTCTTGTCCACCACCGCGTGGAACGGCCCGTGCACCAGCTTCAGCTTCTGGCCGATCTGCACCTTCTTGGCAGTCGTGTTGTTGATGTATTCCAGAAACTCAAACGGCACATTGTTCTTCCGGGCCAGCTTCGCAAGGAAGTCCCCCGGCTTGATCACATACTGCTCCACCAGCGGGTCCGTCGCATCCACTTCCTTGGAGAAAATCAGTTTCTGGTTGATGCTCTGCAGCGTATCCCGGATCGCCTGCGCGTCCATCGGCACCAGCGCCGCATCAGGCGCCGTCAACAGGCTGCTAAGCACCCGCCGGCCTTCCACCAGCTTGCCGTCGCCGATCAATTCCATCCCTTTGGCCATCCGGTCCGGCACGCTCATGTTCGCCGGCAGTTCCACCACTTTGGGCACCGCGGGCAGCGCCTTGGCCTGCTCGCCCGTCAACGCAGCCGATGCGCTCTTTTCCGAAGGCTGCGTCGTCGCCGGCCCGCTCACCGCTTTGGCCACGTTCGGCACGCTCACCGTTGTCGGCGTGCTCTGCACCGCCGAGGTTTGCATCATCGCAGGCGGCGTCTGCTGCGGCGCTGCCGCAGGCGCGCCCGCATGCTTCACCGGTTCGGTCTTCGCGGGCGCTGCCGGGGCCGGCGTCGTGCCCAGCCGTGTGTTGTCCGTCGCGCTCTGCACTTCAGCCTTGGGGCTCGCCGCCGGGGTCACGCCGCTCTGCAGCTTGGCGGGTTCCTTGGCCGGTGCCGCAGGCGCCACCAATGGCTTCGCCGGCGCAGCGGGCGCAGTCGGCGTCGCACCCGGCTGAATGCTCCCGGGTTGCGGCGTCTGCGTCACGCCCACCTGCACCTGGGTCTGTCCCGGCGCAAGGTTGGACGCCATCTGCGCCCCGCCCGTCGCCGGAGCTTTCTTAAACCACTCAGGCTTCAAATACCATGACGACCCCGCCACCACCACCAGCGCCAGCATCGAAATGCCGACAACCTTTCCCATCGCGGACTTGCCACGGGAATTACGGTTGGATGACGAAGAAGAAGATGAACGTGAAGACGAACGACGCTGCTGGGAGGCAAGCACCATGACCAAACTCCTTTTTGACGCTTAGCCGAATCACCCATGGCTCTCAGGCCTTGGGGAGGCACTCAGCGGCGCCATCCTTGGCGCAATTGTGCTCAATCATATCAACCCGGCTCGTTCATTTCAGCACTTTTTTCAATCTCACCGGGGTTTTTCTGCTGTTTGATCCACTCCAGAAACTGCCCGATCCGCTGCTCATACCCCCGCCCCGTCGGCTCGTAATACGTCTTATCCACCCCCAGGTAGTCCTGGGATACATACCCCGTCGCGCTGTCGTGCGCGTACTGGTACCCCACCGCGTTCCCCAGTTTCTTGGCCCCCGCGTAGTGCCCATCGCGCAGATGCTTGGGCACCGGCACCGTCCGGTTGGTCTTCACGTCCTTCATCGCCGACCAGATCGCCAGGGCGGATGCATTGCTCTTGGGCGCTGTCGCCATGTAAATCACTGCCTGACCAAGAGTTAACTGACACTCCGGCATCCCGATCCGCTGCGTGATGTCATACGCCGCCGCCGCCACCTGCAGCGCCCTGGGGTCGGCATTTCCAATGTCCTCGCTGGCCAGGATCGCAATCCGTCTGGCGATAAACAGCGGGTCTTCCCCCGCCACCAGCATCTTCGCCAGCCAGTAGACCGCCGCATCCGGGTCGCTTCCCCGCATGGACTTGATCAAGGCCGAAATCGTGTCGTAATGCCCATCCCCCGTCGCGTCGTACACCACCGCTTTCTGCTGGATGGATTGCTCCGCGCAATCCAGGTCCACCACCACCGGACCATCGGGCGTGTGGGCCGCCCCGGGAATCTTCGCCCCGCCAGACAACACTGCGATCTCCAATGCCGTCAGCACCCGCCTGGCGTCGCCGTCGCAAACCCTGCACCAGAAGTCCATCGCCTCGGGTGTCACCGTCACGTTTCGCGCGCCGTACCCCCGCTCAGGGTCTTTGAGCGCATTGTTCACGCATTGTGCCAGGTCCGCTTCGCTCAGCGCCTGAAACTGAAACACCTGCGACCGGCTCACCAGCGGCGAATTGATCGAAAAAAACGGGTTCTCCGTCGTCGCACCGATCAGCGTCACCACGCCCCGTTCCACATCCCCCAGCAGCACATCCTGCTGCGCCTTGTTGAACCGATGGATTTCGTCGAGAAAAAAGATCGTCCGTGTCCCGTCCAGCTCCAGCGCGCGCTTGGCCTCATCCAGCACCATGCGCACTTCCTTGACCCCCACCGACGCCGCATTGGCCCGGTCAAAGCGCCGCTTGGTCTGCTTGGCGATCAGTTCCGCCAGCGTCGTCTTCCCCGTGCCCGGCGGACCATAAAAAATCACGCTCGTCAGCCGGTCCGCCTCCATCATCCGCCGCAGCAGTTTCCCCGGCCCCAGAAAGTGCGTCTGACCAATAAACTCCTCCAGCGTCCGAGGGCGCATCCTCACCGGCAACGGCTCCGCCGCCCGCCTGTTCGCCTCCCGTTTTGGAGCCCAAAGATCACTCATGGAGATATTGTAGGAAAGCGTTTGAGGTTCGGTGGAGAATCCAGAGGCCATCCGGCCTTTTCGGGTTCCGGGTCTCGGGTTTCGGGTAGTGAAAATAAGCTCAAACGACACTCACCCAAACGCAGGCAATGCGAAATTTTCTTCGATTTGTTCTTTTCTTAACCCAAACCCCGAGCCCCGAAACCCGTCCTCCCCGAACGCTCACCCCCCCATCTGACTCATCGCCCGGTTCCCTCGCGCCGAGTGCACGTCCGGCTTCATCGCCACGCACTCTTCCAGCATCCCGATAATCCGTTTCACGTCCGGCTCGGGCTTCAGCGCCTTGATCACGCTCACCTCGCCGCCGTCAAACAGGCAGCTTCTCAACTCACCCGTCGCCGTCAGCCGCAAGCGGTTGCACGTCTCGCAAAACGGCTTGCTCATCGCGCTGATGAACCCCAGCCGGCCCACGGCGCCGGGCACCGTGAAAACCTGCGCCGGGCCCACGCCCTTTTCCTGCGACCGCTCCACCGGCGCAAGCGGGCCCAGGGCATCGGCGATCCGCCTTTTCACCACTTCGTTATCCAGGATGTATCGGTTGGGGTCATCCGTCAGCTTGCTGTCCCCCAGCGGCATGTATTCGATGTACCGCACCGTCCACGGCTTGTTCAAAGTCAGCTTGGCGAACTCCACCACTTCGTCGTCGTTCACCCCGTTCATCACCACCACATTGATCTTGATCTGCTCAAACCCTTCCGCCTCCGCCGCCGCGATTCCTTCCTTCAGTTGGGTCAATGCCGTCTTGCCGCGCACGCTCGGCGCGCCGGTGATGCTGGCGAACCGTCCGTCATCCATGGAGTCCCAGGAGAATGTCACGCGTTTGAGCCCCGCCTGCCGCAGTTCCCGGGCCATGGGCGCAAACAGGATGCCGTTGGTCGTCATGGAGACGTCTTTGGGGTTCAGTGCCGCCAGCCCGGCTACGATTTCCACCAGGTCTTTGCGCACCGTGGGCTCGCCGCCGGTCACTTTCAGATGGGTCACCCCGGCCTGCACCGCCGCCGCCGCCACCGCGATGATGTCCTTCGCTGAAAGCAGATCCTGCTTGGCGTGAAAGTCCACTCCGTTTTCCGGCATGCAGTACTGGCACCGCAGGTTGCACCGGTCCGTCACGCTGATTCTTAATAATTTCACCGCCGCCAGGCTCTTGGGCCCTTGGGCAAATGCAGGCCTCACCGGGCCTTCTTCCAGAATCACGAGCGCGAGGTTCATTGTTAAAGATTATAGGATTGATAAACTGACGGCGTTCCTCAACGGAATTTACGTTAACGCGTTGAGGTTTCTATGGGCAGAGCGTACACCCCGGCCAGAACATCGTCATAGGGCGCGTCGATCGATGTATCAACTCACCTGTCCATCCTGTAAGACCCAGTACAAGACCCCGTTTGTCAGGATGGGCGCCGTCGCCATCTGCGGCAATTGCTCCCACAAATACCCGGTCAAAACCGAATACTTCGTCAAGCTCCCGCCGGAAAACCCCGTCGCGCCGGAGCTTGTCGATCGTCTCCTGGGCATCGTCCCCCTCGTGCCCGGCGCCACCGGCGCACCCATCCCGCACAACCTTTCCATGTCAGGCGGCCCTTCCGGCGTCTTCATGCCCGCAGGCCCCGCCAACCCCCCGGCCCCGCAGCAGGCCCCCAGCGCAGCCAAGCCTGCCGCAAACAAAACAACGCCCCCCGCCACCGCCACCCAGGCTGGCACTGCGGCAACCCAGGCCCCCGCCGCCAAACCCCCCGTTCAACCCCCCAAGCCCACTGTGGCAGCCGCCACCCCGCCGGCCGCACCCGCAGCGCCCAAGCCCGCCACCGCCCCTGCTGCCCCCGCCCCCGCCGCAGCCGCAGCGACACAGGCCTCCGAACCCAAGCCCGAAGAACAACAGCAAGAATCCGCAGGCTGGTTCGGCAAGCTCTTCAAACGCTTCAAATAAGCCCACTCCCTATTTCAGCTTTGCCCATAAACTCTGAAGTAGGTCGGATTAGACGTCTTCGTCGTAATCCGACATCCCGTTTTACCGCCGAAAAATCAATCGAGACCCTTGAATAATCCGTTCCGCTCTTTCTTAGGGCCACCAACGAATACCCTCCACGCATCGACTCACCATCCCTCTTCAATCCTTGGGGACCCCTTCTTCCCGGGACCTGTCCCTCTTCCCGTTGGACGACCACCCACACATGCCATTCCCTCAAAACAAACACTTCTTCTCCCGCCGCCAAAAACGCCAATCTCGCTCAACCGCCAAAAATCAAGCATGTAAATCTTGAAACATCTTGTTAATCATGTAAAAATTCTCTCTCACTGCTCACCCAGCAGCCTCTCCCTCTCATCCTCTTAATCCCAGTCAAAAATTCCGCTCTTCTCGCCCCGACTACCCCCTTCCCCGAAAAACATCTAACATCTCTCTTCTTCAAACTAAACACCCGGAGCTCGCTCATGGCCAAGGTTCACGCCCTCTCTAAACCAGTCATCTCCAAAGAACAAGCCGATGAAGTTCTCCGCGCCTACCTCAAGTCCTATTTCCAGCCCTTCAAAGCCCCCACCGGCAAGAACTGGCCCGCCCAGGCCGAAGCGCTCCGCAAGGAAGTCCTCAAGCACGTCGTCCTCAAAGGCATCCCTGATGCGGTCGTAAACGCCAAAGCCAAAATCGCCTGGGTCGGCGAAATCAACACCGGCCACGGTTACACCATCAAAAAACTCCGCTACGAAATCTACCCCGACTTCTGGATCCCCGCCGCCCTCTACATCCCCGACAAGATCAAGGGCAAGGCGCCCGTCATGATCAACGCCAACGGCCACACCGCAGGCGGCAAATCCGCCGACTACAAACAAGCCCGCTGCGTGAACCTCGCCCGCCGCGGTGTCATCGCCCTCAACTTCGAATACATCGGCATGGGTGAGCTCTTCGGCGACCGTCAGCACGACAACATCAACCACCTCAATTTCGTCGGCCTCTCCGGCGTCGGCCTCTTCTTCCTCGCCATGGCCAAAGGCCTCGACATCGCCCTCGCCCAGCCCAAAGCCGACAAAACCCGCGTCGGCGTCACCGGGCTCTCCGGCGGCGGCTGGCAAACCATCTTCTTCGCCTCACTCGATAAACGCGTCAACCTCTGCGTCCCCGTTGCCGGCTACACCGCCATCTCCAAGCGCCTCCACTGCGACAACGACCTGGGCGACTCCGAGCAAACCCCCACCGATCTCGCCGCCACCGCCGACTACGACATGCTCACCGCCATGCTCGCCCCCCGCGCCAGCACCCTCATCATCGCCAACGCCAACGACGAATGCTGCTTCCGGTCCGACCGCGTCAAGCCCGTCGTCTTCGACCCCGTCATGCCCGCCTTCAAGGCCCTGGGCAAGCAAGACAACTTCGAGTTCTATTCCAACACCGACCCCGGCACCCACAACTACCTCGCCGATAACCGCAGCCGTCTCTACAAATTCTTGAACAAGCACTGGGGCCTAAACGCCCCCGAAACCGACATCCACGCACCCGAGGAAATCCACAACGCCCACGACCTGGACACCGGCCTCCCCGTCGCCCAGCACACCATGCTCACCCTCGCCATCAAACGTGGCCGCGAGCTCGCCTTCAACCGCCCCATCCCCAAGACCCAAGCCCAGAAGGAAGCCCATCGCCAGGCCCTCGCCCAGACCATCCGTCTCCCCGATCTCACCCACGGCAAAGCCTCCGTCCCCAAAACCCTCGACAAGGGCGTCACCGGCTTCACCCTTGAAGTAGGCCCGTGGAAGCTCCCCATCGTGAAAGTGGAAGCCAAGAGCAAGCAGGCCACCAAGGCCCAGATCGTGATTCACGACGTCAGCCGCATGGGCGGGCTCAACTACTTCGGCCCAGCCGATGAACATGCCACCCGCTACTACGTCGACATCCTCGGCCTTGGCGAGCTCAGCACCTCTTACCTCCTCCACCTCGTCGTCGCCAGCATCGGCCAGCGCTCCATCGGCATCCAGGCCGCACAGCTTCTGGCCGCCACCCGCTTTGTCCAGCAGGAAACCGGCATCGCTCACGTCGACCTCTTCGCAGGCGGATACGCCGCCGGTCCCACCGCACTGGTCGCCACTGCCCTGGAACCCTCACTCTTTGGCAGCGCCTATTTGAACGACGTCCCCCAATCCCTCCTCTCCCTCGTCGAATACGGCTTCAAGTACTCCGAAATCCCCTCCGTCCTCTGCTTCGGGCTCTTTGAAACCACCGACGTGCGCCAGCTCAAAGCCATCGCCGACGGCGTAACCTTCCTCCAATACAAGTGGGACATCACCCCCTTCCACGGCGGCCACTAAAACTCCTGCGCTTGAGCCCGCAATTCTGGGTGGTATGCGGCGCGTCCGCGTGAGCATGCCTTTCCTGTCCCCTTCCCATTGCACGCCCCTCCACACTATGATGCTAAAAACTTAGCCTCATAAACCCATGCGCCTAAGCCCCAGACGCAAATACAAACTCCTCTTCACCCTCACCCTGCTCCTGGCCGCGCTTCTAATTTGCCTCGCATACGCCTGGGTCCGCAGCTACTCCACCGCCACATTCACCACGGTTCGACACGCGACAAGTCTCCCCGCCGGCGCCGGCTACCTCCCTGGCAAGCCCTTCATCCCATTGACGGATTGCATTCAATTCACCACGCAATCCACCGCCGGTGCTCTCGACATCAATTTCCGCTACGGAACCGATCAGAATTTCCCTCCCGGCTGGAGCGCCGCCGTGACCTACGCTTCTCCGGAATATCCTCGCGGCCCTTCGCCTCGCTCCTTCATGAACCACCTTGGATTCGGCTTCTTCGCATTTCCATTCGACGTAAGAACCCTCTATTCACACACCCATTTCGCCCCCAATTTCCCCAGCAACAAGATCAACATCCTCTGGCTGCCCTGGTGGTTCCCAGCCCTTCTCCTCACCCTCGCCACCCTCGCCTCTGCCCACCTCACCCGAAAACAACACCGCCGACTCACCCAAAACCTCTGCCCCGCCTGCGGCTACGACCTCCGCCAATCCCCCACCGCCTGCCCCGAATGCGACACAAAACCCCTCTCTCCAGGTGCATGACAGATTCTGCACCGGGAGCGCCGGCGTCCCGCCGGCTCCCGATCAACCACCTCCACCGACATAAGTGAACTCTTCAGTCGCAAATCTCTCTAAATCTACTCCCTCTGTAGAATCCGTCATACACCCCTCGTACCCTGAACCTGACTCCTCCTGCCTCTTTCATTCACCGTTTCCCGGTACCTTATTTCTGGCTTCTCCCCCGTATCACAACGAAACATTCCCATGACTTCCGGGCCCGGCCTCTTCAAACTCTTCCTTCGCATCGCCCTCACGCTGGTGTGGCTGTTGCTCTTGACCGCTGTTATCACCGCATGGGTGAGCACCCGCCGGGCCAGAACCACTTGTTATCTGGGCAGGGTCACCCTCAACTCCGTCGCTGGGCCCCCCGCGCATCACTTGGCAGAAACGTGGGGTGTGGGTTTTGTTCTCGGCAATCGCAGCATCAGCATCACCTGGAGCGGAGGAACCGGATACTACCCCCAACCAACCGCCCGCAATTTCATCCACCACTTTTGGATGCGCGACTGGCAAACCGATGCCCCTCACAGCCACTTCCCCCAGATGCGGCCAGGGGCGTGGCAATATCAACTGGGCATTGGCCACGCGATCGACTTCAACGACTACGGCCCCGCCCGCTACCGCGGACTCATCATCCGCAGCATAACCCCCAAAATCTGGCTGCCGCTGTGGCCCTTGGCTCTCTTGCTGGCCATCGGCACTGGCCAGGCCTTCTGGCATACATTCAAACTTTTCCGGCAAAGGCGCACCGCGCTGCTGCAGTTGTGCCCGCAATGTGGCTACAACCTCAAACTTTTGCAATCCACCGCCTGCCCCGAATGCGGCGCTAAAACAACTCCCCCACCCGGCATCGCTTAATGCCCCCCACCCCACTCTCCAAAACCAGATATCGCCTCCTTCTCGCCGTCACGCTCGGGCTTGGCATCCTTCTCCTACTCGTATGCTTCTTTTGGGTCCAAAGCTTCTTCTCCAGTCAGAAAATCTCCCTGCTGCGCTCAACCACATCCCCCATTCAATCGCCCACCCCGCAAGCCCAAATCCAAATGCAGCTCCTGGAGCTAAACACCAGCGGCGGCGGCCTGCTCATCACCACCGAATCCACCCACACCACTCTCCCTTACGACTCCGTCTTTAAAGCCTCTTCAACCCTCCCCCGCACCATCTGGATCCGCACCTGGGAACGCTCCGACTGGCACACCCAGATCCGGCCTTTCGTCCAAAACCCGTTACAGCCGCATTTCGTCACGCAACAAACCATGCTCAACCGATGCGGCTTCAGCTACGCGTTCAGCCGCATCTCCCTCGCATTCGGGCCCAGCCCCTCCGCCAAATCCCGCACGATCGCTTCCATGCCCTTCTGGGCACTCGCCCTGGCCTTCGCCATACCCTTCATCATCTGTCTCTACCGGCTCTCCAAACACCGCCATATCGCCCGCCGCATCTCCCAAAACCGCTGCATCGCCTGCGGCTACGACCTGCGCCATTCCCCCACCGCATGCCCCGAATGCGGCGCTAAAACAATTTCACCACCTCAATCACAAACAGCACCACCACCGCAATCTCCAGCCCCACCATCCACCGGTTGATCTGGTCCTGTTTCAGGATCTGGTACATCTCATCCAGCGTCCGCGTCTTTTCATCGATCGTCCGATGCCAGTCCGCCAGATAAAACCGGCCGGAAAGCTCCCGATACACCCGCGCCAGGTACCAATCCCCGAAAAATTTCGTCGTATTTGATAGCTCGTCTTTCAGCCGGGCCATATCCAGGCTCAGTTCGCGCAACCGCTGCAGCACCTTTGCCCGCGCGCCCGCTTTGGACCGCACCAGGTCCCGGTAGGCCTTTTGCAATTCGGCGTCCAGCGCCCGGTCATACGCCTCCAGCTCGGCAAGCTGCACATTCGCCAGTTCGATAATGTGCAGCGTCGGCTCCATCAGCCCCGGTTCATCAACCACCAAGGCCGCATCCCAATCCACCACCACCAGGTCTTGCCGGTAATAGCTCACAAACCGGCCCACCGTGTCGTTCACTTCCTGCGCCGACAGCCGCTTGCCTTCCGTCTCCTGGGTCACCAGCCCTGCGGCGCGTTCGCTGTTGGCTTTCAGCCACGCTTCCGCATCCGCATCTCCCAGCAGGGACGCCGAATCCAGGCAAAACACCGTGTACGCCTCTTCCTGCCTCAACTCCCACACCGGTTGAATGTAGTACGGTTCCAGCTCCTCTTTCACTCTCAACGCCAGCTTTCTGGCGTGCACCGACACCGGCTCTCCATCAAACATCGGCTGCTGATACTTCGCCAGATCCTCCAGCCGCTCCACTTCAAAGTTCACCGCATACCGGATGCTCACCGCCCCAACGGCGAAAAGCTTCACAGTCCGCTCCACATCCATCGTTACTCCCGCTGGCCCATCCATTCCCACCGGCTCCAGCATCACCGTCTCAGGTCGGTAGAAAAACTGCTCGCGTGGCCCGCGTTTGTCCGGCTCCGGCGCCATCGCCGTCACCGGCCGTCCCAGCAGGCTCGTCACCGGCGCGCGGGTCATGTCGTACGCCATGTCAAAGGCAAACAGATAAACAACCTTGCCTGTCAGCAATCGTTTGGTTTCTTCCATGACACCGCCTTATCTAAAGACCCACCAACAGCTTATACATCAAACCTCCCATTCCCAGCCCCCGCCACCCCCGCCTCACCCCCGCTGATCAATGTTCACTTGATATCCCCAATGTCCCCGCACTCGACATTTTGACGCACCCTAAACGCCCAATCCCCTTGCCCAACCCCGTTAAAAAGCCTACACTTACAGTGTTTTGCGGGGTGCTTTGCCCAGGCATCAAAGCCCATTAGCTCTCACCCCTGCCTGACCCGGTCATGAATGCCGGGTTTTAGCGCTTTTATTGGAGATCATCGAATGGCAACCCTGACCAGCGAAAAAGCCTTGGCTAAACCCTCGGCTAAACTCACGCCCGATCAGCTCTGGAAGCTGCTTAAGAACATGATCCTCATCCGCCGCTTTGAAGAGCGCACCCAGCAAAGCTACCAGCAAACCAAGATCGGCGGCTTCTGCCACATCTACATCGGCCAGGAAGCCTGCGCCGTCGGCTCCATCGGCGCCACACGCGACACAGACCCCATCATCACCGCCTACCGCGACCATGCCCACGCCCTCGCCCGCGGCACCGAACCCAAATACGCCATGGCCGAAATGTTCGGTAAGGCCACCGGCTCCGCCAAAGGCAAAGGCGGGTCCATGCACTTCTTCGATAAACGCTTCAACATGTACGGCGGGCACGCCATCGTCGGCGGCCAGGCCCCCCTGGGCGTCGGCCTTGCCTTCGCCTCCGCCTACCTCGGCAAAGACGAAGTCACCCTCTGCTACTTCGGCGACGGCGCCCTCAACCAAGGCGGCCTCCACGAAGCCATGAACCTCGCCGCCATCTGGCGTCTCCCCATCATCTTCGTCCTTGAAAACAACGGCTACTCCATGGGCACCGCCATCGAACGCGGCACCTCCGCCGCCAACGACATGGGCGCAAAAGCCAAAGCCTACGGCATGGAATACCGCGAATGCGACGGCATGGACGTCCTGGCCACCTACGACTGCTTCAAACCCCTGATCGACGCCATGCGCAGTTCCACCTCCAAAGCCCTGGGCGCGCCCAAGGAAACCGGCTGCGGCCCCGCCTTCGTCAACGTCAAAACCTACCGCTTCGTCGGCCACTCCATGTCCGACCCCCAGAAATACCGCACCAAAGAAGAAGTCGAAGGCATGAAGGAGCGCGACCCGATCACCACGCTCGTCAACCACCTCATCGACCGCAAGCTCTTCACCCAGGAACAAATCGACAAACTCGACGCCGAAATGAAGGCCCTCGCCGCCGACGCCGTCAAGTTCGCCGAAGAATCACCCGAACCCGCCGTCTCCGAACTCTTCACCGACGTCTACTCCCAGCCCTACGAAGGCGGCCCCTACAAAGTCGGCGAACTCCCCGACATGATGAAGTAAAAATCGGGTTGCGGGTCTCGGGGAATGCAAGAATGACACTCCAGTCGTATCGTGACCTTGATGCTTGGAAAATAGCGATGGAACTCGTCGAAAACATCTATCGAATCACACGCCACTTGCCCGTTTCGGAGCAATATGGCCTGACTTCGCAGATGCGGCGGGCTTCGGTCTCTATTCCCGCAAACATCGCAGAAGGGTACGGTCGAAGCCATCGCGGTGACTACCTCCGTCACCTCTCAATCGCACGTGGTTCTCTTATGGAACTGGAAACACACCTCCTGATCGCAGAACGTCTGGAATTTCTGGCATTGGATCTAACTAATAGAGCCTGGGAATTACTCAGCAGAGCCGCAATGCTCCTCATCCGTCTGATCCGCTCTCTTCAACCATCAGCCCCCGAGTAACCACTCTCAAATCCGATCTGACTCTTAACCCTCTTTTCTTCTCCGGTCTTATCCGCTTCTTCGGTCTTACCCGATCCCCGAAACCCGAACCCCGAAACCCGAAAATGACCACACGAGAAATCGAATACCGCGACGCCCTCAACGAAGCTCTTTGCGAAGAGATGGAACGCGATGAACGCGTCTTCCTCATGGGCGAGGAAGTCGCCCAGTACAACGGCGCTTACAAGGTCAGCAAGGGCATGTTGGATCGCTTTGGCCCCCGTCGCGTGGTTGACGCTCCCATTTCCGAAACCGGCTTCGCTGGCCTGGGCATCGGTGCCGCCATGTACGGCCTGCGTCCCGTCATCGAATTCATGAGCTGGTCCTTCTGCCTCGTCGCCGCCGACCAGATCATCAACAACGCCCCCAAAATGCTCTACATGTCCGGCGGGCAATTCAAAGTCCCCATCGTCTTCCGCGGCAATAACGGCGCAGGCGGCCAGCTCGGCTCCACCCACTCCTGGTGCGTCGAATCCATGTTCGCCTCCGTCCCCGGCCTCAAGCTCGCCATGCCCTCCACGCCCTACGACGCCAAGGGCCTCATGAAAACCGCCATCCGCGATGACGATCCTGTCTTCTTCCTTGAATCCGAACGCATGCTCGGCATGAAGGGCGCCGTCCCCGAAACCGAATACCTCATTCCCTTCGGCAAAGCCGACATCAAGCGCAAAGGCAAAGACTGCACCATCGTCGCCACCGGGCGTCCCGTGCACTTCGCCCTCGACGCCGCCCGTGAGCTCGCCAAGGAAGGCATCGACTGCGAAGTCATCGATCCCCGCACCCTGCGCCCCCTGGACATCGACACCATCGTCCAGAGCGTCAAGAAAACCAACTACCTCGTCGTCGTCGACCAGAGCTGGCCTTTTGCCTCCATCGCCTCTGAAATCGCCATGCAGGTCTACGAACGCGCCATTGACGACCTCGACAACAAGGTCATCCGCGTTAACGCCGACGACGTCCCCGCTCCCTACGCTAAAAACCTTGAGCAGGAAATGCTCCCCAACGCCCGCAAGATCTGCGAAGCCGTCCGCGCTGTCACCTACAACGCCTGAGCTTCACTCCACAATCAACCTTCCCCTCAGGCGCCCACAAGGGCGCTTGTTCTTTGGTAGGGTGCGGCCGAGTCCGCGAGGCCCACCACGCCGCGCCCCAGACCCACCAAACACACAAATCACAAAACCGCACCACCATCAAACCGGTGCTCTTTTTCCGCATTCTCTTCCCAACTCTTCACTTCATAATTCATAACTCGTAATTCCTCCATCACTTCCCCCCCAAAATCGCCCGCGCCCGCGCCAGATTCG
>CAZIWA010000032.1:0-23598 GCA_964542875.1 uncultured Phycisphaeraceae bacterium
TGAAGTAGAGGGCGGTGGTGATGACGCCGTCGCCGGAGCACTCGGCGCAGCGGCCGGTCTTGACGTTGAAGCTGAATCGGCCGGCGTTGTAGCCGCGTTTTTTGGCTTCGGGGGTTTTGGCGAAGAGGTTGCGGATGTCGTCGTAGAAGCCGATGTAGGTGGCGGGGTTGGAGTGTGGGGTGCGGCCGATGGGGGATTGGTCGATCTTAATGACGTTTGTGACGTGCTGGATGCCTTCGACGGCGTCATGATCCCCGGGAAGGACGCGAGTGTCGAAGAGGTCTTTGTAGAGGCGTTTATAGAGGATGTCGTTAATGAGGGTGCTTTTGCCGGAGCCGGAGGCGCCGGTGATGCAGACCAGCTGGCGCAGGGGAATGTCGACGGTGAGATTTTTGAGGTTGTTTTCGCGTGCGCCTTTGATGGTGAGGGTTTTGCCGTCGCCGGGGCGGCGGATGTTGGGGGTGGGGATTTCCTTGCGGCCGGAGAAATAGGCGCCGGTGGGGGAATCTTTGGCGGCCATGATGTCGGCGAGGGTGCCTTGTGCGACGACGTTTCCGCCATGCACGCCGGGGCCGGGGCCCATTTCAATGACGTGGTCGGCGGCCTTGATGGTGTCTTCATCGTGTTCGACGACGATGACGGTGTTGCCGAGATCGCGCAGGCGGCGGAGGGTGGCGATCATCTTGACGTTGTCTTTGGGGTGAAGGCCGATGCTGGGTTCGTCCAAGACGTAGAGCATGCCCATGAGGCCAGAGCCGATCTGTGTGGAGAGGCGGATGCGCTGGGATTCGCCGCCTGAGAGGGTGCTGCTGCGGCGGTTGAAGTTGAGGTAGTCCAGGCCGATGCCAAGGAGTAGATCCAGGCGGGTGCGTATTTCCTTTAAGACCTGGGAGGCGGCGGCCTTTTGCTGGCCGGAGGGCTTGATCTGATCGACAAAGGCGGAGAGCTGGGCGAAGTTGACTTCGCCGAACTCGTGGATGTTTTTGTTCTGGATCCGGAAGTTCAAGCGGGTGTGGCGCAGGCGGGAGCCGGCGCAGTCCGGACAGCGGTGTTCGACCATGACTTTTTCAAGCCAGGCTTCCATCATGCCGTGAGCGACTTGTTTCTGGCGGTAGCGTTTATAGGTGCGTTCGATGCGGCGGGCGATGCCGTCGAAGCCCCAGGGTTTGCCGATGTGTTTCTGGTCTTTGTTCTTGGCGTCAGGTGGGAGTTTGAGTTCGAATTTTTCGGAGCCGTTGCCATTTAAGAGGATGTCGATGATTTTGGCGGGGAGTTTTTCGAAGGGGGTGTCGAGGCTGAATTTGTAGTGCTGGGAGAGGCTGTACATGATGCGGCCGTCCCAGTTGTCTGGCTGATAGTTGTAGGCGGCGGAAACGAAGCATCCGCCTTTGATGCTGCGGGTTTTATCGGGGACGAGGAGGTCGGGGTGGACCTGCATGTAGGTGCCGAGGCCCAGGCAAGTGCGGCAGGCGGAGAGGGGGTTGTTGAAGACGAAGTAGTCGGGGGTGAGGTCGCCGACGGCGAGGTGGTGCCTGGGGCAGCCGTAATCGGCGTAGAAAGCGTCTGTGGTTTTTTTGTCCGCCTTGCCGTCTGGGCCGGTGATGTGGAGCTTGAGGTATTGGTCGCCGAGGACAAGGGCGTTGGTGATGCCGGTGAGGATCTGCTTTTCGTTGCCGGGTTCATTTGAGCCGGTGAGAACGAATTTATCGACGATGACTTCCATTTCCGGATTGGCGGAGAGATCGATGTCGTTGTCCTGGCTGATGTCGACGGGCTTGCCGGCGACGAGCATTTTCTTGTAGCCGCGTTTGCGGATGTCGGAAGCGAGGAAATTAAAGTCTTCGCCAAAAACGGGGAAGACGGGGGCGCGGAGTTCAACGGTGGCGCCCTTGGGGAGGGCGAGAATGCGGTCGAGGATCTGGGTTTTGGTACGGGCTGGAACCGGAGCCTGGCAGTATGGGCAATGGGCCTGAGAGGCTGTGGCAAAGAGGAGAGTGAGGTAACTGCTGATGTCGGTCATGGTGCCGACGGTGGAGCGAGGGTTGCGGCCGATGGTTTTTTGTTCGATGGAGATGACGGGGGAAAGGCCGAACATAAAGTCGACATCGGGCTTGGCGACCTGGGCGATGAAGCGCTTGGCGAAACTGGAAAGGGATTCCATGTACCGACGCTGGCCTTCGGCGTAGATGGTGTCAAAGGCGAGTGAGGATTTACCGGAGCCGGAGAGGCCGGTGATGACGACGAGCTGGTCGCGGGGGATGTCGAGGGAGACGTTTTTAAGGTTATGCTCGCGCGCGCCCTTGATGGAGATGACGGTGCGGGCCTGGGGGCGGGCGAAAGGCTGGGATTGCATTGTTTTGGCCATGGCGGGGCTCCCGGGAGGAATTTTTTGACTGGGATTAAAAGGATTAAAGATGATTCAAGAGGATAAGAAGAGGGATGATAGTGCACAGGATATTGTTAACGATTAAGGGCTGCCGTCATAGTAGAAGGCGAGTTCTTCGAAGGCTGAGGGGCTTTTGCGGGTGAGGCGGACAGGGGTGGAGAGTTTGCGGATGATGTCCTTATCGGAGAGCCATTCGCAGGCAGTGATGACGTCGGGTGCGCCGAGTTGATTTGCAAAGTGGGTTTCCAGTTCGGTGGCGCTGCGGGGGGCGGCGGCGTCCTGGAGGTAGTCCATGATGGGGCCGAAGGCGACGCGGGTGCGGCGGGAGAGATAGTCGTCGATCGTGTCGAGCGCGGAGGCGATGTTCTTAGGGGTTTTTCTGACGTGGATGAGGTCGGTGTAGATGGCGTTGAAGAAGTCCGGATTGAGGGCGACGGCTTGCTGGATGACTTCGCGGCCACAGATTTCGCCAGCGGCGATGACTTCCATCTGGGCCAGATACATGGCGGCCATGACGATCCAGACGAAGCTGTAGGCGGGGTCTTTTTTGACCTTGAGCCATTTCTGGGCTTTGTAGAGGCAGGCGATGGCGTTGCCGGCGCTGCGCATGGTTTGAACCTGCTGGTCTCGCGAGCCGAGGGTTTTGAGGTCTTCAAAGAGGGCATGAAGGGTGGAATCGCGCGTGAAGACGAGCTTGCCCTTGGAGAGGAGGGAGTGGAAGAAGGAGTTTTGGATGGCACCCTGGATGGCCTTGCGGAACTGTGAGCGGGATTGAAGGGTGGCGTGGATGTTGACGTCGTTTTCGACGAGGGCGAGGCTGCGGGTGGTTTCTGTGCGGCCGTGAGTGGGTTTGTCGTCATCCTTTTGAATGACGAAGAGGTCGATGTCGGACTTTTGCCAGACGGTGTCGTGGGAGAGGCTGCCGCAGAGGACGACGGCGAGAATGTAGGGGTCCGCCTTGGCGCGGGAGATGAAGGTGTCCAGCGCGTTGGCGTAGCGTTCCTGGATTTGGGTTGGGGTTGGCATGGTGAGTGATAGATTAATCAAATAGGGGAGGCCAGTGTCTGGTGTCCCCGTCGGTGTCGGGGCGGTTACATGCGGGCTGTCACGTGTCCATTGAATAGGTTGATTGAGGCTTGAGTATCACAGGGGCGTTCATCTGGGATGGATTCGATGGGAAAAAAGGGGGGCAGGCAGAGCCTGTTCCTTGAACAGGGCATTTCCATAAGTAATTCCCTGATGTTTATTCGGGGAGCTATTTGATTCAATACCGGGCAAGCTGGAAAACGCCCTAAACCTTTCCATGAGTTGAACCGGGATTTCCCCGAAGAAACACGAATTTTGAGAACCAGATGAGGATTTATGAAGTCAACGATATTGCTTAAATGTGTCGCGGAAAACCAAGAGAAGCTCCTGGAAGAATGGATGGCGGAGCTGACCGCGAGCGGGCTGCGGCGGGATGACCGGATGAAGGAAGCGGAGTTGCGGTCGCAGTGCCGGGAATTCCTGAGCCTGCTGGCGCAGGCGCTTAAAGACGATGTGGTGATAAACATCCGGTCTTCAAGCTGGGCGGCGATTTCGCGGATGCTGGCAGAGGCCTCGCAGAGCCGGACGGTGCAGGGTTTTTCACTGACGGATACAGCGACGTACATTTTTGCGCTTAAGCGGCCGCTGTTTGCGATGCTGCAGAAGCATTGCAGGGATGCCGCGGAGTTTTCGCAGGAGATATGGATCGCGACCAACCTGCTGGACAACCTGGGGATGTTGACCGCAGAGGCGGCGCAGAAGGAACGGGAATCGATCATTCTGCGGCAACAGGAAGAGATGCTGGAGCTTTCGACGCCGGTGGTGCTGCTGTGGGACGGCATTCTGGCATTGCCGATGATCGGCACGCTGGACAGCGCCAGAACACAGGTGGTGATGGAGTCTTTGCTGACGAAGATCGCCGAGACGGGATCGGCCATCGCGATCATCGACATCACGGGCGTGCCGACAGTGGACACACTGGTGGCGCAGCACCTGATCAAGACGGTGACGGCGGCACGACTGATGGGCGCGGAGTGCATTATTTCGGGGATTCGTCCGCAGATTGCGCAGACGATCGTGCATCTGGGGGTGGATCTGTCGAACATCATCACCAAGGCATCGCTTGCCGATGCCTTCGCGGTGGCGCTTGAGCGGACGCACCTGCGCGTGGAAGCCTACGAGCCCAAGGGCAAATGAGGAGGTTGACGGACGAGACGGAGAAATAGCTGGTGTGCCCGGTCTGCGGTGGGGTGGTTGAAGCTCTGGTAAGCAGGAAAGATTTACGGAGAAGAACACCCTCGCCACAACTCTCCCCGCTGAGGGGGAGGGGTAGAAAGAGTGTTTGGGCGATGCCCAAATGCCCGCATAAAAGGACAGCGAGTATCAATTATGGACCGTATTCCGATATTACAGATGGGTCCGCTGCTGCTGGTGACAATCCAGGTGGACATGCATGACAACCTGGCGATGGCACTGCAGGATGACCTGACAAACAAGATCGCCTCGACCGGGGCGCGGGGCGTGCTGATCGATATCTCCTCGCTGGAGATCGTGGATTCGTTCATCGGGCGGATGCTGGGGAACATTGCTTCGATGTCCAGCGTGTTGGACGCGCATACGGTGGTGGTGGGGATGCGGCCGGCGGTGGCCATTACGCTGGTGGAACTGGGCATGTCCCTGCCGGGTGTGAAAATGGCGCTGAATGTGGAAAAGGGCATGCAAGTGCTGCAGAACCTTGTGGCTCAACGGCAGGAGGGAAGCAAGCGTGCCCGTCGTAAGACATGAGACATTGCCCAACAAGACCCAGAACGACATCGTTACAGTCCGGCAGGCGGTGCGGAGTTGGGCGATCGAACGGGGGTTCAGCCTTGTCGACCAGACCAAGATCATCACGGCGGCAAGCGAACTGGCCCGGAACGCTTTGGAACACGGGGGCGGAGGGACGGTGACGCTGGAGGCACTGGAGGAATCCCGACGCAAGGGGCTGCGGATCACGTTTGAAGACCAAGGCAAAGGCATCGCTGACCTGGAACGGGCACTGACCGATGGCTACACATCAGGAAACGGCATGGGACTGGGACTCGGCGGCGCGAAAAGACTATCCAATGAATTTCACATCGAATCGACCCCGGGAAAGGGTACACGTGTCGTCATTGCCAGGTGGAAATAATCAATATCTGGGGCAAAGCATCCGGCTGGCGATCAACGATCCCAGCGCGGTGAGCGAAGCGCGCCGGGTGGGCGCTACGCTGGCGCAGCAGTTGGGCATGAACGAAGAAATGACCGGGCGGGTGTCGCTGGTGGTGAGCGAAGCGGCGAGCAACATCGTGCACCATGCGAAAAACGGGGTGGTGATTCTGCGAAAGCTCACCCGCGACGGCAAGCGAGGCGTGGAGATGCTGGCCCTGGATAAAGGGCCGGGAATGGCCAACGTTTCGCAATGCATGGAAGACAGGTACACCACACGAGGCACGCAGGGCATCGGTCTGGGAACGATGAAACGGATGTCCGCATTGTTTGACATCCATTCCCAACTCGGCGTGGGAACCGGTGTGCTTGCGGTGATCAGCGAAGGAACCGCAGCGGTGAACCCGGGTGGGCTGGCCCATGGCGCGGTGTCGCTGCCTGTGAGCGGAGAACAAGTTTGCGGGGATGCCTGGGCGGTGCATTCCACTGAGGAACAGATGACTGTGGTGGTGGCCGACGGGCTTGGACATGGGGCGTTTGCCTCGGAAGCTGCGCAGGAAGCGCTGAGGGTGTTTGACGAGCGCATCGAAGATGAGCCGGGAGTGATGGTCCAAGCGATGCACGGGGCGTTGAAAAAGACACGGGGCGCCGCAGCGGCGGTGGCCCGGATCGACATCAAAAAGAAGGAAGTCCGGTTTGCGGGGGGTGGGAATATCGCCGGTTGGGTGATTCAGGGGGGCAAGGGGCGGTCGATGGTTTCGATGAACGGGACACTGGGGCACCAGCTTCAGCGGGTGCAGCAGTTTTCATACCCGTGGAGCGAGGACAGCGTCGTTGTGCTTGGATCCGATGGACTTTCGAGCCAATGGTCACTGAGCCCTTATGGGCCCCTGGCACAGCGGCACCCGGCCCTGATCGCAGGCACGCTGGTCCGGGATCATTCACGTTTACGTGACGACGTGACGGTGGTTGCCATCGGCAGGGAATAATGCAGCGGAGTAGCCCATGAATGCGCCAATGCTGACTTTTTCGCTTAAACATGAGCATGATGCCGTGCTCGCCAGGCAGCGGACGCTGCAGATGGCCAGCCTGCTGAACCTGGCGCACCAGGACCAGACACGGATGGCGACTGCGGTGTCCGAACTGGCGAGAAACGTGCTTCGATACACACCGGGCGGACGGGTGGAATATTTCCTGGCGGATGACAGCGAAGTTCTGTTTATGGCCCGGATTTCAGATACGGGCAAGGGGATTCCCCATCTGCAGGCGGTGCTGGATGGGCAGTATGTTTCGCAATCGGGATTGGGGCTGGGCATCATCGGGACCAAACGGCTGGTGGAAGTATTCGATGTGCAGACCAGTGAAAAGGGAACTGTGTTCACGATCGGCAAGATCGTGCCCAAGCCAGCGGTGTCTATTCAAAAACTGGCGGCGGAGGTGACGGCGAAGCTGGCGCAAACGACGACGATCGGATTGATGGAAGCGATCGAACGGCAGAATCAGGAATTGCTGATGACGCTTTCTGAACTGCTTTCACGTCAGAGCGATATCGACCGGATCAACCGTGAACTGGCGGAGACCAACCGCGGGGTGGTGGCGCTGTACGCGGAGCTGGACGAGAAGAACAAGACGCTCAAGGCGATGTCGGAGCTTAAGAGCAGGTTCCTGTCGGCGATCAGCCATGAGCTGCGAACGCCGCTGAGCTCCATCAGAAGCATGAGTCGGCTGCTGCTGGATCAAACCGACGGGGACTTAAACGCGGAACAAGCCAAGCAGGTGGGGTATATCAGGTCCACAGCGGAAGGATTGACCGAGATGGTCAATGATCTGCTGGACCTGGCGAAAATCGAGGCGGGGAAGATCGATGTCAAGCCGCAAACGGTTGAGGTGGAAGAGATTTTTGCAGGACTGCGGGGGATGTTCCGGCCGATGCTGGAAGCCAAGCCGGTGACGCTGACCTTTGAACTGGACCCAGCCATCAGGGCTATGAACAGCGATGTGGGCAAGGTGACGCAGGTGCTGAGGAACCTGATCTCCAACGCGATCAAGTTCACCCTGCACGGAGCGGTGACGGTGAGTGCGGTGCCGGATGGACAACATGTGAAATTCAGCGTGAAAGACACCGGGATCGGGATCGCGCCGGAGGACCAGGAACGGATATTCATGGAATATGTTCAGGTGGATTCGCCCTTGCAGCGGAACCTGAAAGGAACGGGGTTGGGTCTTTCGCTTTCGCGGAAGATAGCGACGCTCTTAGGCGGAGAGTTGACTGTTGTCAGCAATGTGGGTCAGGGGTCTATTTTTACATTCAGGATTCCCCTGATTTACTCTGATACCCATCCCAGCGAAGGTAGTGATATGCCAGGGGCGATTCCCCAAATGGAGGCCCCGCGTGTCTGAGCCAAAAGACAAAATAAAGCTGCTGGTGGTGGACGACACGGAAGCCAACCGCTATGCGGTGGGCAGGGTGTTGACGAAGGCCGGCTTTGAAGTGATAGAAGGGGCCTCCGGGCAGGATGCCATTAACCTTTCGGCGAGCCGGAAACCAGACCTGGTGATTCTGGATATTCATCTTCCTGACATGCTGGGCTTTGACGTTTGCCGGGTGCTAAAGAGCAATCCGACGACTTCCTCCATTCCTGTTTTGCACCTGTCGGCAAGCTACATCCATCCCGATGACAAGGTGCTGGGGCTGGATTCAGGCGCCGATGCTTACCTTGTGCAACCTGTGGAGCCGCTTGAACTGCTGGCGACGATCCGGGCGCTTTTACGCGCGCGTGATGCGGAACAGAGGGTGAAGGCACTCAATGAAGCGCTGGAAGAACGCGTGATCGAAAGGACCATGCTGGCGGAGGCGCGGGCGGAGCAGTTGAGGCTGATGGCCGCATCGCTGAGCCGGGTGGAGCAGCAGGAAAGAAAGAAGATCGCAAATGAACTGCACGACGATCTGGCGCAATTGCTGGTGGTGTGCAAAATGCGGCTGTCGATGATCCGGGGCGGCTCTGAAAGCGATAAAGCGCACATCGAAAAACTCGATGACTTTCTGGCTCAGGCGCTGACATATACCAGGACGTTCATTTCCGAACTGAGCCCGATGGTGCTGCATGACGGCGGGCTGGTGGCTGGGCTGAACCTGCTGGTTTCCAAAATGGCCAAAAATGGGCTGAACGTTGTGATCCAAGCAACGGAAGACGAACTGAAACTCAGTGAGGAAGTGCTCATCGCGGGGTTCCAGGGAACCCGGGAATTGCTGTTTAACGTTCTCAAGCACAGCGGAGTGACCAAGGCGGTGATCCGGGTGGAAACCGACGGGAAGTTTGTCTATATCCATGTCATTGATGAGGGTAAAGGATTTGATGTGGCAAGCCGCGGGCTGTATCCCACCAGCGAAGGGGGATTCGGCCTGTTCAACATCAAAGAGCGGCTGATGTTGCTGGGGGGGAGCTTTGAGCTCGATTCCTCCGCCGACGAGGGAACGCGAGCGACGCTGACCCTTCCGGTGAGCCAGAGACTGCCCAGCGAAGATGAAGTGGAGCCGATTTACAAGGGCGAGGCTTCCGCCGCCGCGACCAGTGGGACGAAGCTGAGGGTGATGATCGTGGATGATCATGAGATCATGCGTGATGGTTTGCGGAGAATTCTTACCGATTGCGGAGACATTGAAGTGGTGATGGAAGCGGTGAACGGCCGCGATGCCATCGAAAAAGCACGGACCACAATGCCTGATGTGATCATGATGGACATCAACATGCCCGTCATGAACGGCGTGGAAGCGACGCGGCATATCGTCAATGAGAACCCGAGTGTGAAGATCATCGGGTTGTCGGTTCATAACGACGATGTGATGGCCGACTCCATCCGAAAAGCCGGCGCGAAGGCCTACCTGAGCAAGGATTCGCCCTGCGGGATGCTGCGGGATGTGATCCGTAAAGTGGCAGGGGTGAAGACGGCTGCTGGGATGGATGCGTGAAAACGGGTGAAGAACGCGGCGCCAGCGAATATCCGGAATAACGGCCGTCCAGGGACGGTACCGGCGTGGGGGGGAGGCAGGGTTTATTCAAGGCCGATTGGGGATGGGGATCAGGTGGCGCAGAGAGGTTGACTGGGGGTATTGTTTTATGGATGAAAATCAACGCGCACTATTATCAACAGTTTGATGCGGACCTTGGCCGTGCTGTGCCCGCGGAGGGGTATGGCGGGTGGAAGCAGGGCCAGATCGAGCTCAACAGAGGGCGGACGGCCCTGGTGGTGATGCATGCGTGGGATGCGGGGACGGCGGAGGCGTATCCGGGGTGGTATCGCGCGGTGGAGTATCTGCCTCGCGCGGCGAAGGTGACGTGTGAGGTGTTTCCGGCGGTGCTGGGGGCGGCGCGGGCGTCGGGGTTTGCGGTGCTGCATGTGGTGGGCGGCGGGGATTACTACAAGAATCTGCCGGGGTATCAGCGGGCTGTGCGCCTGGCGGGACCGAGCGTGGCTTGCCCAAAGATCAGCAAGCCGGACCCGGTGATGGACGCGCTGCATCAGTTTCGCAGCGAAAGTGTGTTTGTGGGAGCGCACAACCGGGGGGACTGCGGCAAGGGATTTGAGAAGCTGGACTTTCCTGCGGAAGCGAAGCCAGTGGGTGATGAAGGTGTGGCGGAGAATGCGCAGCAGCTTTTTGCGCTTTGCGAGGCACAGGGGATCAATCACCTGATCTATATGGGGTTTGCGCTCAACTGGTGCTTGCTGATGTCGCCGGGATCAATGCTGGAGATGAGCCGGCATGGCGTGATGTGCTCGGCGATCAGACAAGGGGTGACCGCGGTGGAGAACAAGGAGAGCGCGCGGGGCGAACTGCACAAGGAAGAGGCGCTGTGGCGCACGTCGCTGGCGTTTGGGTTTGTGTTTGATGATTTTGAGTTTGTGAGGGCGGTGAGGGATGGGGAAGGGTCTGGGGTTGGGGTCTAGGGGCTGGGGTCTGGTCGGAGGGAGGAGGGACGTTAGATGTATCAAGTTAGGTGTTGGATATTTTTCAGAGGGGATTCGGAGATGTGAGGAGTCGTTGTGTTTAGGGCCCAACGGGATACTGGCGGGCAAACAGCAAGCCGATTAGTGGCACGGCAGTTTTTTGAAGGTTGAAGAGGGTGGAGGATTTTGCTTTTTTCGGTTGGTCTTTGAATAGTGGTGGGACCTTCTTTTGAAACAGGTTCCTATCGATGAAGACTCAGAGTACGTTTTTCGGTTCGGGTGTTCGGGCGACGATTCAGCGGAATATCAAGGATTGCCCCCATGCGCGGGCCGAGCGGGATCGGGTGGTGGCCGAGGCGGCGCACTGGGCGGGAATGTCTGAAGATGAACTGTGGGGCATGATGTTTGGACCGACGATCGGGCGGTCCTGGATGGTGTGGTCCAACGGGCATTGTCCGGCGTGCAAAAAGCCGGTGGTGATGTACGGGTGGAAGATCGATCCGGTGAAGCGGCCTTGGAAGGCGCAATGCCCTTCGTGTGATGAAGTGTTTCCCAAGAATGATTTTGCGGCGTATTACAAATCAGGCTTGACGCGTGATGGGGTGTTTGACTTTGCGTTGGCGGACAGAGACTTGCTGTTTAATGAGGAGCACCCGGAAGAGGGTGATCCGCTACGCGGGTTTGGAGTGGATGACGGCAAGGGGTATGTAGAGGGCGGCAATACGTGGCGGTTCATCGGGGCGTATTTGATTTATGGGCAGTGGAAGCGCATGGTGCTGGCCGCGGTGCGGACGCTGGCCGCGGCGTACGTGGTGACCGGGGACCTGATGTATTCCCGTAAAGCCGGAGTGATGCTGGACCGTATCGCGGATGTGTTTCCCGGGTTTGATTACAAGGTGCAGGGGTTGACATACGAGAAGTCGCTGGCGACGGGTTATGTGACGGTTTGGCATGATGCGGTGCGTGAGCAGATGGATCTGGTGATTGCTTACGACCAGGTGTATGACGCCCTGGCGGGAGACGGGCAATTGATCGCGTTCCTGGCGGGGAAGGCTGAGAAGCTGGGCCTGGAGAACGCGAAAAAAACGGGTACGGATGTTCATCGGAATATTCAGGAGAGGTTGATCAAAGATCCGCTGTCGCATGTGGAGAAGGTACGGTCGAATTTTCCGGCGACGCCGGGGCTGCTGGCGACGACGCACGCGGTGCTCGGCTGGGAAGACGCCAGCGAGCGCGAGGCGATCTACCAACTGTGCGAAGATGTGGTGCGCAGGGCGACCCGAGTGGACGGCGTGACCGGCGAAAAGGGGCTGATGTCCTACGCGCAGTACACGCTGACGCACCTGGCGAATGCGGTGGCGCTGTTCCTGTTGGCGGATGCTGATTTTGTGGCCCGGCTCATGGCAAAGGTGCCGTCATTCCAAAAGACCTACCGGTTTCACATCGATACGTGGTGCGGAGACCAGAAGGCGTACCCGTGCGAAGGGGATGCGGCGTGGTACGGCGCGGGCAAGACGCATTACTGCGGCGTGGGGACGATCACGAAAGAGCCGGGGGCAGGCGTATCGATGGATCGGTTTTTGTGGGAGATTTACCGGGCCACCGGTGACCTGGATTATCTAAGGATTCTCGAAAAGGAAGCAGGACCGGCAGGGCAAGGGCCGGTGTTTGACCTGACGCTTGACGGCTGCTCGAAAGTGGCCGGCCATGTGAAGGAATTGGTGGCCAAGCATGGGGCGCAGCTTCGGCTTAAGAGCATCGACATGAAGGATTGGCACATCGCGATTTTGCGGTCCGGCGAGCCCGGCCATGAGCGGGCGGTGTGGATGGATTACGACAGCGGCGGTGGGCACGGGCACCAGGATGCGATGAATCTGGGGTTGATCGCGCATGGCATGGAATTGCTGCCTGACGCGGGGTATCCGGCTGTGCAGTTTGGGGGGTGGGATACGGAAAAAGGATTGTGGTTCAACCGGACCCAGGCGCACAACACGGTGACGGTGGACGGCAAGACGCAGCGGTACCACGCCTGGGCCAAGCCCAACCCGGGGTATACACGGCTTTGGACGCAGAACCCGACCGTGAAAATGATGGACGCACGGGCATCGGGGGCGTACGGCATCAATAAGTACGACCGAACCGTGGTGCTGGTGGACATGGGCGAAAATGACTTTTACGTGGTGGATCTGTTTGAGGTGGAAGGCGGGAAAGACCATGCGAAATTCGTGCAATCGACCTTTGGAGAGATGAAGGTGTCCGGCCTGCGGCAGGATGCCGGGGGCAATCCAGGGTATAGCGAGCTTCTGCGGAATTTTATGGGGCAGAAAGACGCGCCCGCGGGGTGGAGCGCGGATTGGAAAGTGAATGATGTTTTTGAGCAGTTGCCCAAGGGGCTGGACCTGCATTTGAAGTACACGGACCTAAGCGTGGGTGCTGAGGCGTGCCGACATGAGGGATGGTTTGTGCAGGGGCAGGGAATGGATCAAGTCAAAGAGGTGTGGCTGCCTCGCTTGATGATCCGGCGACAGGGAGGCGGGGAAGGGGTGACGCTGAGATCAATGTTTGTGAGTGTGATGGAGCCGTATGTGGGTGAGAGCAAGATTGCTTCCATCCGGCGTGTGGATTCGGGCACAAAGGAGGGTGTGGCAATCGAACTGGTGCTTAAAGACGGGCGGCGGGATGTGATTCACCTCAAGACATACGGCGAGGCGCATGAAGGAGTGGCTGTCGGCGGTGAGGGTGGGGCTCTGGTGCGGTACGGCGTGGATGGCCGGGTGACGGTGGTGTCGCTGATGCATGGGGTGGTGGTTGAGACCCCAGAGGTGTTTGTGGCGGGGGATGGGTTGTCGGCAGGGGTGGAGCTGGCGTTTGAATATGGCGTCGGGGGAGAGGTAAGCGTGGAGGCGAATGCGGAGAATTTGTGCGACGTGGTTTCGGTGCAGGAGGTGAGGGTGGGCGGGAAGCGGGTAGAGGTGAAAGGGAAAGCGTTTGCGGAGTGAGAGGAGTTAACACCACAACCTATTGGGACCTTTGAATAATCGGCAGAAAGAACACCCTCACCCCAGCCCTCTCCCTGATGGAGAGGGGGGGAAAGAGCGGAAGGGGATTATTCAAAGGTCCCAATAGGCTGTTTGGCCCTTAAGACGAAGATGGAATGCTTCCGTTGGCGGGCGAGTCATTGGGTGATCACTGTGGGGCAGAGCGATCAGTTGTGGACATCACATTTGTCAATCTGCCCGCCGCACGCTGAGCAAGCGTGCGCGAGTTTGCCCGTTTCAAAGAAGTTGGCAGCAGCGGTCTTGCACTCGGGGCATTGCATTGACTTGGTCGTTGAGATGCTGATGAATTTGCCTTGTTGCTGCGGGGTGCTCACCCAAACAGTCTTGCATTTGTCGCACTTGATTGCGGTCGACTCAGCGGAAGCAGCCTGCGAAGGCTCCTTGCTTTGACATCCAAACATGGCCAACGCGGATAGTGCAATCAGGCTCAACGCAGCCATTTTGAGACATTTAGACAACATAAAACAACCTTTCGGGACTCATTGTGAGTCCGCGTTTAAGAGGTGGAGACCGGTCTGGGGTGCCCCCCATCTCTGAAGGACGACGGGGCAAGAGATCAAGAGGCGCCGTTGGCCTCGAACTTTGCGGGACTCATATAGTGTAACGCCGAATGCAGACGGATGCGGTCGTAGAATACCTCAATGTCCTCAAACAAGCTTTCTTAGCGTGATGGAGGCTTTTATTTTCGCTGCAGAAAAGACATGCTCGCGAAGACGAGAACATGGCACGCAGAGGACAGAGGAGATGCGCGGGCACCCGGAGGAGTTACGTGCGGTATCAGCCGGGTTTTATGACGAGGTTGTCGCGATGGATGACTTCGGCGAAGGCGGGTTTGCCGAGGAGTTTTTCGAACTGGGTGGACTTGTGGCCCATGATGGTGCGGGTTTCGGAGGCGGTGTAGTTGATGAGGCCGCGGGCGACTTCATCGCCGGAGGGGCCGAGGATCTGGACGACGGCGCCGCGGTCGAAGTCGCCGGTGACTTCCTTGATGCCGGAGGCGAGAAGGGATTTGCCGCGTTGGCACAGGGCGGCGGCGGCGCCTTCGTCGATGGTGAGGGTTCCGGAGTGGCGCTTGGTGAAGGCGATCCAGCGGGAGCGGCTGTCGAGTTTCTTTTCGCGGGGGGCAAACAGGGTGCCCAGGTCGTCGCCCTGGAGGACGAGGCGGGTGAGGATGTTGGGTTCGCGGCCGGGGGCGATGACGGCGACGTGGCCGGAACTGGTGACGGCGTAGGCGGATTGAAGCTTGGTGGTCATGCCGCCTGTGCCGAGGCCGGAGGTTTCCTTGCGGTCGAGCTCCATGACGGCGGCGACATCGGGGACGAAAGGGATGCGCTGGTTCTGGGCGTCGAGCAGGCCGGGGACGACGGTGAGGAGGATGAGGGCGTCGGCCTGGACGGCATTGGCCATGAGGCCGGCGAGCATGTCGTTATCGCCGAAACGGAGTTCGTCGACGGCGACAGTGTCGTTTTCGTTGACGATGGGGATGCAGCCGAGTTCGTGGAGTTTACTTACGCAGTTGCGGATGTTGAGAAAGCGGGTGCGGTCGTCGAAGTCGGCGCGGGAGAGGAGGATCTGGCCGACGGGGCAGCCGATGGGTTCGAAGGCGTCGTGCATGTAGGTCATGAGGCGGCGCTGGCCGACGGCGGCGACGGCTTGTTTGTCGACGACGTCTTTGGGGCGGGTTTTGAGGTTGAGCTCAGCCATGCCTGCGCCGATGGCGCCGGAGGAGACGATGGTGACTTGCTTGCCGGCGGAGCGCAGGGCGGCGATCTGGAGGGCGATGTCACGAATGTAGGCGGTGTCGATGCGCTTGTCGGGGCCGGTGAGGATCTGCGTGCCGAGCTTGACGACCAGGCGGGTGGCGTTTTTAAGGAGGGTCTGACGGGCGAATTGGGCGTTGAGGGTCATGGGGCGAATATTGTAACTGGGGTTCGGGGTGCTGGTTTTGGGGTTTGGGTAAGAGCGGAGGCCTTGCGGCCTTTTCAGGTTTCGGGTTCCGGGTTTCGGGTCTCGGGTAAGAGCAGAGAAAGAGGTTCAGAAAATGCGCAGCCCCTTCACGATGGAGTCGTGTGTATCTTCTGACCCGAAACCCGAGACCCGAAACCTGAAAAGGCCGCAGGCCCTCCGCCATTCGCGTGCGGCGTGATGTTGCGGCATACTTTGGCCGACATTGCTGATATCGACATTCCTTTTTCAAGGCGAATCATGAAACTTAATTCCTTTGTTGTTGCAGCAGAAACCCGCCCGGGCGTGTTGACCTGGGCGGCGGCGGATTATTCGCGGGCCAAGGGGGTGGAGAAGGTTCGGGTGATCCATGAGATGACCCGGTCGGACACATTTGATGCATGCCGGGTGGAGTTTTCGATGGATAACGGGGCGACCTGGAGCGGGATGCGGGAGATCAAGGCGCATGAGGCGCGGTCGACAGGGATGTTTCGGATCATCCGGCGCCAAGGGGTGGTGGATGTGAAAAAGGATCGATTTTTGCTGGTTTACAACGAAGGGCTGTTGCCGACGGACAACCCCAAAGAGGGGATGAAGCAGTGGTATCTGAGGTATGAGGTGTCGGTGGACGGCGGGCGGAGCGCTCTGGTGAATGAGCAGGTGGTGGAGAAGGGTTTTTATGCGGAGCACCCGCTTAATGGGGTGTTTACGGGGCGCAACAGCGCGATGATCGGGGATTACACGTGCAAGCCGATTTTTTTGAAGTCCGGAAAGATTCTGGCGCCGTTCCAGGCTTCGGGGCTGGGGCCGACGTTTGAATACCACAACCCTTCCGGGGCGCTGACGTTTCATCAGGCAGGGGTGCTGCACGGGGTGTGGCGTGAGGATGGCGGGGTGACGTGGGAGAAGAGCGTGCAGGTGCCGCTTTCGCATGAGCGATCGACCCGCGGGGCGATTGAGCCGACATTGATGGAGTTTGGGGAGGGACGGGTGCTGATGGTGTGCCGGGGGAGCAATGATGTGAGCCCGTGGCTGGAGGGGCGCCGGTGGTACACGGTTTCGGAGGATGGCGGGCTGACGTGGAGCTCCCTGGAGCCGTGGCGATGGAAGGGTGGGGAGGCGTTTTATTCGCCCAGCAGCTGCTCGCAACTGGTGAGGCATTCTTCGGGCAAGGTGTTCTGGTTCGGGAATATCAGCCCGGAGAACACGCGGGGGAATCTGCCGCGGCGGCCGATGGTGTGCGTGGAGGTGTGCCCGGAGACGCTGATGTTGAAAAAAGAGACCCTCTTCGTGGTCGATGACAGGCGGCCGACGGATGATGAAGGAGTGCTGCTTTCAAACTTTTCAGTGCATGAGGACCGGGTGACGGGGGAGCTGATTTTGAACATGAGCCGGTTGTTTGCGGGCAAGCCGCGGGATTGGACGAGCCATGCGTATGAGTATCGGATCGAGGTGTGAAGGGGGGCAGAAATTACGAGTTATGAAGTATGAATTATGAAGTGAAGAGTGTTTTGAAATCGTGGCGTTTTTAGGGGATACGATGTCAATAGAGAGCGGACGTTTTTTCGCGACTATTGAGGTATTGGTCCAGCGCCGTGATGCCTATAGTAAATCAGGTTGAAGGCAGTTCTTTATCCTGGGGAATCAAGATGCAAATGAGAAAAGTTGCTGGATGGGCGTGTTTGTGGGCTGGTATGGTATTGTCGGCTGGTGTTGCCCACGGGCAGGCGGTGACTGTGGCGGGAACCGGGGCTGGCAACAAAGCGCCAGGCAAGCAGGAAGGGGAACTGCTTACGCGGGTTTGGCGCAGTTCTTATGGCGGCGGCGTCCGGAGTGGGCCGCTGACGGCGCGAGACGGGTTTGTTTACGTGTGCCTGGGGAATGCGGATGTCCGGGTGCGCAAGATCAATGCTGAGACCGGGAAAGAGGCGTGGGCGACGCCGGTTGTTGCGGATGCCAGCCGGGCAGGGGTGGCGTCCAACGGCGAAGTGGCGATCTATACCACGGATGAAGACAAGAGCAGAATCATCGGGTTGGACGATAAGACGGGAGAGAGCCGGTGGACGGTGACCGCAGGGGCGAAGGCCCAGAGCGAGGGGTGCTTTCTGGAGGGGCTGTATGTGGCGGCGACAGATGATGGGGAGGTGTATGGAATTGAATGGGCGACGGGCAAAATCCGCTGGCAGGTGAAGCCGGGCGGAGTGGTGAAGGCGCGGCCTGTGGTGTTTGATAAACGCATGATCGTGGCGGTGACTGAGGCAGGACACGTGTGGGGGCTGGACCCGGCGACGGGCAAGACGGTGGAGAGCATTGAACTGGGGATGAAGGTGCGGGGCAATCCGGCGATTTTTCAGTCCAGTCTGCTGGTGGGGGTGACGGAGAACCGGCCTCGGGCCAAGGGGCAAAACCCGACAGAGATCGAGTCTGTGATATCAGTGAGCATGCACGAGAAAAAGATCGTTGCGCAATGGTCGGGGGATGGAGGATTAAGTGATGAGATTCCGGTGGATGAATCGCGTGCGTATGTGGTGGATGGGGAACGGGTGATTGCGATAACGCCGTATGCGCAGAATGTGGAGTGGGAATACACGCCCAAGACCGGGCGAGGCGCGTACCCGATTTTTTTGAAAGACCGGCTGGTGTTTGGAGTGCTGTCGGGCATTGAGCCTGGGGTGAGCGTAATCGGGCGTCAGAATGGGGTGTTGATGGAGAGCCGGGCAAGCGGCGCCATGACCCTGTTGGCGGAGCCCAATCAGATATGCGTTTGCGGCGACATGGTGGTGATGTTCAACCGGTATGAGATGGAGGGCAGGAAGATTGCTCCAAGCGGGGTCGGCGAGGCCGTTGCGACCGCGAACCCGGCGTGGTCAGAAGAGGTGCAGGGGCTTAAGGCGCGGACGGAACTGAGATTGGTGGAGGTGAGCCATGGGACGAGGGTGATTGCGATGGATCTTGTTCTGACGAATTCCAACAATCACTACCTGAGGTTTGACTATCCCCGAGCGTGGCTTAAGACGCAGGTGATGGACGAGAAGGGGAATCTATTGAAAGGGCCGTCAGCAGGGGCGTTCAGCGGGTTTGTGACGGAGCCTGAGGTGATTGTGATACCGGGCAAGAGCGAGCTTAAGTTTGAGATATCGGTGTGGGGATGGGGACTCTCGCCTGATTCGGGCGGAATGCTGGTGACCAATACGGAAGCGTGGCAGATACCCAAAGACGGCAAAGACTACTACGTGAGAGTGGCGCTGGGGGTGTCGGACGTGTCGGGATCGCCATTTGGCCATGAGATCGAGGGGAAAAAAGCCTGGAATGGACGGTTGGAACTGCCGGTGGTGAAAGTGCCCATGAAGGGGTCGGCGATGAGCCCGGAGGAAGTGACGCGGTTGATTGACAAGTATGGGCCGGAGTTGGTTAAAGGCCAAGGTGCGCGGGCAGAAGAGGCGATGAGGGTGCTATCGTTTATCGATGATCCGCGGCTGACGGCGATTTATGTCAAAGCGATGGATGTGAACAACTATCAAATGCGATTCACAGCGCTTGAAAGGCTCAGCCGGATTCCGGGTGATGAGGCGCTCAAAGGAATCCAGAAAGGGATGAATCTGCGGGATGGAATCGGCTCCGACAATCTTCGGCACAGCACGGCGGTGGCGTTGGCGAGAAGCCCGCATCCAGATGCGAAAAAACTGCTCCTGACCATGCGTAATGACTCCTATCTGGGCGTGCGGCTGACGGTGATCCAAACACTGGTGGTGAAGGGAAACCCCATTGCCAGGGAGTTGGGGGAATCGATGTTGAACGATTCGGATGACATGGTTCGGGGCGAGGCCAGGCGATTGCTGGATGAAGCGGGTTACGGTGGAACTGGCGCGAAGACGAAGTGAGATTTTGGCGGATCAATCCGGAGGTTTCTTATGATGGCGAATGCGCAGTTTGGGATGTTGTGCGTTCTGGTGATGTTTGCGGGGTGGGCAAGCGGGTGCGCGGGATACGAGAAGAGTGTAGAGGCGGAAGGTAAAAAGCCAGAAAAAGTAGTGGCGGCTGCTGAGCAGAAGGCGCCGACGGCCAGGCGGCTGTGGACGTCGGAATTTAACTATCAGGAACTGGATTGCATGCCGGTGGTGCGGCGTGGGTTTGTTTACGTCGGGGTGAATGCAGACGCGGTGTGTTTCAAGAAGGTCGATGTCGTGACGGGGAAAGAGGCGTGGGCAGTGCCGGGAGAGAAAGTGAACCGGGGCGGGGTGGAGGTGTATGGGAATGTGGTGGTGTATGGTTCGGGAAACATGCTCAAGGGGCGGGATGAGGCGACGGGAAAGGAGTTGTGGGCGACGAAGTTGGATGGAGAGGCTTATGGCACTGCACCCGGTGTAAATGGCGTGTTGTACGCGGTGACGGATAAGGGGGACGTTTACGCAGTGACGCCCAAGGATGGAAAGGTGCGATGGCAGGCGAATGTCGAAGGGCCGCTGAGTTGTCTGCCGGTGATGTATCGGGATGAGATGGTGGCCGTGGTGACAGAGTCCGGGGTGGCGCATGTACTGGCACAGGAAAACGGAAGTCGTATATGGAGGATTGAACTGGGCGGTCCTGCGCGGACGCAGCCGGTGGTGTACCAGCGCTACATGCTGGTGGGGATTGGAGACGGGAATTATGACGGCGCCAAGACAATGATGGCAGTATCGCTGTTTGACGGCGAAGTGGCCCAGCAGTGGGAGTCGCTGCACGGGTGGTCGCAAGAGGTTTTGGTGGATGAGGATTGTGCGTATTTGAGGGATATGACGTCTCTGGTGGTGATCGACCCAACAAAGCCCGGCGTGCTGTGGGAATATCCGGATGAGTTCGATCACCTGGGCCTGCCGGTGTTTATCGGCAGCGAAGTCGTGCTGCCCTTTAAGAATGAACGCAACCGGAGTAAGAGCGATCACGTGGTGTCGCTGAGAAGGCGTGGGGGAGAGCTTGTGGCGCGTGAAGAGAAAGGTGCGATTCCGATATTTGATGATCACATGCAGTATGGGCGCTGGGGTGATGTGATGGTGGTGATGTCAGGGGAAAAGCTGGAGGCGTGGCGCATCGGGGCGATGAAGCCGATGGAGCCCAGCGTGAAAGGCGCAGAGGAGGAGGCGTGGTCAGCGGTGGTGAATGAGATGCAGGGGCGATTGGTGGTGCGGGTGACGCAAGCCGCCAACGGGCAGGAGAAAGCGGAATTGTTTCTGGTTCTAAGGACTGGGGAAAGGAACGTCCAGATTGATTATGCAAGCCTGTGGGGTTCGCTGTGCGTGATCGACGCAGAGGGGAATGAGGTTCAGCCCAAGGAGAAATGGATGATGAACAGGTTGGGTGCTTTGGAGCCCAAGGAAGTCATTTTGCCGTTTAGATCAGAGCTTTGGCTGAATCTGGGAGGATTGGGATTCTGGGATGGATTGAACTGGAAAATCCCTGCGGATGGGAAGGATTACTGGTTTCAAATGGTGCTTGGCGTGCCGGAAACAGAGGCTGACCGGCAGGAAGTGAAGCCTTGGGCAGGACGGCTGGATTTACCCGCAGTGAAGGCGCCGAGGGCAGGAAAAGCGGGTCAATAGGGCCGGGTTTTCCCCTTGAGAGACACTTTGGGGCGGGTGGTTCCTTCACTTTTGCCGTTGAAACATCTAAACTGCCGGGATATGCATTCACTGTTTGACGAGCGTAGATACCTGATTCCGTTTCGTGCGACACTTCTGCCGCAGATCTTTACTGATGTGCTGGTGATCGGCTCCGGGGTGGCCGGCATGCGGGCCGCGGTGGAAGCGGCCAAGCATGGCGAGGTGATCATTGCCGCTAAGGCGGATGTGCACCAATCCAATACGTCGTGGGCGCAGGGGGGGATTTCCGCAGTGTGGGATGCGGGGGACACGATTGAATCCCACTTCCAGGACACGCTGACGGCGGGCGCCGGGCTTTGCGATGAAGGTATCGTGAGAACCATCGTGGGCGGAGCGCCGGGGTGCATTCAGGAATTGATCGACTGGGGGATGCGCTTTGATCGTGTGGACGCTTTCGGCAAGGCGCTGCGGGGCTTGAGCGGTAACGGGACAATCGCGCTGGGCCGGGAAGGCGGGCATACCTTCTCGAGAATTCTGCACGCCGATGGCGATGCCACCGGACGTGAACTGGCCGTGACATTGGCGCGAAAGGTGAAAGAGACGGCGAACATCCGGATGTTCACCGATTGCTTCGTGCTGGACCTGATCACCATGGAGAGCGCACAGCCCAGGTGCCTGGGGGCGATCACCCACCATCCCAAATATGGTTTGCAGGTGATCTGGGCGCAGGCGACGATCCTGGCGTCCGGCGGATGCGGACAGGTTTATCGGGAATCAACGAATCCCAGTGTCGCCACGGGTGACGGGCTGGCGATGGCGTACCGAGCGGGGGCGAAGCTGGCGGATATGTCGTTTATGCAGTTTCACCCCACGACGCTGTATGTGGCGGGCGCGAGCCGGTCGCTGATCACCGAAGCCGTGAGGGGTGAAGGGGCGCACCTGATCGACAAAAATGGGTTCAGGTTCATGCCCGGGTGCCATGAACTGGCGGAGCTTGCGCCTCGTGATATCGTGACACGGGCGATTATCCACCAGATGGCGAAGACGAATTTTTCGCATGTGTACCTGGATGCAAGGCACATCGGCACGGCAAGATTCGCCGAGCGGTTTCCGGGCATCTTTGCGCTGTTGAAGAAATTCGACATTGACCCGGGGACGACGCCGATCCCGATTCACCCTTCGGCGCACTACATGGTGGGCGGGGTGCTGACGGATGTGCAGGGGCGCACCAATGTGCAGGGCCTGTATGCGTGCGGCGAGGCCGCGTGTACGGGCCTCCACGGGGCCAACCGGCTGGCATCCAACTCGCTGCTTGAAGGCCTGGTGATGGGCAAGGTGGTTGGCGAGACATGCAGGGAATTGCTGGGCAGCCAGCCCACGCCGATGAAGATAATCTCCGATATCCGGCCTTCGGATCGATCCGAGCTGGATTTGGGCGACGTGCGGTCGAGCCTGCGCAGCGTGATGTGGCGACACGTGGGCATCGAACGCGACGGGCAGCAACTGGCCGACGTGATGGATATGTTCGATTTCTGGGCGCGGTATACGCTGGACAAGATTTTCGACGACCGGCTGGGCTGGGAAGTGCAGAACTTATTGCTGGTGGGCGTGCTGATGACGCGATCCGCCCAGTGGAGGCGCGAAAGCCGGGGCACGCACTTCCGGCTGGATTACCCGCAACAGCGTGCGGAATACAAGGCGCATGATGTGTGGCAGCGCGGGCAGAGCGACCCGACCATGCAGCCGGTGGACGGAGCGATGGAGCAGGCGGGGGCGTGAGGAGGGGGAGGTCGCGTGTCCGGCGTCCCGTGTCAAGGGTTTGGGGTTCGGGGAATTGCTATAGAACGCCCTGCGGGTGTTCTGGTTTGAAGGGGCTCTGGAGTTTGTTGCTTTTATCCGCAAGATTATTTGTGTGGGGTGCTTGCGCCTGCATGACGGCGAAAGTATCTTTCTTATATGCCTAAAGCTTTGTCCATGAAATGGTTGGGTGTCTCGACGCTGGCCGCTGCGGTTTTGGCGTCGGGCACGGCGACGGCGATTGCCTGTGAAAACTGCGGGGGCAGTGTGTCCGGCAAGATGTGCGCCGAGATCAGCATGAACAATAATGAGCGGTTTCCCATTTCCAGCAACAACAACGAACGCTTTCCGCTTTCGAGCAATAACAACGAGAAATTCCCGATTTCCGGCAACAACAACGAACGGTTTCCGATCTCTGGGAACAACCATGAGAAGTTCCCGATTTCCGGCAACAACAATGAGCGGTTCCCGATCTCGGGCAACAACAACGAGAAGTTTCCGATCTCCGGCAACAACAACGAGCGTTTCCCGATCTCCGGGAACAACCATGAGAGGTTCCCGATCTCTGGTAACAATAATGAGCGTTTCCCGATCTCCGGCAACAATAACGAGCGCTTCCCGATCTCGGGCAACAACAACGAGAAATTCCCGATTTCCGGCAACAACAACGAGCGTT
>CAZIWA010000032.1:23698-41847 GCA_964542875.1 uncultured Phycisphaeraceae bacterium
TCCCGATCTCGGGCAACAACAGCGAGAAGTTCCCGATTTCCGGCAACAACAACGAGCGTTTCCCGATCTCGGGCAACAACAGCGAGAAGTTCCCGATTTCCGGCAACAACAACGAACGTTTCCCGATCTCCGGGAATAATCGGTCGGCGTGTGATTGAGCTTTAAGAGTGGTTGTTCGGACAATGCTTTAAAAAACGGAAAACCTGCACGTGCGTGCAGGTTTTTTTGTTGAGCGAGGATTGGGGTAAAGAGTTAACCACCAAGTCACCGAGACACGAAACAAGAGAAGTGCAGATTTGGAAGGGGAATGTTTCGAAAAGAGCGGGGATGTTGACGCCAGTTCAGGAGTTCCAGGGATAACGCATCAACGAAGTGCTTTGAATAGAGAGTCACGAAAAAGAACTTGGGTGTGGTGTGGCGGATGACCGGGAATTGAATTTCGGTTGTAAAACGGTAGGCCGGAGTTTATATGCGAAGCCCCGGCGGCAAGGAATACAAGATCGCCTGCGAGTTGGCGGGTGGCTAGAATACGGGTGGTAGATGAAACTTTCACCGCAATAGGGTGCACCTACGCGCGTTGGCCTTTGAACAACAGGCCTTTAGTGCTCCGGGGGCCAGGATGTGTTTATGGATGGCTCTAATGCATTTCTCAGGCCGCTGGCGGATTCCCAGTTTGATGTGGTTGCGGCGTGGCATTTGCTGAATCGGGCAGGGTTTGGCGGGAGTTTTGCGCAGGTGCGGCAGCTTGAGACGATGGGGCTGGCCAAGGCGGTGGATCTGCTGGTGGATTATCAGAAAATCAAATCCGATCCGTTTGTGAAGCCGGAGTATGACGAGACGATTCTTCGGCCTCCCACGCCGGAAGAGAGTAAGGCGGTGCGCGAGGCAAGGCGCACGGAGGACCGGATCGCGCTGGCGAAGTTTGAAGTGGAGAAGAACCTGCGCCAGGTGCAGGACCGAGAGCAGATGAGCGATCTGCAGGATTGGTGGCTGGGCCGGATGATCCAGACGCCACGTCCGCTGGAAGAAAAGCTGACGCTGGGATGGCACTCGCATTTTGCGACCAACTATCGGACCGTGCGCGACAGCGTGATGATGGTGCAGCAGAACTTCTTTTTCCGGGAAAACGCCAACGGAAATTTCGTGACCCTTTTGCGCGGGATCATCCGTGAGCCGGCGATGCTGCGGTTTTTAAACAACGACGTGAGCAGCAAAGACAAGCCCAATGAGAACCTGGCGCGGGAGATCATGGAGCTTTTCAGCCTCGGTGTGGGCAACTATACGGAGCGCGACATCAAGGAAGGCGCGCGCGCGCTGACGGGGTACGGACGCAACGAGCGCAAGTTCGTGTTCAATGCGGGCCGGCACGACAACAAGGAAAAGCGGATCCTGGGTAAGAGCGCGAATTTTGACGGTGACGGTTTTGTGGCAGTGCTGCTGGAACAGCCGGCGTGCGCCAGGTGGGTGGCGCGAAAGTTTTACCAGTGGTTTGTGGGTGATCTTGAAGGGGCTGCGAAAGGGGAGCCGGCGGCGGTGATCGAGGCGCTGGCAGATGAACTGCTGAAGAACAGCTATGAGATTGCGCCCACACTTAAGACGCTGTTTAAGAGCCAATACTTTTATTCCGACATGGTGATGGGGAACCAGATCAAGAGCCCGGTGCAATTGATGGTGTCGACGGTGCGGTCGTTGCAGACGCCGACGCGGGATTTAAGGGTGCTGGTGAGTGCCGGGGAATTGATGGGGCAGGAATTGTTCGAGCCGCCTTCGGTGGCGGGATGGGATATGGGGCGGCCCTGGATCAACTCTGCGACGATGTTTGTGAGGCAGAATCTGGCGGTGTTTCTGCTGACGGGGAAGCTGCCTTACCGGGAGGGGTGGGACCGGACGGAGATGGAATACAACCCACGTGAGACAGTGCTGGCGGGGCTGAGCAAAACGGCGACCGCCGATGAAGTGGTCAATCGGTTGTTGTTCGTGATGCTGGGGCCAAGAAGCACGCCCAAGCGCAAGGCGGAGTTGATGGCGTTCGCCGCAGCGCGCAGCGGCGGGATGAGCGACGACGTGGTGATCGGGCTGATGCTGACCATCAGCGCGATGCCGGAATACCAAGTGGGATAAAGAGAGCCCAGAGTCCAGAGGCTTGAGAATCAAGGTCGGTTTTTGGAGTGAGGTGTGTTGTGAGCGACGAATCATTGCAGTTTACGCGTAGGCAGTTCATGGGCGTGTCCATGGCGGTGGTGAGCGCGGTGTCGACTGTGCCCGCGTTTTTGGACCGTCCATTGCTTGCCGCAGGGCTGGAGCAGGGTTCCACGGGGTCTGGCATTCCCGAAGACCGGGTGCTGGTGGTGGTACAGCTTTCGGGTGGCAATGACGGGCTTAACACGGTGGTGCCATTTGGGCTCAAGGAATACTACGAAGCACGGCCTCGGATCGCGATTGCAGGCCCGGATACGCTGAAGCTGGACATCGACAAGGGCGTGGGGCTCAACAAGGAAATGACGGGGCTTAAGGCACTGTTTGATGACGGCATGCTGACGGTTGTTCAGGGCGTGGGGTACCCCAACCCGAACCGGTCGCACTTTTCAAGTATGGATATCTGGCACACCGCAGACCCGGTGACGCCTTCGGGGTATGGCTGGCTGGGCAAGTCGATGGATGCGGCTCGGGAAGCAACCTTGACGGGCCTGCCTGCGCCTTCGTGCATCGCCATCGGGGCCAAGGCGCCGCTGGCGACATTGGGCAAGTACAACCGGGCGGTTTCATTTGAGAACATCAACCTGTTCCGCTGGTCCGGCAACTCGCTGCACCCGGCGCTGGAGCAGGAGTATGAACGCATGAACCGGGAAGAGCCCAAGCGCATGAGCGATCAGCAGGCGCTGAGCGACCCGGCGGCGTACGTGGCGCGGACCTCCCTTGATGCGCAGATTTCCAGCGACAAGATCCGGGCGGCAGTGGCCCGCCCGGTGACGACGGCGTTTCCCGACGGGTCACTGTGCAATCAGCTCAAACTGGTGGCGGCTATGATCCGGTCTGACCTGAAAACCCGGGTGTATTACGTGAACCTGGGCGGGTTTGACACGCATGCCAATCAGCCGGGCGGACACGGCCGTCAACTGCGCGAACTGGGCCAGGGGATGCAGGCGTTCTACAAAGAGCTTAAGGCCACCGGTCACCAGGATCGGGTGCTGAGCATGGTGTTCAGCGAGTTTGGCCGGAGGGTGCAGGAGAACGCATCGCAGGGGACCGACCATGGAACCGCAGGACCGATGTTTTTCGTGGGGCCGATGGTGCGGTCAGGGGTGATCGGCGACCACCCGAGCCTGAGCAAGCCGGAGCTGGACAATGGGGACTTGAAATACAAGGTGGACTTCCGGTCAGTGTATGCGAATGTGCTGGATGACTGGATGAAAATAGATTCAAACAAGGCGCTGGGCGCGAAGTTTGGCGGGGTGGATGTGCTCAGGGCGTGAGGGTGGAGAGTTACGAATTATGAATTGAAGAGGGATGGGGGTGGGGCTTTTTGGGGAAAAATAGAGAAGAGAGGCACCGGTTTGAGGGTGGGGCGGGGGCTGGTGATTCATATGTCAGCGGGGGTGGGTTACGGCGTGGTGGGCCTCGCGGACTCGGACGCACCCTACCAGGCCAGAGATTAGATGGTTTTGGTGCTGATGGCGGGGAGCCCGGTGGCCTTGGTGGCAAGGGTGGCCAGGCGGGCGGCTTCGGCGGCGCTGGGGGCGATGGCAAAGAGGGTGGAGCCCGAGCCGGTGATGTGGACGGGGAGGCCCAGGGCGGTCTGGGCGGCAGCCTGGGTTTGGGCCAGGCCGGGGGCGACGATGCAGGCGGGCTGCGCTAAGTCGTTAAAAGGAGAGTCGGGCGTGACGGGCCAGGCCTGTGTCATGGCCCTGACGCGGGCGTCCTGAGAGGGAGTGAGGGGGTTACCGGGTTTGTAGTTGTGGAGCTTGTCGAAAGCGCCGTAAACGGGGCCGGTGGGGCAGCCGAAGGAGGGGAAAATGAGGGTGAGATGGATGGTCTGGCGGATGGGGACGGGATCGAGTTTTTCGCCAAGGCCGGCGACGATGGCGGAGGGGGCACCCAAGAGCGCGCCGATGAGAAAACCGACGTCTGAGCCCAGCTTTTGGCCCAGGGTGATGAGAGTGGATTTATCGAGATTGAGCGAGAAGGCATTGTTGAGACCGACGAGGGCGGCGGCGGCGTTGCTGGATCCGCCGCCAAGCCCGGCGCCGGTGGGGATGCGCTTGGCGAGGGAATAGGCAATGGGGAGGGGGTGGCCGACGTGGGACTCCAGCAGCTTGTGGGCCCGGGCTCCAAGGTCTTTTTCTATGGGCCAGTCGATGGGGCAGGGCTTGGGTGCGTCTGAGGCGTAGACCATCTCGAAGCGGGTTTGGCCCGCAGGGGAGAGCGTGAGGGTGTCGGCAAATTCCAGAGCCACCATCCAACTGGAAAGCGGGTGCATGCCAGTGGGAAGGGGAGAGCCGATGGAGAGGGAAAGGTTCACCTTGGCGGGACAGGCGAGAACGGTGGTTTTGGCGCTGGGCATGGGGGAGGATTTTACTCGATACCCAGAAGCAAAAAGTTCTTCTTGGAGCCTCTGGGCCGGATGTTGTTCAGGGTAAACCAGTTGTCTGAGCCGATGGTTTTGTCATCGAAGCTGACAAAGCATTTATCATCGGTGATTCGTTGAATGACGGCGGGGTACCAGTCGTTGAGGTGCTGGACCTCCACCTTCATGCCAATCAGGGGTTTGGTGGGCCCTGCGGGGAGGGCGGCGGCTTTGTCGGCGTTCCTGGAGGCTTCTGGGCCGGCTGTGGGAGCGGCTTCGGCTTTGAGCCGGGTGATGAGGGGGGCGTCGTCAGACCGGCCGACGATCATGAGAATGCGTTCCAAGGGGATGTAGTCGGCCTTGTTGCCGCGGTTGATGAGGGTGACGGAAATGAGGTCGGTATCGACGCTGGTGACGACGGCATATTCCAGATTGCCAAGGGTTTTGATCTGGATGACATCGCCCATGTCGAGCTTGGTGAGGGATTTCACGGATTTGATTTCCGTGGACTCGGCTGCCTTGGGCGGCGCCTTGGCTTCGGTGGAATCAGCAACGGTGTTGTCGGGCGGGGGTGGGTTGGCAAAGCCGGGCTTGGAACTGAACTCCGTGGAGGGCTTTGCGGTGGTGATGGTTTTGAGCCGTTGAACGTCGGGGTTGTCGTCGGGGCTGGTGCGGAGTGTGAGTGATATCTGCCTGCTGATGTTGGCTTCAGCGGTGGTCATGCGTTGACGGTCGGAAAGGGTTCGCGCGACCTTGTAGAGGTCGACGAAGCGCTGCTTGGCGGTTTTCCAGCCGGTTTGCTCCAGCAGACGGATTTCGCTTTCGCACTCAGGAATCCGGTTGTCTTTTTTATCCATCGCCGAGAGCACAATGCGTTCGACGCGCGTGGCATCATGCCGAAGGTAGCCAAGGACGGCAGGAGAGTGCCATGTGGCCTTGAGGGCGAGGCCGACGATGTGGTCCAGGGGTTCGGTGAGGTCCAGCGCAGTTGCGACTTTGAATTCATTGTCTTTGCTGTTGAGCTGGGCTTCGGACGAGATGGACATGAGCGTGTCGATGACGGCGCGCTTGGTGCGCTCGGTCTGCCACTTGGTCAGCGCGGCGAGCTTGGGCGCGGAGGGGTCATTGCGGGCGGCGGACAGCAGAGCGGCCGCCATGGGCTCTTGAATCCGGCGGTCAGGCGTGGTGACCTTGCTGAGGGTTTGGAGTTCCTCGCGCTCAAATGAGGCGAGGTCTTGCGAGCCTTTGATTTTGAAGTAGATGCGGAAGTAATCGACAAAGGTGTCGGGGCTGTTGGCGAGCCAGTCGTCGGTGATGGCTTGAACGGCGTGTTCGTTGGTATTGGGCTTGAGGGCCAGTGCGTAGATTTCCTGGCGGGTTTTGTCGTCGGCGAGGTTCAGAAGGATGGGAATGAGGTTTTCGGAGCCGGAGGTGTTGGAGGAGATGGCTTCATAGGCGGATTTGAGGAAGACGTTTTTTTCATCTTCCTTGGCCGCCTTGATCCGGGTGCGGGTGACGGAGGCATTGGCCGCGTAGGACGCGAGGACAGCGGCTGGCGTGCCGAGGCCGGGCTTAAAGAGGTAGGTGTTGATCAGGACTTCAGCGGCGTGCTGAAAGCCGACTTCCTTAAGCATGGTGATGTAGGTGGTTTCGGCGAGGGCGTCGGCCTGTTCATCAATGCAAAGATCCAGGAAGAGTTGCTTGTCGGAGGACTTTTGCATGAGCTGGGTGTACTTTTCGGCGAACTCCTTGGTGTTGTACTTAAAGCGGTCGCGGATGAGCTCACGAAGGATGTCGGCGAATTTGGGGCCGGGTTTTTCGCCATCGAGCTTGCGATAGGCCTTTTCGACTGCGGTGAGCGCGTTGTACTCGTCTTCCTTGGCTTTGATCTTGGCGCGCTCCTCGGCCTGGATGGTTTGCTGCCGCTGGACTTCCCGGAGTGTGACTTCGGCCTGGTCGGCTTCTTCCAGGCGGCGAATGAGGCCCATGGCACGGGCATATGTGAAGGGCTGGAGAACGCCGACGTTGGAGACGGCTCGTCTTGCGTAGGCAAAACGGGAGGCATCGGTGGGCGGAGGGGTGAGGATGGAGTTAAAGCCGCCCAGGACCCAGAAAACCAGGCTGACAATGATGATCCAGATCAGGAGGTTTGTGAAGAGGACCAGGGAATAGCCCCAGGAACGGGGGGACTCGATGGCATTGACCACGGCGATGGCAAATGCGCCGTAAGCAATCACCATGAACAACAGGAAGCAACCCATCCCGAAGATGTTGATGCCGGTGTCGGGTGTGGTGCCGCTGCCGGTGGCGAGGGGGTCTGAGGCGAAGCTGGCAAAGTAGAGAAATATGTCGACGACGATGACGATAAGCGCCTCGCCAGCCAGGACGAAGCCGAGCCAGCCGAAGACGACCCAGTAGGGCCGGTTGCTGAGGTCCATGACCTTGCCAAGGAGGATGCCGGTGGCGGCGCAGCCGAGGGTGGTGGTAATGAAAAACGCCCAGGTGAGGAAGAATGCGGCAACGCCGTCAGCGGTGCCCATGAGGACGAATGTGTTGAAGCCGGAATAGATCAGCATCAGACCAAAGCCGATCACTCCGAACTGAATGCCGGTGGCAGCTCCGCGGTCCATGCCCTGCTGCTGGGGCTGTACGGGTTGTTTAGGAATGTAGACAGAATAAGGCTGATATTTGCTCACCGAAATGTCCCCCAAAATGAGATGTTGGTTTACCCGGTCAACATCTATTACTTGGTGGTCGGGCGTTGCTTTTGTCTGAGCAAGCCCCCCCGGGTTGGTACGCGTATTCTAACCAAATATTTCAGAAAAGCACATTGGTTATGACCTTAAAAGCCAGGGTTTAAAGTCGATGGCGGCGTCTGCGGCTGAAACCTCCAAATGGTTCAGGCTTGACCGCGTCTGGAATGTATCTGTTTGAAATTTAAAGGATTAAGAATCCGCTGGCCGTGGAGGTTATTCCATGGAAAGCATCATGAAATTCTTTTTGGAGCCCACCGGCCTGATGTTGGCGAGCCCAAGCCAGCCGTCCCAACCGGCACCCTTGCCTTCAAAAGTAAGGTAGCACTGGTCTGGGGAAACCTTTTCGATGGTGGCGTCGTGCCATTCGCCAAACTTTTTGGCTTCCACCTTCATGCCGACGGCCGGTTTATTGGCGACGGCGGTTTTCGGGGCTTCTTTGGGGGCTTCCTTGGTGTCCGCACCAGCGCTGGGGGGCGCCGCAGGCGTGGCAGGGGCCCCTGGGGCGGCAGCGGTGCCAGTGGAGGCAGCAGCGCCGGTCTTAAGCTGACGGATGAGAGCTTCGTCATCAACCTTGCCGAGGACCTTAACGACCCGCTCGGGGGCGATGAAGTCCATTTTGTCATTGCGGTTGATGAGTGTGACGGTGATCAGGTCGGATTCCACTTTGTTGACGACGGCGTATTCCGTTGCGCCCAGGGAATTGATCTGGATCACGTCGCCAGCAACTGACTTGATAAGGGGCTTGGTTGTCTTGGGTTCTTCAGCATTGAGCGAACGCGGGCCGACCTTGTCATCCGTGGCGAACAACGTGGAGTTGCCGGAAGCTCCGGAACCGGTGCCAGAAGAGCCGGAGCCGGTGCTGCTGGTGAGGGCAGACGGCTTGAGCTTGCCTTTGTCAGGGTTGTTATCCGGATAGGTGCGCAGGGTCTGGGCGATGTACCGGGTGAGCTTGGTTTCAGCGTCCTGGAACCGCTTTTTCTCGGTGTTGGAGCGGGCATTGCGGTAGAGCTCGACAAACTTCTGCTTGGAGGTTTTCCAGCCGACTTCTTCGAGCAGGCGGACGTCATTTTCAGATTCGGGCAGCCGAAAGTCACTTTTCTCCAGCGCGGCGAGGAGGATTTGTTCAACGCGGAGGGTTTCGGTGCGCAGGTAGTCCAGCAGGTGGTCGGGAGCGGTGGGGATGGTGCGCGCCACGTCCGTCAGGTGATCGATGGGTTCATCGAGGCCCAGCTCAATGGCGAGCCGGATATCGGGAGCCTTGATGTTCACATCCGATGCGGTCTTGATGGACATGAGGGAATCAATGACGGTGCGCTTGGTTTCCTCGTTTTGCCACTTGACGAGGGTTTTGAGTTTGGCGGGAGAGGGAAGGTCGCGATAGGAGGCCAGAAGGATGGCGTTAAGTTGTTTTTCAACTTTGCGATCGGGTTTATCCAAGGCGCAGATTTCGTCGATGATTTCGGCTTCCGGCGACTGCGGATCGCTGGAGGTGATGACCTTCAGATAGATCTTAAGGCTGTCGGTGAGCGTCTCGGGGCTGTTTTTCACCCAGTGTTCGCTGATGGTCTTGAGGGTTTTGGGATCAAGGCCAGGCTTAAAGGCGAGGGCGTAGATTTTCTGGCGCTGCGAGGGTTCAGCGCTCTGCAGGGCGAGGCGGGTGAGAGGCTGGGCAGTGGATTCATTAGCGGCAATGGCGGTGAGCATGTCACGCATAAGGCCGTCGTGATCGGGGACTGCTTTGAATTTCTCCAGCGTGATGCCGGGGCTGAGCCGGTAAGCCGCGGCGATGATCTGGATGGACATGGTGCCGGGCTTGAAGAGGCCGTCTTGAATGAGCTTGTCGGCGGCGGGGCCGGGGTTTGAGCCTTCAAGCATGGTTTTGAAAGTGATCGCCGTCAGCGCGTCGGCATGCTGGGCCATGCAGATGTCCAGAACCCTGCGCTTGTCACGGGAGCGGTCCAGGAAGGTGGAGAATTCGGAGATGAATTCATCGGAGGGGTTTTGGGCGTTGGCCGTGATGAGCTTGGTGAGGCCGGTGGTGTAAGAAGCTTCGGCGGACTCTGGGCCCAGGAGGAAGAATTCCCGCCTGGTGGGGGTGAGGGAGTTGAGATAGTTCTGGCGTTCTTCGGCCTCGATCTGCTCGCGGGTCTTGGGCGGGGCCTGGGGGGCGGATTGCTGGGGCGAGGAAGCCATCTGCTGGGTGGAACCCGAACCTTTGGGTTTGTGTTCGGCTTCAAGGAGCTTGATGGTTTTCTGGTAGTCGGCGTTTCGTTTGGCGTAGGTGGCCGGAAAGAAAAGGCTCATGCGGCCGAGGCTGATTTTGTCCTGATAGTACGGTCCGATGAGTTGCTGAGGAAGCCAGGGGATTTCTTTGGCGGGGTTGGGCTTGGTGGTGATTGCAAAGCCGACAGCCATTGAGGGCAGGATGGCCAAGCCCAGGCAGACGGCGCTGTGCAGGTACAGAATGACGGCGTTGAGAAGGGCTTTGCCCGCTTTGGCTTCGGTGAGCTTTACGACCGAAAAGGAAGCCGCAGTCACAATGATCGTCAGATAAAAAATAGCCACCCTGAGGGAAGGGTTGGTCAAATCAAGGAGGAGACAGAAAGCAGCGAGCATGAACAGATGAAGCCCCCACCAGCCGATCATGATGAGGCCTGGTTGAGAGCCGAGATTCATGGCTTTTGCGAGAATGCGGCTGGAGAAGACGGCCATGGTGCCGGCGATGGCGATGAAGATCCAGAAGATGAAGAAATTGCTGATCGAAAGAGGAGTACAGGCGAGGAAAAGGGCGCAGATGCCGGTGTAGATGACCGCCATCAGCAGGCCGCCAAAGCCGACGAGGCTGGCGAAGCCGAGGCGGTCTGTGTCGTCGTAAGTGGCTTTTGGTTTAGGCTTCGGCTTATAGACTGAATAGGGTTCGTAAGGTTGTTGACTCATGACCCAAAGGCCCCCAAATGTGATGTCATTTGCCCGGAATGCGCCGGTCGTGTAACGTCAGATGCTCATGCACCGCCCGGAGTTCCACGAAGCAATATTGTATCAACCGGTTCGTGAAACGTTCTCCTGAGGGCAGATCGAGCACCTTCAAAAACAGGTTTTCAATGTCTCAAACAGACGCAGCCAAAGTCGTGACCATGACGGGTACGGGATTGACCATTCGTCCGGCGCTGATGCCGTGGATGCCCAAGACGCCAACCCTCAGTTTTAATGCGAAAGATGTGAAGGCCGCCAAGGCGTGGCAGAAGAAAGCCGTGAAAGCGTTTGAAGAATCGCTGGGGCCAGCGGTGCCGTCTGTGCCGTTTAAGGTGAAAGTGCTGGAGAAGGTGCAGCTTGATGGGTACACCCGACAGAAGCTGTTAATCAACACGGGGCCGGGTATTCAGGCGCTGGCATGGTTTTGCGTGCCAGACGGCGTGTCGGCGTCCCGCGGGAAGAAGCTCCCCGCAGTGATCGCGACGCCCGGGCATGGCGTCGGTGCTAAGGATCTGGTGGCGCTGGATCGCAACGGCAACGCGCGGCCTGAGGGCCAGGGGTACCAGAAGGATTACGCGCTGCAGGCAGTCCGGCTGGGATATCCGACGATCGCAGTGGAACCAATGGGGTTTGGCGATCGGCGCGACACGGCAATGATCGAAGGCAAGAGCAGCGAATCGGGCTGCCAGGCAGCATTCAACGTAAGCCTGATGCTGGGCTATACCCTGGCGCGCATCCGGGTGAACGATATCCAAAAGAGCATCGACTACCTTCAAGGGTTAAGCTTCGTGGATGCAGATAAAATTGCGTTGATGGGCATTTCCGGCGGCGGGCAGATGACGCTTTGGACCACAGCAGTGGAACCGAGGATCAAGGCCGCAGTGGTTTCGGGGTATTTCAATTCGTTCAAGCACTCCGTGATGGCAATGCATCACTGCGTGTGCAACTTCATCCCCGGCGTGGCGCAGAAACTGGATATGACGGACCTGGCGGCACTGATTGCGCCGCGGCCGCTTCTGATTGAAGCGGGGACGAAAGACGACATCTTCCCGATTCAGGCGACGCGTGATGCGCTGGTGAAGATCAAGAAGATCTACAAGACGTTTGGCGTGCCGGGGAATGTCGAGGACGACATTTTTGAAGCGGATCACCAGTGGTCAGGGAAGAAGGTTGCGGCGTTTTTGGCGAAGGCGTTTGGGTGAGGGGAAAGAAAGGTACAAGGGACAAGGTAAAAGGGATAAGTAAGACATGCTTATCCTGGGCTAGTCTGCGTGTTGCTTTAAAACAGCGTGTTGTCTGACAGGATGACCTTGGGGTTTTTGTCCATGAAATACTGCATGCCCCATTGGCCGTCGAAGAGGATGACCTTGCGGCCCATTTGATCGATGGCGACCTGGCAGGAGGTGGGCCAGTTGATGGCTTCGATGACTGCGGGATCGGTGCTGGGGTGGATCCAGCGCATGATCTGCCAGCTGGTGCGTTCCAGGCGGGAGTCTGCGCCGTATTCGGACTTGAGACGGTATTGCACCACTTCCAACTGGAGCTGACCGACTGCGCCGAGCATGGGGACGCGGGCGGTGGCGCCGGGCATCTGGATGACCTGGACGACGCCTTCCTGGAGGAGCTGGTCGAGACCGTCGCGGAAGCGCTTGAACTGGGCGGTGGTGTCGCTGTGAAGGTAGGCGAAGATTTCCGGGGCGAAGGTGGGCATGGGGGCGAACTCGACGCCGGATTTTTCGGTGAGGGTGTCGCCGATGCGGAAGTCGGAGTGGCCGAGGATGCCGACAATGTCGCCGGGCCATGCTTCTTCAAGGGTTTCGCGGTCGCGGCCGAAGAGCTTGTGGGCGCTGGAGAGCCGGATGCGTTTGCCGGTGCGGACGAGGATGACGTCCATTTCCCGCTGGAACTGGCCGGAGCAGATGCGCACGAAGGCGATCCGGTCACGGTGGTTGGGGTCCATGTTGGCTTGAATCTTGAAGATAAAGCCGGAGAAGCCGGGCTGCTCAGGGGCAATGAGGCCGTTCTTGCTGGGCTTGGGCTGAGGCGGGAGGCCGAGCTTGAGGAAAGAATCCAGAAGCGACTGAACGCCGAAGTTGTTCATCGCGGAACCAAAGAACAGCGGCGAGAGCGCGCCGGTGTGGATGGCATTCAAGTCGAATTCAGCGCCTGCACCTTCCAGAAGGCTGAGTTCATCGAGTGCTTCGTTGAGCACATGGGCGGGGACGTCCGGGTTGTTGGCCATTTCGTCGAGTGGGACGATGACTTCCTCGGCACGGCGTGCGCCGCCTGGGTTGCGTTCAAAGACGTGGGCCATCTTATCGGCCAGGGAGATGACGCCTTTGAATTCCGGGCCGGTGCCCAGGGGCCAATTCATGGGAAGGGTGCTGACCCCGAGGACTTTTTCAATCTCGTCGATAAGGTCCAGCGGGGGTTTGCCGGGGCGGTCCATCTTGTTGATGAAGGTGAAGATGGGGATTTTGCGGAGCTTGCAGATTTCAAAAAGTTTGCGGGTTTGCGGTTCGATACCCTTGGCGGCGTCGATGACCATGACGACGGAGTCGACAGCGGTGAGGACGCGGTAGGTGTCTTCGGAGAAGTCACGGTGGCCGGGTGTGTCGAGAATGTTGACGCAGTAGCCGGAGTATTCGAACTGGAGGACGGTGGAGGAGATGGAGATGCCGCGTTGCTTTTCGATTTCCATCCAGTCGCTGGTGGCGGTCTTCTGGGTTTTGCGGGATTTGACGGCACCGGCGAGGTTGATGGCGCCGCCGTAGAGGAGGAACTTTTCGGTGAGCGTGGTTTTGCCGGCGTCGGGGTGGGAGATGATGGCGAAGGTGCGCCTGCGGGCAATTTCTTTATCGCGGTTGTGGCCAGATGTCATTGCGGGGTGCGTCTTTCCGGAGGATCGGGGGGCCTATTTTATAGGAAATAGGCGAGGGCGGAGGGGGCGGGATTTACGATTTACGAATTATGGACGTCGAGCGTGGGAACGGGGGTACTTTGCGGGCCCAAATGGCGGCCACACCGTAGGATGAGCTACGGTGTGGCGTCTCTACCTGACAGGCAATACGGGGCCTGACCAGACGAATGAGTGGCTTGTGGGGTCAGCGGCGGGCTGGTGAGTGGGATTCTTCGTGGGCGAGTTCGATGGACGTGGGGGAGTGCAGCTTGAGGCGGGTGCTGAGGAGTTCAACACGCTTGGCGACGACTTCAACGCCGACCATGCTCAGAAACGAACTGTCTTGCTGGCGGGTGGGGCCGGATTCGTAACGCTTGAGCTTTTCGAGAAGGATGTTCCACTCCGCATCAACAGCGAGGAAGGAATCCAACTGGCGGGCGATGCCGGAGACGGTGACGACGTCTTCCTGGTCTTCGGAAGCGAAAACCCAGGTGCAGGCGGGTTGAACGTCAAGCTCATAAAGCTTGCGGGTGCTGGCGCGTGTGAGGAGGTAAAAGCGAGTGAGGTTTTTGTTGGCAATGCCAAGGCAATAGCGCGCGGTGGGAAAACCGCCTGTGCCGTTGGTGACAAAAAGACCAGCAGGGCGATCATTGATGACAATACGAGCTTGCTGCAAGAGAAAGTCGTTAAATGGATCGTTGGTCATAATGAGTAGATTAAAGAAGGTGCGGGTTGGCACATTAAAACGACCCAAGAAAGATAGGGGCGTGACGAGGTAAATTCAATAGAATATTGCAGTTGCGATGGTTATTTTTGGTGGGTTTATTTCACGCGAAATGAGTTTTATGGGGATAAAAATGGCACCTCTGCTGCCATTACCCAAAGGGCTGGTACTTATTTTTAACCTAGATTTTCGGGAAATTGCCTAGTTGGGTTTAAAGCGCGGCTTGTAATTGCGGAATGTCGAATTCCGCAAGCATGCCGTGAATTGTGTTGGTCTCGGCGAGTTTTCGGCGGTCGTAGGCGATTTTCGCCAGCTCGGCTGCGTAAGACTCCGGGAGGCCGGGGAAGGCATGGCGCTTAAGGCGGCCATCTGCGACGGCAGCGAGAAGGCCTGCGAAGGCGATGGAGTCCTGCGCGTGGATGCCGATGTTGTCAGGGTCGACATCGGGCCGGGAGCGGAGGTAATCCAATGCGCGGGTGATGTCGTATGCCTGGGCGGCGGCGAAGTTATCGCCGAGCATCCAGGCGTTGTAGGCGTGCATGAAGTTGGTGCCGTAGTGACGGGTTTCATCACCGGGCGTGGTGGTGTCGGTTTTGACGGCGCCGAGGCCGCGGGGGTCGAAGATCATGAGCAGGCGATTGCCTGTCCAGAGGTGCGACCAGCGGGTGAGGAAGTCCCATTCCCAGGCGAGGTCCGTGCCTTCGGGGAGGAGGAGAAGCGTGGCCTGAAGCTTGCCCTGGGCCTTTTCCGGCTTGGCGATAAGGCCGGAGACGGCGATGGATTTTTCGGAATAGAAGAAAAGCTTCTGGCCGAAAATACCAATGGAGTTTCGGGTTTCAACCAGTCGCGCGTGAAGCTTGCCGGGGTTGCGCTCATGGTGGACAAGGGCGCGGACTTTGGCGCGGACCTGATCTTTGGTGACGGCGTACTTTTTTGGGATTCGCGCGACGGTGGCATCCATCAGCGATGGGACATCAAAGTCCATAAGCAACTGGCCGGACTTGGTGCAGTTGAGCTTTTCGGTGGAAACCTCGGGCGCAGGAGTGAGGTTCAACTGGGCTTCAGGCTTGCCGAGAAGGTGCTTGTTAAAGAACTTCACCATGGCGCAGCGCAAAGGGTGCGAGAAGCCATGGATGGCGTCGTCCACGAACCATTCCAGGTTGGATTCCTTGCCGAAAAGGCCGTAGATGCGCTTGAGCTCATCAAACGTCCACTGGGTGCCTTCGTTGGGGAAGAAGTCATACGCGGCGGAAAGGAGCAGCAGGGGCTTGGGGGCGACGCCCATGAGCATGTCGGGAAAGTCGATGGAATTGGGGAAGGTGCCAAAGACGTTTTGTTCGGCGTCGTGGGGATTGCGGGACTGGAGGAATTCCCTGCGGGCGTTGACGTAGCAGCTTGGGGCGGCTGCGGCGAGGCGGGAATCAAAGAGGCATTGATAGGTGGTTTGGGTTCCGCCGCCGGAGTTGCCGGTGGCGGCGATTTTGGTTTTGTCGATTTCAGGACGGGAGAGAAGGTAATCGACGGCGCGAAGATTGTCCCAGATGAAATAGCGATTGATGTTTTCGCCAAGGAGAGAAGAGGCGAGCCCGATGTGAGTGTGTTCAAGGGTGCACCAGGGGACGATCTGAGCGCCTGTGGCACGGTCGATCATCTGCAGGCGTTCGCCTTGCCCTAAGGGATCAACCATGAGTGCGGCAAACCCGTTTTGCGCCAGGAGCCCGGCGACGCCCTGGTAATAGGCTTTGCCGGTGCCGGAATGGCCGCAGAAGACGACGACGCCGGGGACAAGGCCGGTGCGATTTTTGGGGAGGTAGAAGTTGGTGGTGACGTACCAGCCCGGGAGGGATTCAAAGATGACGTTTTCAATGGTGTAGTGGGGCTGGTCGATAGTGCCGGTGGTTTTGGCGTTGAGGTTAGCCGGGGGGGCGCTGGCGGGGAAGCCGCCGATGCCGGAGAGGAAGGCGCCTTGGATGCGGGTGACCCAAGCTGCAACATCCTCCGGGCTGGAGAGGGCGTGGCGTTTTTTATTGTTGGCGTCGAGGAAGGCGTGGGCTCGATGGGTTTGGTCGCGATGGATCTGGGAGGCGGGGTCTGCAAAGCCGTCGAGGCGGGGGTTGAATTTAGGAAGCATGGGAACCCTGAGTGAAAATGGAGAAGGCTTTCCATGATAATGGAAAGCGGGGAAGATGCTGGACGCAGAGACGGAATTTTTGATTGGGATTAAGAGGGTGGGAGCGGCGGGAAGAGAAAGAGGTTTGGCTGTATGCGGCCCTTCGCTTTGTCTGAAAACTGCCAGACGGAGCAGGAAGCCAGGAACGTCCTCATCCATTCCGGAGTAACGGGCCATCTTTCCCATGATAGGGAAAGGGTTTTCTGGCCGAGACTATTGCGGAAACATCGAAATTGATATACACATGATTAGACTCTGCCTGAAAACATTTCAGTCAGGCCGGAAAAGAGCAGGAACCATACTTTTCTGGGGGGAAGACGGGTGCAGCGTTGCGGCGTTAAGTGAGCGCGTGCAAGACACAGCACTGCTTCGGGCCGTGCTGTCCCATCCGGATTGGAGCGGCTTACTCTTCGGGTTGGGCGAGTATGCATTTGCCGGAGTCGATTTCGGCTTGCCACTGGGGCTGCATTTTGACGCCGGGGCCGAGCATGAGTTTGGGGGTGTATTCGTAGACGGGCCTGGGGTCCTGGCGGCTTTGGACGGCGCGGTAAAGGGCGCGCTGGTGAGGGCCGGAGATGACTGCGGCGTGCTGGGTGACGGACCAGTTTTCCTTGGGGTTGCGTTTGTCGGAGCCTTTGGCTTCGCCGGCGAGGCAGATGCGGTCGGGGTAGGGGACGGCGTGGTCGGCGACGATGTCGAGCGCGGTCCAGATGTCTGGCTTGGCCTTGGCTGCGTTTTCGGTGAGGGAGACGAGGCGGCGGTAGCGCAGGCGCGATCCGGAGTGGTAGTTGATTTCGAGTGAGTTTTCCTCGGTTTCGCCTTTGATGGCGGCGGCGCGGCGGCAGCGCTCAAGCTGGTGGGCGTGGAGGCGGTCATCGAGATAGGCGCAGGCGGTGATGGCGGCCTCGCCGTTGGGACCGGCTTTGCGGTGGGCGACGAGGCAGTTGGTTTTTTCAAATACAACGGCGCGGTGCCTGGTGTCGACGAGGATTTTGTTGCCGGGGCCCCAGAATTCGTTGTAGCGCTCCAGGAAGCCGATCATGACGTCGATGTCGTTGTAGAACTCCTGGGGGAGGAGGTGGTGATAGCGGAAGGGATCAGCGGGGAAGGAGCATTTGGGGGCGTCATCGAGGCAGACCGCAGAGGAGACGCCGCCTTGCACGCCGTGGACGCCTTTGGCGTTGTTGCGGAAGAGGAAGCCGGGGTTGGAGTTTGCGAGGCCGGACATGTCGTCGAGGAGGGCGATGTCGCGGTTATCGCCGAGGGTGACGCCGTCGATGCCGCCTGGGATGAAGATGTTGGTGCAGCCGTTGGCGGTGAGGATGTCCCAGCGGCCCAGGTGCTGGGATTCAAGGATGCGGGTCTGGAAGTACCAGGCGGAGAAGAAGTGGGCGGTTTCCAGGTCGCCGTAGCCGGAGGTTTCACGGAAACCTTCGCGTTCGGCTTTGAGGAGATCGATGTGGCCGCGGAGTTCGGGGAATTTTGCGTAGTCGGGCTCGTCGGCGAGGCGGGTGGCGTCGCACTTGATGATGGCCTGGGCGAAGTCCTCTTTCATGGTGGGGTAGAGGATGCGCCACTCTGCGAACTGGGCGAGCATGGCGGCAGTGTGGTTGTTTTTGACTGCCGCGCCGGCTGCGCGGCCGGCTTGGAGTCCGCGTTCACGTGGGGTGGTCATGGGAAGCCTGGAGAAAGGTAAAAGGGATAAGGTACAAGGGAAAAGGTGAGGAGGGAAGAGGAGGGGAGGAGTTAAGGGGGCAATCGCATTTGGGTGAAAACCGCTCGAGTCATGTGGTTGGGGCATATAGGCAGAACTGTTTGGGCTTGGAAAACCAACGAGATTCCGGGGCAGCCGCAGATGGCAGCCCCAGGCACCCCCATCCAAATGCGATAGCCTTGAGGAGTTAAGGGGGGCGAAAAAATCGTTGCGTTGAGGGGGAGACGTGAGCGGCCCTCACCCGGCCCTCTCCCAAAGGGAGAGGGGGAAAAAGATGTCGTTGTGTTTGCGGGGTTAATCCAGGCGGTGCTTGACGGCGTCGTTGTTGGCGCGGTCAACGAAGATCTGG
>CAZIWA010000032.1:41947-45996 GCA_964542875.1 uncultured Phycisphaeraceae bacterium
TTAATCCAGGCGGTGCTTGACGGCGTCGTTGTTGGCGCGGTCAACGAAGATCTGGGCCTGGAGGCCGTCGAGGCCAGTGGCGAGGCGGACGGGGGCTTTGCCGGTGATGCAGGCCTGAGCGAAGTCGCGGCAGGTGTCGACCATGACGCTGGCGTGGCTCTGGCTTGCGACGTTTATTTCTTCGCTGAGGGTGTCGGAGTGCAGGCGGACGATGCTGGGCTGGATGCGGTCTTCGAAGAAGTTGATGACGCCTTTATCGCCGACGATGGTCCAGACGTCGGAGTAGGCTTTGGCATTTTGGGTGTAGGCGGTGTAGGCGAAGCTGGCGTTTAAGGTGACCAGGGTGCCGGAGGAGAGTTCGGCGAGGACGGAGGTGTGGCTGGGGAAGGCGACTTCTTCGCCGAACCAGCGGCCACGAGCGGAGATGGAAGTCCAGGAGTGGCCGGCGAGGAAGTAGCGGGCGAGGTCCGCTTTGTGGACGCCGCAATCCAGGCAACCGGCGAGGTTGGTGAGGCGTTTGCGGCGGGCGCCAATGTCGCCGAAAATCTTGTGGCCGTCCCAGAAATTCTGGATGTGCATGGCGCGAACCCGGCCCAGGCGACCGGTCTGGACCCATTCGCGGATTTTCATCATTTCGGTGTGGTAGCGAAGCTCGAAGTTCACGGCGACCTGCTTACCGGCCTTGTGGGCGGCGGTGAGGATGGCTTCGCATTCCCCCGCGGTGTGGGCCATGGGTTTTTCAATGAGCGTGTGGAGGCCGGCGTTGAGCGCATCAATGGCGATGTTGGCGTGGGTGTCGGGCAAGGTGGCGATGTAGACGGCGTCGAGCCTGGCCTCGGCGATCATCTTTTTATGGTCGGTATAGCGCTTGAGAGAGGTGTTGCCGGCATCGGTGCGATCGACATTGGCCTGGTTGATGTCGCAGGCGGCGACGAATTCGAGCACGTCGGATGCGCCTTTGATGGCGGGGACGACGGCCCAGTTTGCGTGGGTGCCACAACCGATGAGGCCAATGCGAATCATGAGGAACTCCGGAGGAAGAGGGCTTGAAATTGAGGGCCAGGGTCTGATCAGAAGGAAAGTGAGGCGTTGATCTTGGGCATAAGTGGTGGCCACGTCAAGGAACAGCACGCCTTTGAGGCGTGCTGCGCCACCCAGAAACGGAGGTTATCGCACGTCTTTGAGTTCGTCGGGCGTGAGGCCTTTGAGCTTCAAATAACGGCCGATGCACATGATGGGAAAGTAGGTTTTGTAGTAGTGGTAGCGGAGGTAGAAGACCTTGGGGAAGCCGGTGCCGGTGAAGTGGGGCTCATGCCAGTTGCCGTCGGGGAGCTGGGTTTTGGAGAGCCACTCGATGCCTTTGATGACGCCGGGGTCGTTGGGGCCGTAGACGGACATGAGGCCCATGGTGCCCCAGGCGGTCTGGCTGGCGGTGGAAGGGCCCTGGCCTTTGAGCGAGGGGTCTTCGTAGCTGTCGGCGGTTTCGCCAAAGGAGCCGTCTTCTTTTTGCACGCTGCGGAGCCACTGGCCGGCTTTTTGCGTCCAGTCGTGGCTCATGTCGTACTTGACGGAGTTGAGGCCAGCGAGGACCTGCCAGGTGCCGTAGATGTAGTTGACACCCCAGCGGCCGAAGAAGGAACCGTCAGGGAATTGCTTGGTTTTGATGTAGTCGATGCCGTTGGCGACGGCGGAGTTATCCGCGGTGTAGCCGATGTGGCCCAGGCCTTCGATGACGCGGCCGGTGATGTCCGGGCAGGAGGGGTCCTGCATGGCGTTGTGGTCGGCGAAGGGGACGTATTCAAGGATGGGGCGGTCTTCGGTGCGGTCAAAGGCGGCCCATCCGCCGTCGTTGTTCTGCATGGTGAAGATGAATTCGGCGCCGCGTTTGGCGGCGGCGATGGCGGCGTCGCCGCCGATCTTCTTCAAGGACATGGCGACCATGGCGGTGTCGTCGGAGTCGGGGTAGAACTCATTGAGGAATTCAAAATACCAGCCGGATGCTTCGACGGGGTAGCGGGCATTGAGGGACCAGTCGCCCACGACCTTGCATTCCTTGGAGACGAGCCACTGGGCGCATTTCTTCATGGCCGGGTGGGATTGATCCAGGCCGGCTTCGGTGAGGGCGTAGGCGGCGATGCCGGTGTCCCACATAGGGCTGAAACAGGGCTGGATGCGGATCTGGTTTTTATCCCAGTCGTAGATCATGAGATCGTCGAGCACTTTTTCGCAGTGCTGGAGGAGGGGGTGGTCGGCGGGGTAGCCGACGGCGCGCAGGGCGATCTGGATGTAGACCATCGGGGGGAAGATGGCGCCGATGCCTTCGGACTGGGCAGTGTGGTCGATGATCCACTGGATGGTTTTTTCGATGGCGGCCTTGCGCAAGGGGTGCTTGCCGAGCTTGTCGTAAACCTTGAGGCCGGCGTCGATGCTGAGGAAGACGGTGCTCCAGTGGTAGTTGGCGTGCTCGTTGCGCTGGACTTTGGTGCGCGATGCGGGGTCTTTGAAGAGCTCGTCAATGCCGACGGGGAGGGGCGTCTGGCGCTGGTAGCGGTAGGTGGTGACGATGCTCAGGGTGGTGATCATCGTGCGGGTCCAGGCCGCCATGTTGTCGATGCAGAAGGGGAACCAGTGGGGGAGGAAAATGATTTCCGGCGGGATGGAGGGGAGGGAATCGTAGCTCACCTGGCCCAGGGCGCCGAGGTAGAACTTGGAGAAGCTGTTGCACTTTTCGGCGCCGCCAAGCTCAAGGATGAGCTTTCGGGCTTTGGCCATGTGGGGGGCGTCTGGGCTGTCGCCCATGAGCTTGAGGCAGAAGTAGGCTTTGACGGTGGCGCTGATGTCGGGCTTTGCGCCGGGGTATTGGTTCCATGAGCCGTCTTCCTGCTGCTGGGTGCGCAGGTAGTTGGCGATGAGGGGGAGCCGGTGGTCGTTTTCCTGGCCGGTGATGTATTTGAGGAGGATGTATTCGCTTTGAAGGATGGAATCGCCTTCGAGCTCGGCGCACCAGTAGCCGGGCTTGGCCTGGAGGTCCAGGAGGCATTTGACGCCGCGGATGATGGCTTGCTGGGCGAGCGCGGTGCCTTGGAGGGTTTTTTCCTCAACAAGGAACTCCATGTGCTGGCGCTCCTGGGTTTGCTGCTGTGGCCGGCGCCTGGGCTGTGACTCTTCGGGCTGCATGGCGATGGTCATGGGAATTACGGATTCAAGAGGTAGGGATGCATCGCCCGCCGATGCGGGCGCGTGGGTTTTGTAAGGGGTAAATGATAATGGAAATGCCGGGTTTTCTCCAGCAGTTGAGGGATTTTATGAGCGAAGATCATGGCCTTTGCCGACCTGCCTCAGAGTTTATGGGCAAAGCCGGATGCGTAAGAGGCAATGCGGTGGCGGGGAGGGTTTACCTCGCCGGGCGGGAGGGGTCTTCGAGGGTTTGCAGGTAGGGGACGTTGTGGCTGTAGCTGCTGCGCAGGTCCATGAGCAGGTTGTGGAGGTTTTTGAGGCCGGGTTGTTCGTTGTCCAGAGAGGTGACATCGACATCGCCCTGAGGCCCCTTGAAGCGGAATTTCCAGGTGACTTTTTCGGAGGTTTTAAGGACACGGTCTTTGGTTTCGACGAGTTTGTCGCGGGAGACGAGGTCCAGCACCTGTTGAAGCTGGGCATTGGTGAGGAAGCCGACGGAATTGGTCTGTTCGAGGACGGCATCGCGCCCGCCGCCGAAGGAGAAATAACCGTTGCGGTCGATTTTAAAGAGCGTGGCGCGGCCGGATTTGTCGCTCATTTTGAGTTCAAGGGTGAAATAGGGGGTGGTGCGCTGCTCCTTGGGCTGCATGGCGGCCTGTTCGGAGGTGTCGCAACCCGGGAGGGCCAGAGGGGCGAGGAGGAGGAGGGCGATGAAGAGGGATTGGGTGCGCATGGATACATGATAAAGGGGGAATGGCGGGTGCATGATAGATTTTGCAGATGAGGTTCAGAAAGAAGGAAGCAGAACAGATTCAGAGGAAGAACACCCTCTCCCTAATACGGTTTAATTAAGGATGAAGAGGCCAAAAAGA
>CAZIWA010000033.1:0-45947 GCA_964542875.1 uncultured Phycisphaeraceae bacterium
ACCTCGCCATCCAGCACAGCAAGCTCAACATGAAGCCCGCCAAGGTCGGCTCCTCCGTCGAGTGGCACCAGGACATGACCTACTTCCCCCACACCAACGACAGCCTCGTCACCCTGCTGGTCTACCTCGACGACGCCGACGAGACCAACGGCTGCCTCCAGGTCCTCCCCCGCAACCACACCCATTACTTCACCCACACCCTCCCCGACGGCTCCTTCGCCGGCATGATCATGGAACCCATCGATTCCCACGCCTACGGCAAGCCCGTCCCCCTCGCCGCCCCCGCCGGCAGCGCCATCTTCATGCACTGCCTCACCCCACACTCCTCCCTGCCCAACCTCTCCCCCAGAGGCCGTCGCACCCTCATCTTCGAATACCGCGCCGCCGACGCCTACCCCATCTACTGGGGTGAATCCACCCTCGTCGCCGAACGCCTCGTCGTCCACGTCCAGGGCAACATCTCCCGCACCGCCCGCCTCGCCGGCCCCAACCCACCCATGCCCCTCCTGAACGTCGACGCCTCCAAGCGCTCCCTCTACGAATGGCAAAAAGCCGCCAAGGAAGCCCTCGCCAAAGCCTGATGTTGTAATTTGCAATTTAAAATTTGTAATTGACGAAGCCGCACCCTGGCAATGGGCTCCAAAGCGCGACATCGAATTGGACTTTCGAGTGTTTGGGGCCAATCAACGCGGCTGCAACAGCATTGCGGTCAACCCATCAAAAACGGCTGGCTTCCGCCTTCCGGAAATTACAAATTTTAAATTGCAAATTTCAAATCCCCTTCTTGCACACCTCCCACTCCAAAACTAATATATCAGTTCCATCCCCCCAGGAAGCGACCATGGACACCCGTCCCACCAACTCCCGCGAATCCCTCCCCACCGCCAACCGCGACAACACGCCGTGGCACACCCTCACCCACGCCCAGCGGGTTAAATCCATCGAGCTCGAAGGCTTCGTCGCCTTCCCCTCCATCCTCTCGCCCAGCCTCATCGCCTCCATCAAAGCGGAAGTCGACCAGCTCCCCACCAACCCCACCGACTACAGCCAGAACCAGCGCTCCTGCACCGACCTCTACTTCCGCGACCTCCCCCACACCCACACCCTGATGACCCACCCCGTCATCCTCGACTTCCTCCAAAAGCTCCTCGGCGATGATCTCATCTGCACCTCCTTCACCTACGCCCTCTCGCGCCCCACCCACCCCGGCATCGCCATCCACACCGATTCCCAGCCTTACGGCAGCAAAATCTTCGGCGTCGAGGCCTCCAGCCCCTGCCTCGTCCGCGTCCTCTTCTACCTCGACGACCTCACCCCCGAGCGTTCCCCGCTGAAAGTCATCCCCCGCTCCCACCTCTCCATGCACAAAGACGGCCAACCCTACAACCGCTACCTCAACCACCCCGACGAAGTCATGGTCACGCTCCCCCCCGGCAGCGTCGCGATCATCAATCAAAAGGTCTTCCACGCCAATTACCCCAATTTCTCCTCTGAAGACCGCCGCCTCATCGCCATCGCCTACCGCCCCGCCTGGGCCGGCCCCATCGCCCAAGTCGCCGAGCGCGACGAAGCCAAAATCGCAGCCCTCCCTCCCGTCATGCGAGCGCTCATGGGCAGCCTCAACACCCGGCGTATCAATTTTGATCTGCCCAACCGTCCCGAAGGCATGAAGGAATCCGCCCAAGGCATCAGCCCCACCCGCTGGGAAAAATAAAATCCGCTTTGTAGGGTGCGGCCGAGTCCACGAGGCCCACCACGCCGCACCCCCGACCCATTGATACACGAATCACCAACCCCGCCCCGCCCACAAATCGGTGCAACAAAACCTCAGAACCTCGACCCGCCAGCCCGAACTTAAACCCTCCCAACTCTTGACCTCAGGGTAAAAGCATTTTGGGTAGTTTGTGGGCACATGCACCGGGGGTATCTGATTATCGGCGGGCGTCGATCAAGTTCATGCCACTTAAGGGTGAATGCCATTTTGCGGCATGATTCTCCCTGGGTTCCTCATGGACACCCGACAACCCGTCACCCGGGCGCGTGGGAATCGGCAAATGCTTCTACCCTGCTCTTGACGCGGGACACGCGACATCCCCTCTTCTCCTCACCTCTCCAACCTCAATCTCGCCCACAACTCATGAAAATGAAAGTCCGCGCTCGTCAGCGTCGGCGCGCTCGAAATCTCCCCGCTGATCACCTCGTGATACGCCGAATGGTTGTACCGTCCCACCAGCACCTTCCAGGGCGTATTTTCATCAAACCCATCACCCATCGACTTTAATTCCGCAATCGGAATCGCCATCTCCACCGTCCAGCCTTCATCCTTCTCCATCCAATCGTTGAGCGTCCCCGCCACCTTGGCCTTCACCACCATGCCGGATTTACGTTGAACCTTCGACGTCAACTGAGTCCGCCCGCGCGACGGGTTCAAAAACACCGTTTTGCGGCTGTTGGGCGTCCCATAAAGCTCCCAATACCAAAGGTGCGCATCGGGCTTCAAAAACAATTCAATCGCATCGCATGCGGCGTAGCTCAGCACATGATCCTGATCGATCTCCGCCACCACGTCCAGGTCCGTCAGCCGTCCCGCCATGTACAGGTAGGTGTCGTCCCATGCCAGTTGCACGCTTCCCGGCTCCACCAATTTCTGCCGCAGGCCATTCACCCGCCATGTCACCGCAAGCGGGTAGCTTCTGGCGCGCTTCCAAACTTCATCGTTGAGTTCCCCATCCACCACCACCGGCGTCCTGGCCTTCGCCGCCACCATCTCTTTGATCTCGCCCACCGCCGGCGTCTGCAATGGTGTTCCATCGTCCACCGGCTTTAGTGCGGGGTTTTTCTCCGGCCCCAGATACGCATCCTTGGGCGTCTCGCACCCTTGCGCCATCAGCACCAGCCCCACCGCCGCAAAAATAACCCAGCTCATTTTCATGGCAAAAGTGTACTCTGTAGCCAGGTTCCCCACTTCTTGTATATCTTCAAATCTCAATCCATGGATTTTAAATCTCCGGACACCGCACATGCGCCTTAAACCCAACGGCCGCCCCAACATTCTGCTTGTCTTCACCGATCAACAATCTTTGCGCGCCATGTCCTGCGCTCAGCAAAACCCATGGCTCAAAACCCCCGCCATGGACGCCCTGGCCCGCACCGGCACGCGCTTCCTGAATTCCTACTGCCCCTCCCCGGTTTGCGGCCCCTCCCGCGCCGCGATGATGACCGGCCTTATGCCCCATCAGGTGGGCGTGAACGTCAACGACGACCCTTTCAGCCTCGAATTCCTCACCATGGGTGATCACTTCCGCTCCGCCGGCTACAACACCGCCTACGCCGGCAAATGGCACCTCACCAAGGGCATGAAGTTCACCTCCGGCGCCGACCTCCGCGGCTTCCACATGCTCCCCATCCAAGCCGACATCAACGCCAAGCGGGGCAGCGTCACCGACGCCCCCACCGCCGACGCCGCCATCCGCTTCCTCCGTAACCAGGTCCCCGGCCAGCCCGATCCCTTCCTGCTGGTCGTCTCCCTCGTCAACCCTCACGATATCTGCCACGACATCATCGAACGCAAAATCACTCCGCTCCCAGAAGGCCACGGCCCCGCCCTCCCGCAAAACTTCCCCCGCGATGCCGCCGAGCCCGACTTCATCACCGCCTGCCGCAAGCGCAACTACTACGGCTCCGAAGCCATCCGCACGCTTGGCTGGTCCCTGGACGACTGGCGCGGCTACCTCCACCGGTACTACAAACTCATCGAGGAAGTCGACCTCCAGGTCGCCCGCATCACCGACGCCCTCCAATCCCAGGGCCTCGCCGACAACACACTCGTCGTCTTCACCAGCGACCACGGTGAAGGCATGGCGGCCCACCAATGGATCGTCAAACTCATGCTCTACGAAGAGCCCGCCACCGTCCCCCTCATCTTCAAGCTCCCCCATCACATCGCCCCAAACGCCACCATCCCCCACCTGGCATCCGGCATCGACCTCCTCCCCACCCTCCTGGACTACGCCGGCGCCGCCCCCTCCTGCCCCCTCACCGGTCGCTCCCTCAAACCCATCCTTGATAACCCCTCCCTTCCCAGCCAGCCTTTGGTCGTCTGCGAACTTCAGCCCGACCCCAAAGACCTCTCCCGCCGCGGGCGCATGCTCCGTACCCCCTCCCACAAATACATCGCCTTCTCCCACGGCGGCAATCCCGAACTCCTCTTCGACATGGCCTCCGACCCCGGCGAGCTCTCCAACCTCGCCCTGAACCCCACCGCCGCCCCCATCCTCAACCACCACCGCCAACTCCTCGCCAAATGCGTCACCGACACCCAGGACCCCTTCACCCCCATCCCCCAAACCGCCTGACCCCCACCGGTCTTTCACATCCAATTCGACTCTGCTTAGAAGGCTTGTCCCTCTTCTTCCAGGGGCCTGTCCCCTTCCCGCTGACCGTACGCACCCGCCACCTCTCTCCCACACCTCCCCATCTTCTCCCTCCCTCTTTTCCGACCGCACCCCGCCGCCCAACCCCGCGCCCATCTTCAAGGTAAACTACCCCGCTCTTCAACCCCAGGTTCCCCTTGCTGACTCTTGCTCTCACTGAATTTTTCCTCTCACAATGGCATTGGGCGCTATTGGTCCTGGCCTTGGTCGTGGCCTTCGCCTTTGAGATGGTCAACGGCTTCCATGACACCGCAAATGCCGTCGCCACCGTCATTTACACCAAAAGCCTAAAGCCCTGGGCCGCCGTCATCCTCGCCGGCGCCTGTAACTTTCTGGGCATCATGCTAGGCGGCACCGCCGTCGCCTTCGCCATGGTCCACCTTCTCCCAATCGATGTTCTCGTCGCCACCGGTTCCGGCGTCGGCATCATCATGATTCTTTCGCTTCTCATCGCCAGCTTTTCCTGGAACCTCCTCACCTGGTACCTGGGCATCCCCGCCTCCAGTTCCCACGCCTTGGTCGGCGCCATTCTCGGCGTCGGTCTGGCCAGCACCTGGCTCACCGGCCGCGGCATGTTCGGCATCAACTGGCACGCCGCACAGGTCGTCGGTCTCGCCCTGCTGGTCTCCCCGCTGCTGGGCTTTGCCCTTTCATACGTGTGCTACTTCATCTTTAGGTTCTTTATCAAAGACGCCGCATTCTTCGCCCCTGCCCAGCCGGATCAAACGCCTCCCTGGTGGGTCCGCACCATCCTCATCATCACCTGCTCGGGCGTCAGCCTCACTCACGGCTCCAACGACGGCCAAAAGGGCATCGGCATGGTCATGCTCGTGCTCATCGCCATGCTCCCGCTGCACTACTCCCTGAATCTGGACACCACCCACCAAGGCTTGGCGGACTTCCGCGCCGCTGCCGTCTCCTTAAGCGCCCAGGTCAAGGAGATCAACAAAGACGCCTACCTCACCACCGACAACATCAGCCCCTTTGTCCTGACGGACTTTCAAATGGGCTTTTCCCCGCGAACGGGGGCCGACGCACATGGCATTCTGGTGGACGTGCGCCCCTCTCACGGCTTGATCACCGACCGCATCGACCTGATCCATTCCCGTGTCGAGGGCAAAAACACTTTCCACCAGATCGACCCGGTCGAACGCTGGCGTATCCGCACCGACCTCCTGCGCATCCAGACCTCCGTGCAGACCCTTATCGCCGCCCACCCCTCCCACGTCTCCCCGCATCAAAGCGCCATCATCCGCAAAGACCTGCGCACCCTTGTCAGCGCCACCGAATACACGCCGGACTGGGTCATCCTCGCCGTCGCCGTCGCGCTGGGCATGGGCACCACGATCGGCTGGAAACGCATCGTCGTCACCGTCGGCGAAAAAATCGGCAAAACCCATCTCTCTTACGCCCAGGGCGCCAGCGCCGAAGTCGTCGCCATGGCCACCATCGGCATGGCCAGCGCCTGGGGCATGCCCGTCAGCACCACCCATGTCCTCTCCTCCGGCATCGCCGGCACCATGGTGGCCAGCAAGTCCGGCGTCCAGCTCAAAACCCTCCGAAACATCGTAGCCGCCTGGGTCTTGACGCTCCCCGCCACCATGGCCATCGGCGCTGGCCTCTTCGTTATCGGCACCACCGCCATCGGCGCGGACCTGGGCAACTTAAAACCGCTCCTGGACGAAAGCCAGCTTTCCCCCAACCACGCTGTCATCCGCCCCGGCCCCCGCCCAGCCCCCAATCCAAACCCAAACCCCGAAACCCTCTCCCAGGCCCCCGCCCCCGAATAATCACCCGAAACTGAAGCGCCGGCATCCTGCCGGCTCTCCCACGGACCAACATCAAACCCCGCCCCCCAACTCACAGCAAAAACCCGTTATCCCGACGCGCAAGCGGAGGTATTCGGGCACAGCCCGAATACCCGCTAACAGCCTCAAAAATCCTCACCTCCCCACCCGAACCCGCTCCCACGCCGCCGCAATCTCCGCCTCGGGCACCTCGCTGGTGATCACCACGTCCCCCATCCGCTTGGGCAGTACCAGCCGGATCTTCCCGCCGGCCACCTTTTTATCCAGACGCATGGAGTCGATCAGCACATCCGTTGCCGCCAGGTTCGGTGCGAACGTCGGCAGACCCACGCGTTTGAGCAGCCGTACGATCGAATCGCACAGCCCGCGTTCACAGAGCCCGATCTTTTCCGCCAGGTCTGTTGCCGCCACCATGCCCAGCGCCACTGCTTCCCCGTGGTGATAGCCGTCTGCCGATCCATACCCCGCAGTCGCTTCGATGGCGTGGCAAAACGTGTGGCCGAAGTTCAGATGCGCCCGCTCACCCGTCTCCTTCTCATCATTCATCACCACCCGGGCTTTGATCGCCACGTTCCGGGCGATCAGCACCGTCAGCGTTTGCGGGTCCAACTGGGCGATCTTCTCATTGTTCTCGCCGATCCATTCAAACAGCGATCCATCCCGGATTACGCCGTGCTTCACGCATTCCGCCAGCCCGCAGCGCAGTTCCCGCGCGCTCAGCGTGCGCAGCGTCAGCGGATCAATCACCACCACATGAGGCTGATAAAAGCTCCCGATCAAATTCTTCCCCTGAGGCAGGTTCACACCCACCTTGCCCCCCACCGACGCGTCCACCATCGCCAGCAGCGTCGTGGGCACCTGCACAAACGGCACGCCGCGCAGGTAGGTGGACGCCACAAACCCAACCGTATCGCCGATCACCCCGCCCCCCAATGCGATCACCGGGCTCTTGCGCTCAAGCTTCCCCGTCACCAGCCGCTCATACAGGCCCGCCATGGTCGTCAGGTTTTTGTGCTCTTCGCCCGCGTTCATCTCGCCGAGCGTCACCTTGTACCCCGCGGCCTCCAGCGCCCGATGCGCCACCCGTCCATGCGGGTCCACCACGGCCTGGTCCATCATCAGCCCCGCCAGCCCATGAGGGGAAACCGCTTTCACATACTGGCCCAGATGCGCCAAAATCCCCGGCTCGATGTGGATGTCATAGCTGTGGTGCGGAAGCGTGACGTTAACTGTTGACATGCGCGTAAACCCTTCATTCCAAGTGGCCCGGAATTGTAACACCTCCGCGGGCGACTCCTCATAATCTAAAGCAGTTAACCCCCGCTCTTCTCTAAAAGGGGTCAACGCCCTGGCGCTATCACAGCCTGGGGTGCAGGCCTCCGAGCGCATAGGTCCGGGTAGCAACGTTACTGAGTCGCATCGGTTTTGACGCTTGCGTCTTGGGCATTTTCTGCGCCCCAGCGGGGCGACCGGTTGTAGCCGGGGGCCAGCGAGTCTTCGAGCGCAGCCCCCGGTAAAGGATCAATTGATTGTTTCTTGATTCTTCAGCACCCTCGATGGGTGCTGAAGAATCTCCTCTCTCCATCCCCCGGCCTCAGTCCCCAAACTCCCCACCGCAGACTAAACTACCCTTGGGGAATCGTTCTATTCATCACATCGGACAAACCACCATGCGGATCGCCACATACCTGCTGTCGGTGCTCGTATTGTTCCTCGCCTCATCGCCCTCCCACGCACAGCCTGTCCCGGCCCCCGCACCAGCCCCCGGCCAGGTCATCGAAACCTACGACTTCAAAAAACTCGAACGCCTCGCCCCGCGCTTCCGCTCCTTCTATGTCACCTGGGGCACCACCGAAAAGCCGGAGTTCAAACGCTACATCGAAACCGTCCAGCCCGCCGTCGTCCAGGCCGGGTGGTATGGCGGCATGTTCCACGGCTATGTCGATCTCAAAACCTCCACCGGCTACCCCATGCAGCTCCCAGTCTCCGGCCTTGAAGCCTGCCTTGAGCAATGGAGAACCCTGCACGCCCTCGTCAAAGCCAACAACGGCAAATCCATCGCCCACTTCACCGTCACCAACGTCATCAAAGGCCCCGAAAAAGACGACCTCAAAAACCCCGGCAACTTCGCCGACTGGTACTCCTACACCTGGCCCGCAAACCTCCTGGGCGTCAAGCCCTCCCCCAGCTACCAGGACCTCCTCGCCAGGGATTCCACCGGCAAGCCGCTGGTCCGCTCTCACTACGTGCAGTACCACGGCCTCTGCATCAACAACCCCGCCACGCGCAAAATGCTCACCTCCATGCTCCGCGTCGCCATTGATAACGGCGTTGACGGCGTCATGACCTGCTACAACTACCGCTGGGACTGCTCCTGCGAACACTGCCAGGCCTCCTTCAAGGCTTACCTCAAAGACAACTACACCCCTCAGGAACTTAAGACCCATTTCAAGATCGACGACCTAGACGCCACCAAGTTCGACTACATCCCCGGTCAAACCCCCGGCTACCCCGCCGACAAGGACATTTCCCCCTTCACCCTCGCCTCCTACCAGTGGTCCGGCATCGCCTACAAAAAAGCCTGGGACGAAATCTTCATCGTCAACGGCCGCGCCAAAAAGCCAGACCTCATCCTCGGCCAGTGGAACCACATCGGCAATGTCGGCATCACCGAAGAACGCTCCTTTCTCCCCGCTTCCATGTGGGCCAAAGGAGAAAACTATCTCTGGTACTCCGGCAATCATTACAACCGTGACATCAAGCCCGTCGACGCGGAAGGCAACCCCAACCCGTATTACGAAAACGACGGTTGGCTCAACGGACTCTACATGCGCGCCCTCGCCGGCGATAAGCCCTACGCCATCGGCCGCTACGACGGCGTGCGCACCCGCGTGGGCCTCTCCGAAACCATGGCCCTGGGCGGCGCCGGCACCGGCCTCTACAACAACATCACCGACCCCGCAGCCTTCGCCGTCCTGGAGAACTACACAAAGTTCGCCAAGTCGCACGAAACCGATGTGCTCGACACCCACATCCGCGCCGGCAAAACCAGCCCGGTCCAGCCCGCCATGATCGCCGATACCTGCGTCATCATCCCCCGCCAGTCCGCCTGGGCAGGCAAAAAGCAATCGTTTGATACCTTCCGCAAAGTGGCCACCAGCCTCGTGCGCAGGCAATACCCCGTCGTCTTCTGCTCGGATGAGAACATCCGTTTCGCCAACGCTGCGGCCCGGGCCAACCCAACCGTTTTGGACGCCAAAAACCTCGACAGTGAAGAGTTCCGCGTCAATGGCGATCTCAGCGCCTACCGCACCATCATCCTCCCGGAAGTCCTCGCCCTCTCCGATGCTCAAATCAAGGCGCTTGAACGCTTCCTACTCACCGACCCCACCCACAAGCTCGTCATCATTGGCAACATGGCCACCCTCGACAATCACGACCGCCCATGGGCCATCGCCCAGCATGCCGACTCCGCCACCCGGCTTGCCAAGCTTTTCTCGTACTACAGCCAGATCACCACGGTGAAAATCGGGGAAATCGACGCCATCAATTGGTCCCAGGACTGCAGCCGCCCCTTTGAAATCTGGACCGAATCCACGCCCGGCCAGCGCATGCCCCTGGCCGCGGAAAACCCCCTGCGCGTTGCCCTTTACGCTCACCCCAATGGCCGCCACGTCCTCCACATCGTCAACTACAACCGCGATGTCGCCCAGGCGCTCACCAGCAAAAAAGCCAACACCGATGCGGAACTCCCCATCCCCACCCCCCCCCTGTGGATCAGAATCCCCCGCAACGGTGCTATTAAAACCGCCAGCTTCTTCAATGACGACAAATCCAAGCCTCACCTCTTCACCCCAGACCTCAACCCCGACGGCACTCCGGAATCCGTAAACGTCACCGCCGAGTCCGCTCAAAAAGGCGAAAGCTACGATTGGATCAAAATCGGCCCCGTCACCGTCTACCGTGTCCTGGAGCTCTATTAGCACGGCAACCTCCGCCCCTCCTGGGTGGCACACCGTAGACCGTCCGCGGGCTACGGTGTGTCTTGCACGTGCCAACAAAAAATCACCAACCCACCTCACACCAAAAACACGTTAGCCCGACGCGCCAGCGAGGGTATTCGGGCAACAGCCCGACCTCCCATTCACCCCACAAATTCCCCCTCAATTCTCCTCTTTCCTCAACATCACACTTCCCCCCTCACTCCACCGCCTCAAGCTGCGTCTCCAAAATCTTGTGCCGTCTGACCTTCTTCACCAGAAACTTCACCTTGTCCATCACAAAGACGTCCCCGCCTTTGATCGTTTCCTTGTGCTGGCTGGCGATCCAGTCCGCCAGCACCGTCTCACCCGGCGCCTCCTGCGCAAACAGAGGCCGCGCCAGCGCCTGTCTCACCTTCCCCACCGTCACGCCGCCGCCCGCCACCCATTGCCGTCCCGCCTGCGTCATGTGCTTGGGAAACCGGTCGAATTCATCCTGAATATCCCCCACCACTTCTTCCAGGATGTCTTCCAGCGTCACCATGCCCAGGATCTTCTGCGTCTCGTCGCGCACCAGCGCAAGGTGCGCATGCTCGCCCATCATCTTGTTGAACGCCTGGCTCACCGTCATATCGCTTGAAAGCGAAATCAGGCTCCGGGTGATCTCCTTGATATCCGGGTTCTCCGGATGCGTCTTGGGAAGAAAGATCAGCTCCTTTACATTCACATACCCCACGATTCCCTGTGCATCGCCCTTGCGCGTCGTCACCGGGAAGCGGGTATGCGCCTCCAGGTGTGCGGTAATGATGTGCTCCGTCAGCTTCCCCCCCTGGTCGAGCATCACAATGTCCGAAGCGGGCAGCAAAATATCCTTGATCTTCGTCCGCGCGATCTTGCTCGCCCCCACGATCATCCGCTCCTCATGCGCTCCCAGGATCCGCGCCGTGCGCAAAAGGTGCGCCTGCGCGCGCAGTTCCCCCAGGCCCGCATCTGCTTCACCCGCTGGGTTGGCCATGCCGCGCATCAGAAAACTCGTCGCCACTTTCGTGATCCATTCAAACACCAGCACCACCGGGTACACCATCAGCGCGAACATCCGCATCCAGGGCGAAAGCGCCAGGCAAACCAGCTCCGCATTGCGCAGCGCGAACGTTTTAGGCACCAGCTCACCCACAATGATCGTCAACCCCGAAAGCGGCAGCACCACCATCGCAATCGCCAGCACGTCCGCCGTCTTGCCCGTCACGCCCAGCTTTTCCGTCAGCCAGGGCGACAAAAACTCTTCCGCCCCCGCACCGCTGGTCGCAGCAGCCACCGCGCCCACCAGCGTGATGCCGATCTGCACCACCGCAAGGCTGGCTTCCATACGATTTTTCATCGCAAGCGCGGCTTTGGCGCCCGGCTTGTTTTCCCCGGCCAAAGTGGTCAGCCGGCCGATGCCTACGGAGGCCAGGGCCAGCTCATAAGCCGCAAAGAAACTGTTCAGCAAAAGCATGAAGGCGACAATAGTGAGTTCTGTTGTGTCCATAATTTCGGCAATTTTTCAGCCAACCCGCAAGTATAAGCAATTTGCATTCCTAATTCAGCGACGGGGCATTTTCCTTTCGCACGTCTCAGAGTTGCCTCGTCCTGATACCGACGGGTTCCACGTAAGCATCGCCCAAAACACGCCTGATATCTTCAGCCCGCCCGCTTCCCCGCGCTCCCGGGGCAATTGCTTCTGGGATTGGGGCTCCGGGGGAGCGCCCGGTATGTCGGGTGCATGCGGACCTGTCGGAGGACTTTGAAAAAGTCTTATCCATCCCAGGTGGATGCCGCCTGATCCCCCAAATCTCGATCACCCCGCTCATGGACACCTGATAACCCGGCCACCCGGCAATCCGGACGCGCAGGCTTTCATCAAATGCGATTGCCCTGAACACCCAGTCCCACTGGACAACTCCACGCTCCCCTGACAATATGTCATATCATGAACACACAAGACCCCATCCTCGCCTCCCTGTCCCAGCGCACTCTAAAAGCACTCACGCAGGAACAAGCCCAACAATTCATCACCCAGGGTTACACCGTCCTTAAAAACGCCTTCGACCCCGCCGATGCCGCCGCCATCCGCGCCATCGTCTGGAATAAAATCGGCCTCTCCCCCGACCAGCCCCAAACCTGGGAAAAACCCATCATCCACCTTCGCGAATCCTTCGGCGGCCCCGAAGTCCAGCGCGTCTTCTCCCCCCGCATCCACGACGCATTCGACGACCTCATGGGCCCCGGCACCTGGATTCACCCCCACGTTCTTGGCTGGTGGCCCGTGCTCTTCCCCAGCAAAACCCAAGGCACCTGGGAGCCCCCCAAAGCCGGCTGGCACGTCGACGGCATACAGTTCCATCACCACCTCACCTCCCGCGACCAAGGCCTCCTCCCCATCTTCATCTTCTCCGACTGCGGCCCAGACGATGGCGGCACCGCCTTCGACGTCGGCTCACACAAAATCACCGCCCGCATCCTCGCAGACTCCGAGCCGGCAGGCCTCCATGTCGACGAACTCTGCAAACGCGTCAACGCTCACCCACGTGAAAATGTCACCCGCGTCATCGGCAATGCAGGCGACGTCGCCCTCCTCCACCCTTTCATCAATCACGCCGTCGGCGTGAACGTCGGCACCCAGCGCGTCCGCTTCATCTGCAACCAATGCATCGCCCTCCATCAACCCATGCAGCTCGACCGCCCCACCCTCGGCCAGCACTCCCTCGTCGAACTCGCCACCAAGGCCGCCCTCCAAAGCCAACCCGCCTGACCCCACATGCAATTCAATCAAATCACCACGAAAAACATCCGTCGCCAACGAACCTCGTTCACTTGAAATATTCTTGAAATTTCAGTTACTTATACACTGAATTAAGAAAATGTCTTGCACCTGATATCACGTATGTTATACTCAGCAACTGAGCAGAATCAGTTTGTTTTTTCATGTCTAAATCTGCTCGCCTGATGTTCAAATCCTTTCAATCGCCTTGCTTTAATCTCGTCTTAGGGGAACTGCCGTGCGTTTTTTGAAATTACTCGACTCCACCGACACACGTCCCGGCGAACGGCGTCACGCAAGCACTCCAAATCCCGACGATTCCGCACGTTTTGAATGCATGGTCCGCGCTTCGCACCTGCGTTATTGGCGCCCCGGCATGTCCTTCGACCACACCATTGGCCGCCTCCTCATCGGCCTGGCCCCCAGCGCATCCATGATCGAACTGCGCCTCACTGAAGTTTTAAATGAACAGATCGCCGCAGGCGTCGCCCGCTGCGATGTCGATGTCTTTAACCTTCAGGACATCCGCACCCCCCAGGACACCGCACGCTACTTCACCCAGAACATCAACATCGTCGCCACCCCCGTCGCCGCCTTCTGGCAAAACGGCCAGCTCATCGACCTCTCCCAAGGCGGCAAGGCCACCATGATGTGCCTCCAACGCATCGGCCTCACCGGCTCCTTCGAACGCATGCTCGGACGCCTCTGCCCCTCCGACCCCACGCTCGATAACTTCTAAGCAACGCGCCTGCACCCACCCAGCTCACACCCAAAAAACCTCCGCGGGAACTGATCCCCTTCTTCCTGGGCCCCGTCCCCCTTTCCGCTGGACCACCGATTCACCCACCATCCGAACCTGCATCCTGTAACAAACCATTCTCTCCTCCGTAAAAACACAACGGCCGGCATCTCGCCGGCCGTTGTGTTTTGAATTGCGCAATCTCAAAAAACCATCAAACATTCTTCTCGATCTTCACCGCAGCCGCGATTGTGTCATCAATCTCTTCATCGGTGAACCCCTCATGCAGCCCCAGCATCAGACACTTGTCATTGATCGCGATGATGTTCTTCAGCACCGCACGGTCAGTGGGCTTCACGTTCCCGCTGGCGTTGTTCCACGGCAACCCCTGCCCATACACCTGCTGCTTGGTGTACCAGTCATGCGTCACCGGGAAATGCCCATACCCTGCGCCCGCCGGAATGCCTTCATCGCCCATCAGCTTCGCCAGTTCTGCCGTGTTGGCCAGGCCCAGCGCGCGATAGTCCACCTCGATCAGGAAGAACCAGTACGACGACTGCGCGCCCCATTCCTTGCCCGTGTGCAGCTTGAAATGTTTGGTCTGCGCGGCCAGGCCATCGGCAAGCCGGTTGGCCAGGCGCACGCGCGTTTCCACAAACCCGGGCAGCCGCGAAAGCTGAACCCGGCCCACGCATGCGTGCGATTCATCCATGTTCATGTTCAGCGCCGCCAGCACGTTGCCGGTGTTGCCGGTCACGCCAAAAGGCTTGCCCCGGTCGGCATGCCTCCGGATCTTCCAATACCGGTCCTGGCTCTTGGTGAACACCACGCCGCCTTGGCCCAGTGTCGCATGATGCTTGCCGAACATCGTTGAAAACGCGGCCACATCACCGATCGTCCCCGCCGGGCGGCCCTTGTACTTGGCCCCATGCGCCTGCGCACAGTCTTCCACCACCAGCAGGTTGTGCTTGCGCGCCAGTTCCATGATCGGATCCATGTCCGCAGGCGTGCCCGCGATATGCGCCACCACAATCGCCCGCGTCCGAGGCGTAATCGCCGGTGCGATCGTCTCCGCGCTGATGTTGTAACTCCCCCTGGCGCTGTCCACCGTCACGGGAATCAAATTCATCAGCACCACCGGCATGATCCCGCCCGGGTCCGTCACAGGCGGCACGATCACTTCGCTAAACGGCTCCAGTTCCAGCGACCTCAGCGCGACATACACCGAGTTGGTCCCGGAGTTCACACCGTCGGCAAACCCGCCGCCCAGTGACGCCGCAAACTCTTCGCAATACTTCGTTTCCTGCTCGCCGTTGTAGCCCAGCAGGTGAGACCCTTCTTCAATCGCCCGGTCAAACAGCGCCATCAGCGCCGCTTTTTCCGTCTGCCCAAACAGCTTGCGAACCGGAAAAGGCTTCGTCCGAACCGGTGTCCCGCCTTTGCTGGCCAACATCTCAACAGGTGCGCTTGTCATCTTATTTCAATCTTTCTTTGTGATTATTCTTCCCCCTCTCCCCTTGGGAGAGGGCCGGGTTGAGGGCCGCCAACGCACACCCTCAACCTCACGATTCGCAGCACTCCGGGTCTTTCCGGCCAGACCCCAGGCCCTTCCTCACTTGATCTTCGAAGCGTTCCCCGCCACCTTCTTCACCGCCGCCACAAACGGCAGGATTTGTTCCGGCCGGTCATGCTTGAACCACGGCACCGTAAACGCCCGCTCGGCGATCTTCGACGCCACGGGCAGCGTCCCAGGCCCCTGGCGCACATCGCGCTGGCCGAAGGCAACCGCCGTCGGCTGGCCCTGGTGAAACAAATCCATCTCATGAAACACCGGATGCGTATGAAGCGGGAAGTTTGCGCCCGGCGCCGTCACGAACCCTTCGGCCCGCAATGCCTCGCAGAACTTCCCGATCGGCAGCCCGCCCAGCTCATTCGCGTTATACAGCCCACGCGCCGCATACCACCCGCCCATCGTTGAGCCCGAGCCCTTCGCCGGCCGGTGCGCCTGCACGCCGGGCGTCCCTTCCAATAGATCCCAGAAACGATTCATCGCGCTCTGGATCTCCGCAATCCGCCGGTCGTAGTGCTTAAGCTGCACACGGCCCATCGCCGAGCAAGTCTGGTTGATCCGGTGCTTAAACCCGCCCATCGGCAGGCCCTTGAACTTCGCCAGGTCGACATTGGAAATAACCGACGCATCCTTGGTGTATTGGCTGGGCCCGCCGGTCCGTTCATAGAACCCGTAGGCAATGGCGCGCTCGTAGATCTCCGCATTGTTGGTCACCAGCATCCCGGCTTCACCGATGGCGAAGCTCTTGCCCGCCATCATGCTCATCGCGGCCACATCGCCAAGGGAACCGACCTTCTTGCCTTTGTACAGTGAGCCGTGCGCGTGCGAAACGTCTTCGATCACCTTGATCTTGTGCTTCTTGGCGATCGCCAGGATCGCGTCCATATCCGCGGGGTGCCCGGCGTAGTGAACCACCACGATGGCCTTGGTCTTGGGCCCGATCCGATGCTCGATGTCTTTGGGATCGATGCACAGCGAATCTTTATCGATATCCGCGAAGTTCACCGTTGCGCCCAGGTGCAACACGCCCGCGCACGAGGCCCAGTACGTCATGCTCGGACAGATCACCTCATCGCCCGCGCCCACGCCGCAGCCAAAAAACGCGCCCAGGAGCGCTGCCGTCCCGTTGCAGTAGGTCAGCGCGTACTTGGTCCCCTGCCATGTCGCAAACTCTTCCTCAAACTGCTTGGAGATCCCATTCCCCGACATCGTCCCCGCCCGCAGCACCGCCAGCACCGCGTCTTCATCCTCGCGCGTCACGATCGGCCAGTGCATCAGGCTCGGCTCCACCTGGCCCACTGCGGGCTTGCCGCCATGGATCGCCAGGGGTTCGCTCAAAAGTTCATCCAGCCGGGAAGTCGTCGCAGTCATGATTTAGCTCCGTAAAGGTTCCCCCACCATAGCAACCCGCATGCCAACTCGAACCTTTCTACCTCACCTCTATCTCTTTGAGAGAGCTGGGGAGCGAGGAGCCTTCCACGAATACTCTCAGGCACAGCAACATTCCCCTGCATCCATTGGTTTTCACCTCTAAAACCTCTCTTAACACCTCTTATTTCCCCTTCATGTCGTTGCGCCTTTTGGGTTGATTCTTCTTCCCTTCCCATATCTAATGACGAAATATCGTCACCCAACCCTTCCTTTTCGCCCTATACGACGATAAACTGTCACAATGCAAGAAGTCCTTCTCTCCAGCGGCTTTAAAGACATCACCCTCAAAAATGTCGCCCTTAACTGGCGAATTATCGACATCATGGACGCCCGCCAGGCCGTCGATTACCTCAAGACCTGCAAAAAGCTCCCCGCCGCCGTCGTCCTGGGAAACGTCCAACGCCCCGGCCCCGACGGCAAGCTCCATTGGAAAACCCCTTTCGAAGACTCACCCGACGAAATCTTCCCCGCCCACGCCGCGCTCCACGAAGTCCACAAAATCGACCCCGAACTCCCCGTCATCATCTCCACCTCCCTCGACATGCCCGGCGCCATCGTCGAGCTCGTCAAGCGAGGCGCATTCGACTACGTTCTGGAACCCAAACCCCCCGTCACCATCCAGGATGACCAGCGCTACGTCCAGGAACTAGTCTTCGCCCTCAAGCGCGCCGTCCTCTGGCGCCAGACCATCCTCGAAAACCGCCACCTCCGCCAGGAACTCCGCGGCCCCGAATCCGACACCCCCATCCTCGGCAAATCCCGCGCCATCACCCACGTCATCGGCCTCATCCGCAAAGTCGCACCCACCCTCGCCACCGTCCTTGTCACCGGCGAATCCGGCACCGGCAAGGAACTCGTCGCCCGCGCCATCCACAACCTCTCCTCCCGCGCTCCCGAACCCTTCGTCGCCATCAACTGCGGCACCTTCTCCGACAACCTTATCTCCTCCGAACTCTTCGGCCACGCCAAAGGCGCCTTCACCGGCGCCGACGCCAACCGCAAAGGCCTCATCCGCGAGGCGCAATCCGGCACCCTCTTCCTCGATGAAATCGCCACCGTTTCAGCCGCCTTCCAGGTCTCCCTCCTGCGCGTCCTTGAAAACCGTACCGCCCGTCCCGTCGGCGGCCAGCTCGACTACCCCGTCCAATGCCGCTTCATCGCCGCCGCCAACCGTAACCTCCTGGAGCTCTCCGAAGCCGGCGCATTCCGCGAAGACCTCTACTACCGCCTCAACATCTTCCACATCCACCTCCCCGCCCTGCGTGAACGCCCTGAGGACATCCCCATCCTCGCCCAATCCTTCCTCACCCGCGCCGCAGGCGAATACAACCGCCCCATCACCGGCTTTGATCCTCAAGCCCTCACCCTGCTTGAACGCTTCGACTGGCCCGGCAACGTCCGCCAGCTCAAAAGTGCCATCGAGCGCGCCGTCATCCTCTGCGAATCCTCCCGAATCACCCCCGCGGACCTCCCCGACTACCTCCGCCCCTCAGGCAGCGCATCAGACACCCCATTCCCCCCCGCCCAAGCCGACGGCCAAAGCGCCTATCACGAATCCATGCTCCGCCACGAAACCGCACTCATCCAGCACGCCATGGAAAAAACCCAAAACAACATCTCCCAGGCCGCCCAACTCCTTGGCATCAAGCGCACCACCCTCCACTCACGCCTCAAAGCCCTCAAAAAGCCTTAATTTCATGCACTTAATTTATAAATCGTAAATTTCAAATCAAAATTTCTCTCCTTCCCTTACCATTTCTCCCATGACCACCCCCGCCCCCATCCTCCCGCCGACCTCTGCAGACCGCCCCGCGCTCCTGGGCACCTTCTCCACGCTCGGCTCCATCGAAGCCGTGGAGCTCGCCTGCCACGCCGGGCTGGACTTCCTCATCCTCGACGCCCAGCATGGCGGCTTCGATCTTGAATCCCTCCGCCACGCCCTGCGCGCCTGTCATGCCGCCGGCGTCTATGCCTTTGTCCGGCTGCCCGCCAACAACCTTTCGCTCATTGAACCCCTGCTGGACGCCGGTTGCCTCGGGCTCATCGCCCCCATGGTCAACTCCCTCGACGAAGCCAAAGCGCTCGTCCGGGCCGCGTATTACCCGCCCCTGGGTGCACGCTCGCAATCCAGTTGCCGCGCCAGCCTGATCACGTCCGACTACCGCAAAACCTTTAACCAGCAGTTCACCCTGCTGGTGATGATCGAACATCAAAGCGCCCTGGCCCATGTCGACGACATCGCCGCCCTTCCCGGCGTTTCCGGTTGCCTTGTCGGCCCCACGGACCTGGCTTCCTCGTTGGAGCACCTCAGCCAGTCCGAACAGAAACACGCCATGGCCAAAGCCATTTCCCACGTCCTTGCGGCCTGCAAGCAACACGGCAAAACCGCAGCCATCGCCGCAGCCACCCTTCCCCAGGCCCACGCCCTGGCCAAGCAGGGCTACTCCCTCATCGTCCATTCCACCGACCGTCGCTTCCTTCACTCGGCCCTCACCACCGTCACTGAAAACTGGCGAAAGCAAATCACCGGTGGCTAAGTCCCGCTCCAAAACTTCCCATGTCGTCCTCGGGCTTGATCTTGGCACCAGCAGTTGCAAAGCCAGCCTCGTCACTCCCGGCGGCCATGTCTTGGCGGGCGCATCAGCGCCCTACACCACCCACGCTCCCAAGCCCGGCTGGGCCGAGCAAAACCCGCAAGACTGGCTCACCGCCGCGGGCGCAGCCACTCAGGCAGCGCTTAAAACAGCCAATCAACCCCAAATCATCGGCATCGCCCTCACCTGCGCCGCGCACATTGGCGTCTTGCTTGATGCGCACGACCAACCTCTCCGCCGCGCGATTCTCTGGAGCGACCAACGCTCCGGGGTCGAAGCCCAAGCCCTCATGAAGTCCGCGGGAAAGCTCATCCTCCGCCAAACCTTCCAGGCCGCCTCCACTTCCTGGACGCTCCCTCACTTTGCCTGGCTGGCCAGACACCAACCCAAAGCCCTCCGCGCCACGCGATCCATCCTGCTTTCCAAAGACTATCTGCTCTTTAAACTCACCGGCGAAAAGCTCACCGACCCCGGCACCGCGGTCTCCTCCCAGTTCTACAATGCCCGCAAAAATGCCTGGAGCCCTGAGCTCTGCGCCTTGGTCGGGCTCTCGCCGGCCCTCTTCCCCGCCGTCGCCCCCGCCGGCGCTCAAGCCGGCCTCCTCACCCCTGCCGGATCTGAAATCCTCGGCATCCCCGCAAGCATCCCCGTCTTTAACGGCACGCTCGACAGCGCCACTGAGCTCCTGGCTTCCGGCGTCGGCCAGCCCGGCCAGGGCATGGTCCGCATGGCCTCGGCAGGCGGCCTCCAGCGCGTCGTCAGCAAGCCCACCGCAAACACCCGCCGCATCACCTACCCCCACCCCATCACCCCGCATTGGTACTGCCAAGCCGGCACCGCTGCCTGCGCCACCTCCGTCGGCTGGGGCATGGCCACCCTCGCCCCAGGCCACTCCCACGACTATCAAGCCTGGGACCACGCCGCCTCCCTCGTTCCCGCCGGTTGCCAAGGCCTTCTCTTTCATCCCTACCTCGCCGGTGAACGCGCCCCGCTCTGGAACCCCGGCCTCCGTGCCAGCTTCATCGGGCTCACCACCCGGCACACCCAGCCCCATCTGGCCCGGGCCATCTATGAAGGCACCGCGTTTTCCATCCGTCACGCCATGCAGGCCATGCCCGTGCAATCCACCACCGCCTCACCCCTCGCCGCCGTCGGCGGCGGCGCCAAGAGCGCCCTCTGGCTCAAAATTCTCGCCAGCGTCTTAAACCAACCCCTGCGCACCCTCCCCGATGCCGATTCCTCCGTCGGCGCTGCCCTCATCGGCCTCTGCGCCCTCCACCTCACCCCAGACCTCGCCACCCTCACCGCCCAGCGCGCCCACCTGGGGCAAACCACCACGCCCGACCAGGCCTGGGCAGCCCAATACGACAAACAATTCCGCGTTTACGCTTCGCTCTCCAGAGCCCTTGTCGCCTGTTGTCAATAGCGACCCATTGTCATTGCATCCCGCGCGCTGGAAATCCCCCCCGCCTCCCGTTACCCTTACACCAACAAAACACACCGTCCGCTGGGGGCCTCACGCAATTGCCAAGCATGCTGAATCATTACCGACTCTCGCACATCCTCGCGGCGGTCATTGCCCTCTGGACACTCCTCGTCCCCCTCTCAATCGCCCGCGCCGACGTTGACCCCGTCAACCTCACCATCAGCCAGGACGATGTCGGCTTCATGGGCCTCATCAAACCCGGCGTCTGGAACCCCATCCGCCTCACCCTCGAGAACCCCTCCGCCCAACCCATGGCGGTCGATTGCCGCTGGACCCTCACCGACTTCGACAAAGACATCATCATCGCCAACCGGCGCGTCACCGTCCCCGCCCGCCGCAAGCAAACCGTCTGGGTCTATGGCTGCGTCCCCGTCACTGTCTCCGATCAGCCCGAATGGAAAATCGACATCGTCGAAGCCGACACCAAGCAGGTCCTCGCCAAGAAAATCATCAACACCTACAAAACCGCGGCCCCCAACCGCAAAATCACAGCCGTCTCAGGGGGCTCGCGCCTGGGCCTGGGTGAATTCAGCGTCGATATCGCCGACAGCAGGCTCCTGGTCCACCAGCATGAACTTATGCACCTGGTCCGCGGCTTGGAGTCCGCCAACCTCCCTGACCGCTGGTACGGCTACGACGGACTCGACACCGTTATCCTCACCCCTGAAATCGACCCCGCCCGCATCCCCCAGGAAGTCTTCGCCGGCCTGCGCGAATGGATCAAGCGAGGCGGCCACGCCATCATCATCATGCCCTCCGCCAACGAAGCCTGGTCCCAGTCCCCAGGCAAAGACTTCCTCCCCGAAGCCGAACTCGTCCGCAAAGAATCCATGCGCATCCCCAAGTGGCTCGGCGACCCCAACAAGCGCACCGAACTCAAAGTCGACTACTACGCCTTCGTCCCCAAAAACAACAGCACCGGCATCCTCTACGCCGACGACGACAAAAACGCGGTCATCGTCTCACGCCAGCTCGGTTTTGGCGCCGTCACCGTCATCGGCGTCAACATCGCCGAAGGCAATCTCGAATCCCTGGGCCTGCCCAACGGCCGGTTCAACATCTGGCACAGGATCTTCGGCTGGCATTCTCCCGCCTACAGCCGCGCCGCACTTGAAGGCCTCGGCAAAGACACCAGCCCCATGAAGCTCAAAATGCGCGGGCAGGAGTATGAGCTCGACACGCTTCTGGTCAACGACGCCGGCTCCATCAAGTCCAACATTCAGATCTGGACCGTCGCCGCCATCTTCATCTTCGCGGTCTACTGGCTCCTTGCCGGCCCCGTCAGCTACCTGGTTCTGCGCGTTAGAAAAGAAACCCGGCACAGTTGGGTGGCCTTCCTTGGCATCGTGGTCATCTTCACCGCCGGTGTCTGGGTGCTGGCATGGTTCTCCCGTCCCAAGCACACCCAGCAGAACCACATCACTTTCTACGATCTGGATGTGCGTCAGAAACTGGTGCGCTGCCAGAGCTGGGCCCAGGTCAACTGCCCGGACTTCGCCAAGCAGGATGTCGCCTTGGCTCCCGGTGAGCGCAACGACAACCCCAACACCGTCGCCAGCCCCGGCATGGTGGCCGAAAAAGCCATGGCCCGCGGCTGGGTGGATGTCCAGACCATCGACATCGACGCCGCCGCTCCCAACAAGCAATGGGTGCCGTTTAGAAGCTCCGCCAAACTCTTTCAGTTGCGCTACCTGGGCAAGCAAGACCCCATGGACGCCGTCTGGCCCGTCCCCACCGGCACCGTCGCCGTCAGCCCCAGAAGCGACCTCTCCGGCACCCTTAAGCACAACCTCCCCGGCACGCTCTCAAACGTCATCCTCGTCTACTGCCCCGGCTCCGATGCCACCCCGCTGGTCTGGAACACCCGCCAATCCTGGGCGCCCGGGCAAGACTGGAACCTCACCTCCCTCACCGCCACCATGCCTCTCTTGCTCGTGCGCGATCCCGCCGGCCTCAACTACACCAACCGCAAAGGCATGGAAATGGAAGAGGGTTTCATGGGCATGGCCTTTAAACACACGCTCAATGGCGTGCAGCGGAACAACATGCACTTCCAGCCAAACCCCACCGCCTTGCAGGACGACACCCGCACCTCCATCACCCACGCCATCAGCTTCTTTGACTCCCTCCCCGCGCCCGACTTCCTCTCCCTGCCCGACGCTGCCAATAACCAATCCCATGCGTTCGGCGGCGGATTCGACCAGGCCGACGCCCTCGTGCGCACCCAGTCCCGCTCGCTGGACCTCACACGCCTCACCACCCAGCCCAAGCTCATCGTCATCGGCGAGCTTCCCCAGAGCCCAAACCCCACACCCCTCACCCTGGGCGCAGAGCCCGTCGAAGGCACCGGCCTCACCATCGTCCGGTACATTTTTGACGTCAAATAATCCAAACCAAAAGAGCGTTTCATGCCCGCGATGATCCAGACCATCAACCTGACCAAGCGCTACGACAACCTCACCGCGCTTAATAACCTCAACCTCGTCATCGACCAGGGCGATTGCTTCGGCTTCATCGGGCCAAACGGCGCAGGCAAATCCACCACCATCAAAATCCTTGCCACCCTGCTCAAACCCACCTGGGGCGAAGCCCGTATCGATGGCCTCTCCGTCGGCCCCGTCAACGCCCGCCAGGTCCGCTCCATCATCGGCTACGTACCCGACTATTTCGGTTCCTACGACGACATGATCGTCCGCGAATACCTCGAGTTTTTCTCCAGCGCCTACGGCATCCACGGACAAAAACGCATCAGCGTCATCGACGACGTCCTGGCCCTCACCGACTTGACCTACAAAGCCGATGCCGAGGTCAACAGCCTGTCGCGCGGCATGCAGCAGCGGCTCTCCATCGCCCGAGTGCTGCTCCACGATCCCAAAGTCCTCCTGCTTGACGAACCCGCTTCCGGCCTGGACCCGCGTGCCCGCATCGAAATCCGCGAGCTCCTCAAAGAACTCCACCGGATGGGCAAAACCATCCTCATCAGCTCGCACATCCTTCTGGAGCTGGCCGACTTCTGTAACAAAGTCGGCATCATCGAACGCGGCCAGATGATCTTCACCGGCACTGTCAACGAAATCCTGGAGAAAGCCAAGGTCGGCCTCATCCTGCTGGTCAACGTCCGCGAGAACCACGAAGAAGCCGCCATCCTGCTGCGTAATGTTCCCGGCGTCATCAGTTCCGAAGTCCAGCACGGCCTGGTCCGCGTCAACTGCGAGCCCGACAAGGCAGACCCCGCAAAGGTCGCTGAAGTCCTTGTCGGTCACGGCTTTAAAGTCACCCGACTTGAGGAAGAGCGCGTCAACCTGGAAACCGCCTTCATGCGCCTCACCAAAGGCCTGGTCCAATAACGCTCCCATAAAACTCTTTCCACACCACCCCATCGCGCTTGCGATTGTAGACAGTTCGCCTTTGCCACTCACTGTGGTTTTTGTATGATCTAAAATACGTATATGTGTGCGTGCCAAAGCCTCTATGTCGCGGCTGACTCACGCAAGAAATCTATTTTTTAGAGAGAAGAGAGGCTGTGCATGTCACTGGTCAAGCTTTTAATGATTTTCGTCGCCATCGGTATCGTCATCGGGTTGATCGCCGCATACACCGGCGTCATCAACATGGATAAAGATGGAAACATCTCCCTCAATAAAGAAGAACTCGATAAGCAGACCACCACCACGGAAATGTCCAAGGCCAACCTGCTGATGGCGCAGACCAAGTACGAAGAAGCCATCAGCCTCTACCATTCCTACATCGAAAAAAATCCCAAGGCCGCAGACGTCCCCGAAGCCGCCTTCCGCATCGGCAAGTGCCATGAAGACGCCAAGCAGGAACCCCAGGCCATCAAGGCCTACAAGGAATATCTTGCCGCTTATCCCAGCGACTCCATCGACCGCCGAAACCGTGCGCAAAGCCGGATCAGCTTCCTGGAAAACGCCGGCTACAAGGCCGCCAAGTAAGCCAACCTGACTGCGATCCATCCCACCCTGGCCGGCCCTGCGCCGGCCAGGGTTGTTTTTCGACTTCACTTCCCCTTGCGCTCGTGCCCCACTTTCATTATTTTAGGATCACCTAAATTAAAAAATCGCATCTCCTAATCATTCCACCAAGGACGCCATGAAATACCTCGCCCCTCTCATCCTCCTGGCCCTTCTCCCCGCCCCCCTCCTGGCTCAGGACACCCAGCCCGAGCCCGACAAAAACGTCTACAACCTCTTTAACCCCACCCCGCGCGACCGGATGCGCGAAATGAAAACCGACCGGCCCGACAAAACCGAAAGCCCCTACACCGTCGACGCCGGCCACTTCCAGGCCGAAATCAGCTTCATCGACTTCACCTACTCCAACCCCTCCGCAGGCACCTCCACCAACACCGTCAAAGCCCTCCCCTCAAACCTCAAGCTCGGGCTCACCAACAACATCGACTTCCAGTTCGTCATCGAACCCTACACCAACGAAAGCTCCAGCACACCCGGCGCAAACGCCAACCAGGCCCAGGGCTTCGGTGACATGCAGCTTCGCACCAAATTCAACCTCTGGGGCAATGATGAAGGCAAAACCGCCTTCGCCCTCATGCCCTTCATCCAACTCCCCACCGGCACCGGTGACCTCACCAACAACCATGTCGAAGGCGGGCTCATCGTCCCCTTCTCCATTGCCCTCCGCGAAGGCTGGGACCTTGGCCTCATGGGCCAGGTCAACGCCGTACGCAACGAAACCAACACCGGCTACGGCGCAGAACTCGTCCACACCATCACCTCCGGCTTTGATCTCACCGAAAAACTCGGTGCCTATCTTGAGTACGCCGGCACCTACAGCGTCGAAACCGGCTCAAACTACCAGGGCACTGTCGATCTTGGCTTCACCTACGGGCTCACCGATGACATCCAGTTCGACGTCGGCACGGCCTTGGGCGTCACCCCCGCTGCCGACGCCGCCAACGTCTTTGTCGGTGTCAGCCTCCGGTATTAACCCCTCCCAAGACATATGATGGCGGGCAATGACCACCACCGCCTCGGCTGATCCCCTCGCCCCTTCGGCAGGCCATCCCTCCTCCGCCCGCCGAGACTTGTACATTGCCCTCATCCTCGGCCTGCTCATCGCCCTGGCCAGCGCTGTAAAACCCATCGGCATCGACGATCTTGCCTACTACGAACACGGCATGCACGCCGCCGCCCACCCGCTGGACCCCCTTGGCTACAACACCCGGGTGGAAGGCAACTGGCATGAAACCGCCTTTCGCCTCCCCTGCCCTCCCGTGGTGCAATACTGGCTGGCCATCGGCTATCGCTTCATCGGTGACAACGTCTTTTTGATCAAGCTCTGGATGGGCCCCTGGGCCATCCTGCTCACATGGTGTTTTCTGCGTCTGGCGCGCCCCTGGACGGGCGCCTGGGCCCTTCCCGCCACTGCCGCGGTCCTTCTCACGCCCATTGTGTTCAACGGGCTTAACATCATGCTCGACATCCCCGCCGCCGCCCTCGTGCTGGCCTCGGTGCTCGTCTTTCGCGCTTACCTGGACGACCCCAAATCCCCGCCTGCCGTCCTGATCGCCGCAGGCCTCATCACCGGTCTGGCCATGCAGACCAAATACTCCGCATTTTTCGCACCCGTGGCCATCCTCGCCCTGGCCATTGCCTACCACAGGCCATGGGTCGGCCTCATCCCCGGAATCATCGGCGGCGGCCTCTTCTGGCTATGGGAACTCTTTCTCATCCTCAAATACGGTCAATCCCACCTCATTTACCTCTCCAATTCCAACTACTTCCCCCCCGAACGCGCCTTGGCCGCATGGTCGCTCCTGGGCCTTCCCGGCACCGGGGCGCTCGCACTGCTTTTGCTCGCCGCTGCGGCCTCAGGCTTTCGGGTCTGGGCCGTTGCCCTTCTGGGCATAGCCTGTACAGCCGGCTACATCTGCGTCTTCTTCATCCAAGACTCCATGACCTGCCTCGCCTTCATCGCAGGCGGCCTGCTCTACGCCATCCTCGCCTTTGGCGCAGCCAAAACCCTCCGCCACCCCGCCAGCCGGCCTGACCAATCCCGCATCACATGGTTTCTCATTGCCTGGGTTGCCATTGAGGCCATCCAGGTGATCGCCGTCTCCCCCTTTCCCGCGGGTCGGCGCGTGATGGTGATGGTCATTGTCATGGGCCTGCTCATCGGCCGGTTCGGCCACGTGTTGGCCATCACCCCCAAACGTTCCCTCATCGCTGCCGCGCTCGCCCTGGCCCTGCCCATGACGGCCATCACCTGGTATGCCGACCTGAAACTGGCGCAAAACATGCGCAGCGCCCTTCTGGACGCGCGTGACAACATCCTGCGCGCCGACCCCAAAGCCAGAATCTACTACATGGGCCTATGGAGCTGGCAGTATTACGGCCCCCGCTCCGGCATGCTGGAAGCCCAGACCAACCGCACCGTCCTGGAGCCCGGCGACTGGCTGATTTTTCCTGAATTTGGCATGCTCCACCAGCAGGTGGCCTTAAATCCTCAGAACTACGGACTCAACGCCAGGATGCCCAGCGATCCCGGCATGCACCTGAGCTTCCTGCCCAATTACTGTGATTGGGTTTCCATCGCCTACGTACCCAACCGGTCGATCGTCGTATTGATCGCCCAGTCCACCACCCGTCACGTGCCTGAAGTCCTTATTTCCAGCAACGAAATGCTGGCCATGATGAGCATCCACAAGACGCCTCTCCCCATCGCCAGTACGCTCTCTCTGATGCGCCTGGGACAGCAGAGCCCCGACCCCTTTCACAACCCCTTCGCCGATGCCCTTGTGAAATGGGGTGAGCCCTGGCTGGCTGAAGGCGTAAACCACCCCCTCCCCGCCGACGCCCAATACGCCCGGGAGCTGGTAACTGCCCGCAAAAATGACCTTCCCCCAGGCGTCGCCGAAAAGCTTTTATCAAGACAACCTTGATGCGTTTCCCGGCCCCGAAACACACTGCCAACAATTTCCCAATCACCCCTAAGTAAATCCCCCGATACAACGGCCCCAAAGCCGCCGTTAATTTGTATTGATCAAGTGTCGATTCACGCAAACATCCGTTTCTTCGGAGCCTTCCATGACCGCACAAGCCGCTCAATCATCCACGCTCCTTCTCACAGGCCCCGAAGCCTCCCCCCTCCCTCAGTCACGCCTGATCGCCTGGTCCCCTCACACATCATCCGTTGACGCTCCCCCCCGTCGCCCCCACGCCATCGAACAAAAAGAAACCTGGCTCATCACCGTCACCGGCAGCAATGCCGCCGAGCTCTGGCTCTCCGGTGACTTCAACAATTGGCGTATCCCCGGCCTGCGCATGAAGCAGACGCACCCCGGCACCTTTGAAACCACCCTTGAGCTGCCCCCCAGCTCCTATCAGTTCGCCTGCTACGAGTTCCAACCCTCCCACGGCTTTCACCGCATCCCCTCCGATAAAATCCAATGCTTCCTCATCAGCCAATTCCACGGCTGATTCTTCTCCTTCTACAACCTCACTCCAAAAGACACGCCGCACATCACGGCGTGTCTTTCGTAGGGTGGCGCCGAGTCCCCGAGGCCCACCACGCCGTGCACCAGACCCGCCATCACATGAATCACCAAAACCGCACTGCCTTCAAACCGGTGCAATCTTTTCCGCATTCTTCCTCAACTCCGCCGCTCTACTGCTCTACTCACTCAAGCTCTACTTTCTATTGCGGTACCCCACAATCCCCTTGACTCTACTGTTACCACAGTACATACTGTATCCACAGTTGAAAGGCTCCCCATGCCAGAAGAAAAACGCCCCTCCGAGCTTGAACTCCAGATCCTTTCTCTCCTCTGGCGCTCTGGCCCCATGACTGTCCGCCAGGTCATGGAGAATCTCCCCGACAAGCGAAAACGCGCCTACACCTCCGTGCTCTCGGTCATCCAGGTCATGGAGAAAAAAGGCTTCCTCACCCACACCGGCGAAGGCAACACCCACATCTATAAGCCCGTCCTCTCCCGCACCAAAACCCTCGGCCAGCACATGCAGCGCCTCGTCACCCAGGTCTTCGGTGGAAGCCCCGCCCAGGCCATCCAACAACTCCTCGACGAATCCGACGTCTCGCCCGATGAAATCGACCAGATCAAAAAGCTCCTCGACGAGCACAAGTCCAAGCCCGCCAAGAAAACTTCCAAGGGGAAATGAAATGCTCGACTGGCTCCTCAACCATCTGCCGGACATCAACCGCCAGGCCCTGGCTCTGGCCCTCGTCCATTCGCTCTGGCAATGCACCCTTATCGCCGGCCTTGCCTGGGGCATCCTCAAAGGCATTCCCAGCCGGCACGCCAACGCACGCTACTGGGTCAGCACGCTCGCGCTCATCGCCATGGTCGCGGCCTTCGCCGCCACCTGGCGCATCGCTTCCGTCACTTTTGCCCCCTTGTCCCAGGCTGTCGCGCAAATCTCCGACATCTCAAATCATCAGGCCCGGCTACAAACTGATTCCGACACCCTTCAGCGCCTTCGCAAAGAGCTCAGCGACGCCACCGACGCTATCAAAATCAACAGCCAGCCCAATGTTAAGCCCCAGCCCGGATCGCTTGCAAAAATACCCCAGGTGACTGAATCGCCCACAGCCAAAACTGACTTACGCCCCGATGAAACCCAAGCCCGATACGAGCAGGCCCAAAAACGTCTGACCGAATTTCTCTCAAATCTAAAACCTCAAACCACCCTGAGAGTTTCCCCGGCCGTCACAACTCAGGCCCTCACTTCCTCTCCATGGCTCGCCCCCTTCAAAATCCCAGCAGCTTTGGTCCCCTGGGCCAACGGCTTCTGGTTTGCCGGCGTCTTCCTCATGCTCGCCCGCCTCTCCTGGGCCACAAGCCGCGCCATCGCACTCAAACGTTCCTCCTCCCCCATCAACTTCGGCGAAGAATTCGACCTCTTCACCGCACTCCTCTCTGGCCTCCCACGCACACCCAAAATCCGCCTCGCCGTCAGCAGCCAGGTCCACGTCCCCTGTGTCATCGGTTGGCTCTGGCCCGTCATTCTCCTGCCCGCGCGTGGGCTCTCCATGCTGCCTAAGGACGATCTCAAACTCATCCTCGCCCATGAACTGGCTCACGTCCGCAGGTTCGACGGCCTTGTCAACCTTCTTCAATGCCTCGTCGAAGCCATTCTCTTTTTCAACCCCGCTGTCTGGTGGATCAACCGCGTCATCCGTCAGGAACGCGAAGCCTGCTGCGATGCCGCCGCCGTCTCGCAAAACCACGCTTCCATCGAAAACTACGCCACGGCTCTGCTCCACTGGGGAGAGCTCGCCGCGGCATCGCATGCCTCCCAGCCTGCCTTGGCCCTCACCGGCCCTGTCAAACACAAACTTGTCGACCGCGTGAAGCGGCTGCTCATCCCTGACAAACCTCCGGAACTCACCGCCCCCCTCTGGTCCCTCCCTCTCCTGCTTTCCCTGGCCGCAGCCTTTTTTGTCGGCATCGAAACCAACCAGGCGCAAACAACCCCAAAGCCCACCACCCAGCCCAAGTCTCCTGCAACGTCAACATCTCAGCCCCTGGGAAACACCTCAGAGACACAAGCGGAAAATAAGAAGACCGCCAAAGCTTTCATCAGAAAAACTCAGGAGCTTCTCAAAGAAGGCCGTAAAGACGGCGCAATCATGTTCCTGGAAAGCGCCTTCGCCCTCGACCCTGAAAACCCCGACATCAAAGACCAGCTCAAGCAATTGGGCCGCCCGATTCCTTCTTCACGCCTGCCAAACCAGCAAAATCGCCTCAATAGCGATGAGCAACTCCAAACCGTCACTTACGGTGTCGCAGCCATCATCCATCCTGCTCCGGGCGCTCAATATTCCATTGATGAATTGGCCGCCGCCCTCAAGCGTGCCATCTCGCCTCAGGCCCCGCTGACGATTCTCCCTTCCGCTGCCAAATCCGGTGAATCTAAAAACTTCTTGATCGTTACCGCCACCGTTCGTCACCATTTGGAAGTTCGCCATCTGCTGACAAACTATGTCAATCCGAAAACCCTCACACCCGCGCAGTTGGACGAAAAAATAAACGGCTTGTTCAACTCCATTGCGCTTTTACGCCAACAATGGCGATATGACGAAGCCCTCTGCCATGTGAATGAGATCCTCTTCCTTAAGCCCGACGACACCCTCGCCCTTGGGCTTAAGAAAACACTTCAGGACGCTCGACTCGCCACGCCTCTTGCTCCGTTGGCCACCCAACCCAACACGCAGTTCCTCCCCCTGGCCCCGACCCCAAAGCCCGCAACCGAGCCCATCACGGCGCCCGCCACTCAGCCGCAATCCACAGGCAAGATCTCCGCTTCACCGGAACAAATCAAAAAAACCGTCGACGCCTTCATGAAAAAAGCCCTGCAACTTCTTCAAGAGGGCAACAAAGACGGCGCCGCCATCTTTCTTGAAGGCGCACTCCAGCTCGACCCCGAGAATGCGCAAGCCAAAGACCAACTCAAAAGACTGGGGCGATCTCCCTCGGCCACCTCGCCCAAGGATTTGGAGGCAATCCGCAAACCCCTTCAGCTCGACGAACAAATCATCACCCGGTCATACTACGTTGAACCCATCCTTAATCCTCCAAGCGGCGTCCGGGTTTCCCTGGATGATTTAATCCATTCGCTCACCCGCATCATCCCCGCCTACGCCCCTCTTAGCATCACCCCTGCTGCTTCAAAACCCGGCCAGCCGGACGATGTCCTGGTCGTCAAAGCCACCAAGCGTCACCAGATGGAAATTGGCTATATCCTCCAGCACTTCATTGACATCAACACGCTCACGCCTGCGCAGTTGGATGAAAAAATCCAAGGCATGCTCAAGGCTATCCAGGTCCTGCGCAAAGAACAAAAATATGACGAAGCCCTGAGCCAGGTGAATCACATCCTCTTTCTCAAGCCCAATGACCCCGCAGCCCTGTTTATTAAGGAAATGATTGAGGAAGCCCGGATCATCACCCTTTACCAAAAGTCTCAGCCTAAAGCCCAATTCATTCCCCTCGCCCCAGCCGCCACGCCCCCTGCGGAGCCCATCAACGCCCCTGCCACACAACCCGCACCTGTGCCTCAAACAGCGGAAGCCATCCTTGCCAACCCCGCACCTGACTTGGACTTCCAGCAGACGCCGCTCTCCACCGCGATCAATGAACTGCGCACCAAATCCCGCCTCCTGATCGACGTGAACTGGCCCGCCCTTGAAGAAAAGGGCATCACAAAAAAAACGCCCATCACCCTTAAAACCCACGGCCTTACCTGGGGCCAAACGTTCGATAAATTGATCGCTCAGGCCACACCGCCAAACGCGAAGCTCAACGATCGCGTGGCCTGGGCCCTGATCAATAACATCGTGCGAATCACCACCCGCCCCTTGAGCCTCGGCGATCTCGACTCCCGCTTGTATGACATCGGCGACTTGTTGGACCCCAACGGCAAATTCCAGTTCACCCCCGCACGCCTTACAGCGGCCATCGTCAACAAAGTTGGCGAAAGGCAAGACTGGAACCTCGCCGGCGAACCTGGGCCCAACATCGCCTCCATGCGCCATCTCCGCAGCGATATCATCGTCAGGGCACCCGTAAGCTTTCACAAACAGCTCCTTCAACTTCTCGCCGATATCCGCTCCGGCGGCATCAGCAAAGACACAGACTTCGGCGACACCACCGGCCTGGCAGACCTCATGAACGCCAGCCTCTCAGCCAACGAAGGCCTCGCCCTTCGCGCCCGCATAAACCAACTTCAGAGCCAATACCCCCATCCAAGTTCTGAACACACCCGCTTAACGACACCCGTCAAAGTCCGGCTCGTCACCAGCGACGGCAGCCCCCTGCCCACAGACGCCAAACCCATCGTCTTCTCCTTCGGCGGGTGGGACTTCGATGGCTCCCCATCCGTCGACGCCCAGGGAATCTGGACAGTCAACGTCGGCCCAGGTCACTACGGCATCACCGCGGGCGCTGCCGGCTATTGGGCCTACTATTACGGCCCTGCCTGGTCTGCCCCAGGTAATAACATGCCTGTCAACCAACCCATCACCATCACGCTCACCGCGTGCCCGCTGCGCGAAATCAAATTTGCCGACCCCTCAGGCAACCCCGTCTATCCAGCAGAACTTCAATTTGAAACCTACGTTTCCAGCGGTTCCCTCTTCTCCAACACCGCACAATTCAGACCCATCCTCCACAAACGCATCCATCCCACTCCAGGCCAGCCGATCCGCATCCCGCTGCCGGATTCCGGCGATACCTATGTCCATGTAATCGCCCCGGGTTACCGTAGTGGGAAATACGCATTCCGCCTCTCCGAACTCTCGCCCACGGCCACCATCACCCTCGAACACAGCCCCAACATTGCAGGCCAGGTGATTGACGCCGCCACCGGCCAAGCCGTCCCTAACGCCATCATTTCACTTTCTGACTCTGATGGTTTCCGGCAGCCATCCCCTCCACAATCCATAAGCGACGCCTCGGGCAAATTCACCTTCGACATGTTCGAACCTCAGCCCCAAACAATTAAATCCAAGCAATACCGCTCCATGCTCCCCATCTGGGCCAGCGCTCCCGGCTACGGTCCTGAACCCGTCCAGATTGACGACGACGGCAAAATCCCCGCTCAAACGAAACTCACCCGCTCCATCGCCATCCCTGTGGAAGTCACCGGCGACCTCTCGCGCCTGCCCGGCTACCCCAACGCCCCTATGCTGGCCGTCCGTTACAACAACGACACACCCGTGCGAAACATCCGCACCCACAACCTCTACTTCCCCATCACCATCAAAGACGGCCGCGGCACCGGCGTCATCCAAGCCCACGCCAACATGAAAACCATTGTGGAAACCCTCGCCCCCGGCCTCTGGGGCTCTTCGGCGCCGTCTTACGCTGACCCCAAACAGCCCGGCGTCACCACCGCTGTCCGCCAAACGCTTGATCCTGCCGTCCCTCTACCCCCGCTCGTCCGCATTCATATCCCTGCGCCTGAAGAAACCCGCCGAGTCCGCATTGCCTTGACCGGCGTGCCTAAAGAAGTGTTGACCCAAACCCGTGCCTGGGCCAAATGCGAATCCGCATTGGCCTATTGGATGCCCCATAAAGAGCCTCCAATCACGATCCCCCTCACCATCGACGCAGACGGCACCGCCACGCTCGCAGCTCCCATCTATTCAAACCTCACCCTCTTCGTTGAAGGCTTCCCTGGCGACTATGAAACATGGCCCACCGCCATCATCCCAGGTGAGGGCGAACTCAAAATCACCCATCACCTCGACCCCACAAAGGCCTCAGGCGGCCTCTTTGGACAAGTGCTCGATTCCGCAGGCAAACCGCTTCCCAGCTACATCCTTGCCGCCTCCGCCGCAGGTGCCCCCTTCTCCGACAAATACACAGGCGGCTACGCCATCGGCACAGCCCAAGGCTTCGCCTTCCCCCAAATCGCCCTCGACAGCGCACTCAGCATCTCTCTCTGTCTCCCAGACCAGCCCGGCAAATATATCCGAGTCACTGGCGTCCAATCCTCCAAAACCTGGCCCATCCCCTACATCACCATCCAACTCCAGCCTGACGGCACCGCCCGCCTCGTCACTCCAGGCGGCTCAGACCCTCACGACCTTACACGCAACACAGGCCAATACTCTCTTCAGATCGCCAGCTTCACCAAAGACACGCCTGACAAAAATCACGCTGCTGCTGTCGCCCTGGCCAGCCAACTGCGCGCCCAAGGCGAAGACGCCTACAGCTTTCTGGACCCGGAACTCGGCGTCGGCTCCGTCACCGTCGGATCATTCACCAGCGATGACCTCATCGAGTCACCACCCAACGCCACCGCGCCCGCCGAAAGCACCGGTCGTACCTTGCAGTACGGCGGACGGATCTCAGACCTCAGAAAACGCTTTCCCACTCTCACCCTCAACAACGCCCCCGCGGCCGCAACCTCGCCGGGTTCCGTACTCATCCAGGTTCCGAAGCCGGGCAAGTCCCGCTAAACTGCCTCAATGGCCAAGAAACCCAATCGCCCTTCCCAGCCCGGCTCCCCTTCTCCCCTCGGCGGCCCCACGCCAGCCGGCATCTGGGAAAAATCCCATGAAACACTCATCGGCGTGCTCGAAACCCACCTTGGCGAAACCCTCCACGTCTTTCGGGAAATGATCCCCACCGGCCCGCGTATCGATGTCCACCTCGTCGGCCCCACCGAGGAGCTTCCGTTTCACAAGCTCTTCACCGTCGGCATGAGTCAGACAAAAATGCCCGCGCCCAAAGACTTTGAAGACTGTCAGCGGGCAGAACTCCTCATCGGCCTGCCCGACGACTGGCCCATCACCCCCGAAGCCTTCATGGAAGACGCCTATCGTTGGCCTGTGCTGTTGCTCCGGCACATCGCACGTATTCCTGCAAGCGCCCCGGAAGGCAAATGGCTCTTCGCCGGCCATGCCGTCCCCATCACAGACGCCTCCCTCTTCCCTGGACTGAAATTCACAGGCGGCCTGCTCCTTCCACCCCTGATCCTGCCCGAAGAAGCCCACGTCGCATTCAATGACGATTTTGATCCCATCCATCTCCTGGGCATCATCCCGCTGTATCCCGAAGAACTCGCCCTGGCCCAGACAGACGATCTCCCAGACCTCCTGGAAGCCCTGGACGAACTGGAAGCAACCGAAATCCTCGACCTCCACCGACCCAACGCCTGCCAAGCATCGGAGTAGAAGCTTCAACCCGTAAGAATCCAAATGTAGCCCCCCCAGATGCTCCATGCCCTCGTCCGCGAGCATGTCTCGGCCACATTATTCATACACTTGAATAGACGACCCGCTCACCCCACAGGCACGCTCTTGTTGGCCGCATGAAGCTTCACCAGCGTCACGCCTTTGGGCACATAAAACACCAGATGCAGGCTTTCGTTCTTGCCCAGCTTATCCAGCGCCTTGATTTCGGAGATGGTTTCCAATCGCTGATTCTGAGCGAAATTGATCTCCAGGCTTTCCCCCTTTTGAACCATGTAACCGCAGGCGACATGCTGGTTGCCATTTTTGTCTTCCAGCTTCAGCGTCTGAAGCTTCGTGTCCAGATTCCGCGCGGCTTTGAGATACACGATGGCCTGCTCACCTGTAAACACCACCTGAACCACCGACATCCCCGTCCTCTCGGCGACACCCTTCAAAATGCTCTTGGGGTCCTTGGGCGCGCCCGGGCTCAGCGGCTTGAGCATACCCACCGCCCTGGTCACCAGGGCCGCATCTTCCGGTTCCGGCCGCGCGTCGCTGGAAGTCGGTCGGCTGTAGATCTTGTCACCGGGAAACAATCCCGAAACCCTCATTCCAAGCTTCGCTTCCTGCTCGGTCTTGCCCGGAGCGGGCTTATCGTCGGCAATGGCGGATGCCGTCAGCCCCGCTCCACCCAATGCCACCAGCACGCCAAGCAAACCAATTTGAAGCCCATACGAAAACTGAACCCGATTAAACATAAATCTCTCCTCCAAAGCAGATCAATAAATCCCGGGATATCCGGCCCGGCCTACCGCAGTATATGCAATCTTTCCTACGATGTTCCAATTTTCTAACAACAAAAAGGCCCGGTCAAAACCGGGCCTTTTTGAGTCAATTGTGAATCAATCCTGCTTTACTCCGGCGGAACATCAAGCGTCAACGGCACCTTGTTGTTCGCAGCAACAAACTTGGTGATCCTTACGCCCTTAGGCACATAGAACACCAGCCAGATCGTTTCAGAACCCGTCATCATGTTCACGCCGGCGATCTGCGACACACTCCTGAGCCGGTTTTCCGGATCAAGCTTGAATTCCATCGTATCGCCCTTGCGGATCATATAACCCACTGGGGCGTGCATTGCACCGCCCTGGTCTTCCAGGTAGATGGGCTGGAGGTTGTCCGCAAGGTTCATCGCCGCTTTCAGATAGGTGTAAGCGGTGTTCCGGTTCATCGGCATTTGCACGATCGTGAACTGCCGAGGCGCCTTGATTTCCTTGACGATGATTTCCGGGTCAGGACGGTTGCCCGCCGCAGGCGGCACCAGAATGCCGTGGCCCGATTCAATCGCCGGACCCGCAGCGGGCTCAACAATTGCATTGTTCGACAGCGTACGGCTGTACTGCCGGCCATCGGGGAAGAACTTGGTGATCACCAGCGAAGTCGGAACCGAAGGCGCCTCAGGCGCGGCAGCAGGCGTACCCTCGCCGGCGGCTGCCGGTACCACGGAGTCCACAGGCTCGCCAAGCGCCTTGGTCAACTGCTGCGGATCATTCTTGAGCTCCAGCACCATGCTCTTTTCCTTCAGCATGCTGAAGGGGAAGCGGTTCATCCGGATGATCACGTGCTCAACAACATCGTCCTTGGGCACCGAGAAAAGCCAAATCACCGTGGACTTGTCCATCAGGCAGTATGCGTAGTCGGAGTTATCAACGATGGGGTGATAAATCGGTGTGTTGGTTGTGGCGTCACGAAGCGTAAAGCCGATTGGCGCCAGCAACTGCCGCAGTTCACTGCCCGATTCATCGCGCCCGATCACCTGCAGCCGAACCTGCGTCGGCGAAATCCGGATGGTGCTGTCTTTGTCGGCCGAGCCGGAGATGTACCACTCGCTCACCACGCCGTAAAACGTATGGGTGTTGGCAGAAGCGGTCTTGCCCACCGCGGAAGACATCGCATTGGAGAATGCATTCACCGGGCCATTGAGCTGGTACACCTGCGGCACCTGCACGCCGGCTTCGGTAGCGCTCAACGCGGAGTTGGGGTCATAGGCAATCCGGTACAGGAAGGCTTGCTTCACCAGTTCCGGATGCCGTTCAGCCAGAGGAGTGGAAGTGCTGAAAGCGCCGGTCGAAAGCCGGTTGTAGAAGTTGGCGGTCATCTGGTCGACCGCACCGGGGAACAGTTTCTGCTGGTTTTGAACAAGCCCGTCGGTGCCGACCGTGTAAGGCTGATAGCCGCCCAGGTCCTTGCCGATGGGCATCATGCTCATTCCGATGATCATGATCCCGGAAGTGAGGATGCCGGTGAACAGCCCGCAGACGCCGCCGCCGATAAGGTTGGTCACTTGGTTGAACTTCATGTTGAACCGGACCAGGTTGTCAAACCCCGCCCGGATCACCAGCAGCGAGAGGATGAAGCAGCTCAAAAGCGCCACACCCCGGGCATAGTCGCCTTGACGGTTCAAAAGCAGGTCCAGCCCCACGGGCTCCCACAGCGCAAAGGCGATGGCCCCCGCGGCAATGACGGCCATCAGGTGAAGGAACGCAGTAAACAATCCCTGCGAGCCCCACCACAGAATCATCATCAGAATAAAGCCTGATACGAGAACACCGGTTATCACTGACAGACCCTCCCTTCCATGGAGGTAATTGGTTTTTCACTCACACTCAAACGCAAACTCGAAAACCAGAAATTAACTGTGACTGCCGCAGCGCCTTGAGCTTGCTCAGGCCCCCGCAGGCGCTTCGGCCTGCTTGGCCTGCTGCTGGCTCGCCGTATCGCGCACGATGTCCTTATTGGGGTCCTTGGACAGCGCGCGGGTGATTTCGGCGATCGATGTCACGCCTTCCACGGCCTTGGTCAGTGCCGCTTCCTGCAGCCACATGGTCTTGTTCTTGCGTACGTGCGCACGCAATTGTTCGTACTGGTTGGAGATGATCAGCGCGCGCGCTTCGTCGTCGATGACGGCCACTTCATACACCGCCACCCGGCCCCGGTAGCCCAGGCCCATGCAGTCAGGGCACACCGCGGGCTTGTTGCCCACGATCACCTGGCCTGAGTGCTTGTAGAGCTGGTTGACCTTGTTGGCCGGCAGATTTAGCTTGCGCAGCGCATCCGCGTCGGGCTGATAGGAAATCCGGCACGTCGTGCACAGCTTGCGCACCAGCCGCTGGCAGATCACCAGGTGCAGCGACTTGGCCGCCGCTTCCTGGTCGCCCACCAGCTTGCAGTACTGTTTGATCATGTTGAACGTATCGTCGGCCTGCATGCCCACGTAGAACCGGGTCTGGTGGGAATACTGCGCCACCATGCTTGCGATGGTGGTGTCGGGCAGGCGGCTGATCATGATGATCTGCGTCTCGCGCAGCATCTGTTGCTTGAGCTTGGAGGCCACCGCGGGCAGGTCCCCGCCCATGTCCACCTTGTTGTGGACGACGCCTTCCAGGTCAAACAGCACTTCTTCTTCGAGTGTGAAAATGGTGGTGGTGTAGGGGTCGTGCCGGCCCATCATGCTGTACATCGTGGTGGTCTGGCCGTTGCCCGCCGGCGAACCCACCAGGATCACGCCGCCTTCTTTTTCCATGGCCTGCGCAGCCTGGTTGCGCTGCTGCTCCACAAACCCAAGGTCTTCAAACTTGATCTGCATCGCCTTCTTCAAGTCGATGAACATGAACAGGAACATGCCCCGGGTGGAGCCAGCGGTCATCACGCTGATCGTCTGCTGGCCGGCGAAGTCCGTATCGATGGTCACTTGCCCGGTCTGCTTCTTGCGCTTGTCGTTCACATCCAGCCCCGCGTGGAGCTTGATGTAGTTGGCCAGCTCAATGCCAGTCTGCGGGGTCAAAGGCGGCTGCATGTACTTGATGCCGTCGATCTGCACGTTGATCGAAGCCTGGCTGGGCTCCACATTCAGTTCCACGCAGTACGCCTTGCGCTGAATGGCGAATTCCATCGCAATTTCAAGCGCGTTGTGCGCGGCAAACAAGGGGTGATCCGGTCCCGGGGGCACCTGCGGCTTGTTGCCCTGGATGATGCGCACCGTTGCCGCCTTGAGAGCCTGGTCGGTCTTGACGTTGGAAATCTTCGCCTGGAGGTTCTTCCACAGAATCAGCACGTCCCACTTCGCGTTTTCCGGCACGCGCGCGTTACGGAAATAAACGTAAGCGTAAAGCGTCCCGAAGATGACGATAGCGCCCAGCGGGAAACCCACCCAGAAGGTGGGAATGAACAGGATCAAAAATGCCGCCAGTGCTGCGGCGCCCACTTGCGCGCCGTTCCACAACTGCCGGGGGAAGAAGTACTTCATCAGGTCTTTGTCGAAGTACCCGGCAAGCCCACCCCAGATCCCCATCAGGATCACGAAGATGATCGGCTTCACCATACTCATCAGCCAGACGACTTCAATCGGAGACACGGCTTGGTTATTCATAAGCTGAAGATCCTCAATAGAAGGCCGCGTCCGGCCATCCACTCTCTCACTGTTCCCTGCATTCCCCTGGGTTCAACTAATTAGATTTAGAAGCTGGAGCTCAAAATGCCCTTGAGACGCATCTTGAATTCATCCGGGTTGGGTGCCGAAGCCTGCGCCACCTTGGGATGGATGCTCTGCGCTTCCACAAGCTGCACCAGCGCATCCGTAAAGGTCTGCATGCCCATGTCACGGTTCTTCTTGATCACTTCGCCAAGCTCATGCTCGCGTGCTTCAAGAATGAACGTGCGCGTCGCCGGGCACTGCAGCAGAATTTCCACTGCGGGCATGCGCTGAATGTCCTTAAGGATCGTGGGCATCAGCTTCTGATAGACAAACGCCTGCATCTGGTACGCCAGCATGTTGCGGATGTTCCCGCGTTCTTCCGCAGGGAACAGGTCGTAGATGCGGCCAAAGGCCTGGCTGGCCGAAGATGCATGGATGGTGCCAAACACCAGGTGGCCCGTTTCCGCGGCATGCAGCGCCGCTTCAAACGTTTCACGGTCACGCATTTCACCGATCAGCACCACGTCCGGGTTTTCACGCACCAGCGCCTTGAGGCCTTCGGGGAACGACGAACAGTCGATCCCGATTTCCCGCTGATTGATCATCGCCTTAGCGTCATTGAAGAGATATTCGATCGGGTCTTCAAGCGTCAGGATATGACAAGGCCGCGTCTCGTTGACGTACTGAAGCATCGCCGCAATCGTCGTGCTCTTACCGGAGCCAGTCACGCCCGCCAGCAGGATGATGCCCTGATGCGCCTCAACGACTTTCGTCATCGAAGCCGGCAAATAAAGCTGTTCAAAGTTCAGAATCTTATTGCTCACGCGGCGGGCGGCCAGCGCCGTCCGGCCACGCGTCTTAAACACGTTCAAACGAAAACGGTGCGAGCCCTTGGCACCCATGTCCAGGTCAAACCCAAAGTCCACCGAACCCTTGGCCAGATAACGGTTCCAGTGGCCTTCGCCCATGGAGTCCTTGATCCAGTTCTCAAAGTCCTCCGAAGGAATCGGCGGCACCGCCAGCGAGTTCAATGCGCCACGCACCCGAAGCTTCGGCACATGCCCGGCACGGAGAATCAAGTCCGAACCCTCAAGGTTCACCGCCGCTTCAAAAAAGCGACGCAATGGGGTTTTACCCGGGTCCTTTTTGGGGCCCGAAGTCTGAAATTCCAATGTTGCTTCGTCCCGACCGTGAGACATGCTGCAGACTCCTTTAATCCGGGATCGTTCGACACGCCTGGCTGCCTGCGCACCCCGACGTTTAAGATGCCACTATAACACGGCTTGTGCGTCTAGGGTAGATGTGAAACTAACAGGCCGATCGAAAGTATACAAAATAATGCAACCCGCGCCGAGTGTACGTGACGTTTTTTTCATCGCCCACCCCCGATTCCCTTTTAAACCTCACACCCGAACCGGCAATCCATTGTCTTGAAGATGTTTTTTCACCTGTTGGATCGAATATTCGCCGTAGTGGAAAATGCTTGCCGCCAGCGCCGCATCCGCCCCGCCGCCTTGTTCGTTCACGGGCAGCAGCACCTTCCGGATGTCTTCCGGGCTCCCGCATCCGCCCGATGCCACCACCGGCACATCCACCCGGGCGCTCACCGCCCCGGTCATTTCCAGATCGTAGCCGTTCTTGGTGCCGTCGGCGTCCATGGAGGTCAGCACAATCTCGCCCGCCCCAAGTTCCACCACGCGCTGCGCCCATTCCACGGCTTCGATGCCCGTCGGCTTGCGCCCGCCATGCGTGTGTACTTCAAAAACGTAGGGTTTATCGCCCAGGTCCTTGGGCTTGATCACCGCACGTGATAAAAACTCTTCCACCGGCACCCGCCTGGGGTCGATATTCACCACCGTCGCGCACCGGCCAAAGCGCTTGGCGGTCTGCGAAACAATCTGCGGATTCACGATCGCCGCGGTGTTGATGCTCACTTTTTCCGCGCCCGCTTGAATCAGCCGCATCACATCTTCAATCGTCCGGATGCCCCCGCCCACGGTAAACGGCATGAAGCATTCTTCCGCCACCCTGCGCACCACATCCAGCATGATCTGCCGGTCTTCATGGCTCGCCGTGATGTCCAGAAACACCAGTTCATCTGCCCCCGCCCGGTCATACTGCCGGGCAATCTCCACAGGGTCTCCCGCATCGCGCAGTTGCACGAAATTCACGCCCTTGACGACACGTCCGGCCTTCACGTCCAAACAGGGGATGATCCGGTGAGAGAGCAATGCGAAGTCTCCTTTTGGGGCCGTCTATTGTATCCGCATAAAAGAGTCATGGGATTGCGCACAAACGCGCACCCGCCGATAACGCCGACTTCAAATTTTGAACATACTCACGGACACCCGATAACCCGCATCCCGGGCGCGTGGGTAACCGGCAAATGCTTTTACGCGCCCCTTACAGCCGCTCCACCTTCTGCGGCCCATACAACCGATACCTGATCCCCCGCCAATTCATCGTCCGGCCAAACAGCGCACTCGCCGCAAGCCCAAAGTGCAGCAGCATCCACACCGATGTCAGCCACCGGTCGTACACCAGCGTCGGCGCCAGCCGGTCCGCGGTCTCCTGCCCCAGCAGTGCGATGATCGCCAGCCTGCGCATGCTCGACCGGGCATGGTTGCACACATGCACCACCACCAATGCGGACCCTGCAAACGCAGCCACCAGCCAGTTCTGCATCACCAGCCCTATCACCAGACCCACCCATGCGCTAAGCAGCCCCAGCACATAAAGGCCCAGCGTCAGCATGGCAAACAGATAGATATGCGGCACATACACCCTCGTCAGCAGGTATTGCCGATGGGCAAAGTTCGAAAGCGATGCGAATGAAAAGTCCACACTCGACGCCGAAAGCGCCTTGGGCACAAAATAAATCCGCAGCTTCTGCGCCACCACCATCCGTGAAAACTGGTAGTCGTCGCACAGCGCGCCTTGCAGCATCCCGCGCAGGTTCCCTTTGCGCGCCACCGCCACCCGCAAAGCCATCGACCCGCCCCACGCGAAGTTGAACTCATCCTTCCCCAGCCACACCGCGCACGAACTGTTCATGCAGCTCGCCATGTGCGACCACACCGACGCCGGCTTGCCCCCGCCGGCTTCGGGAATCAGCCACCGATACCCCGTGGTCATGCCTGTTTTGTTCACGTAGATCAGCGGATCGATCATGTATCGCAGCCACGTGGCGCCCGGCACCGCGTCACTATCGGCAAACACCCACACGTCTTCATCGCCGGACGTATCCCACAGCGTTTCCAGCGCGCAAAGCTGGTTATGCACCTTCTGCCCCTGGTGGGGCCCCGCTTTGCCCGCCACCAGGATCGTCACCTGGGGGCCTTCCTTCGCTGCATTGCGCTTGTCGGCCAAAGCTTTCAGCGCCGCATACGCCTCGTCCGTGTCGGACTCCACCACGAAGATCAGCCGGTAATTGGGATACTCCTGGCTGGTGAGCGACTCCAGCGCCCGGTCCAGCTTCAGGTCCACGCCTTTAAACGGCACGATCACCACCGCGTTGGGGGTGTACTGCGGGCTTTTGATCCTGCTCACTTTCACCGAACGCGAAAACCGCCCCGTGAGAAAAATAGACAGCACCGACTGGGTCGCCCACAGCACCCAGACAACAATGGCGCAGATGACCAATACGGTCACAGCAGGCTGCTCCCTTCCATCGGAGTGGGCTTGGGAAGGCCCATCAGATCCAGGATGGTGGGGAATACATCCGCCAGCCGTCCGCCTTCGCGCAGCATCCGGGATTGCTGTTCCATGCTGCCCGTCGCACGGCTTTCATACCGCGGATCCACCACGATGCACTCCACGTCATACGTCGTATGCGCCGTGTGAGGCGAATTCGTCGCCGGGTCCCACATCTGCTCGGCATTGCCATGGTCCGCCGTCACGATCAGGCTTCCGCTGCGCGCCAGCGTCGCTTTCACGAGCTGGTCCACACACCCGTCCACCGCCTCCACCGCCTTAATGGCCGCGGCCAGGTTACCCGTGTGCCCCACCATGTCCCCATTGGCGAAGTTCACCAGGATGAAGTCTTCGCAGTCGGGCGCTTTCAGCCGTCCCAGCACGTAGTTGCACACATCCTGTGCCGACATCTCCGGCTTCAGATCGTATGTCGCCACCTTGGGAGACTGCGCCAGCGCCCACGTTTCCCCAGGGAATTTGCCGTCACGCTGATCATTGAAAAACTTCGTCACATGCGGAAACTTCTCCGTCTCCGCAGTCCGGAACTGCGTCTTGCCCATCTGCGCCAGGCATTCACCGGCGATCTCCGACAGCGCCCCCACCCGCGGAAACGCCACCTTCACCGGAAGGCCTTCCTCGTAAGGCGTCATCGTGATGTAGTTCAGTTTCAGCTTCTTGATCCGGTCAAAACCCTTCTTGCCCGAGTCCGGCGAAGCCGGCATCTGCGCCCATTGTTCATCCGGCAGCACAAACGCCTTGGTGATCTCCTTGGGCCGGTCCGTCCGGTAGTTGTAGAAAATCACCGTGTCGCCGTCGGAAATGCGCGTCGCCTGCGTGTCGTAGGGCGTCTCTCCGCCCACCAAGGTCGCCGGGATGAATTCATCCCCCTTCTGCGAATCGTTGGTCGGCTTGTTGTAGTAGCTGGACATCGCCTCTTCCGCGGTCTTGGCCCAGGCGTGGCTGGCGTAATTGATGCCCAGCCCCGTCATCGCGTAATAAGCCGTCGCGATGCGTTCCCAGCGGTTGTCCCGGTCCATCGCGTAATACCGGCCCATGATGGTGGCCACTTTGCCGACGCCGATTTCCTTGCACTTGGCTTCGATTTCCTTCACAAAATCCAGCCCCGCGAACGGGCCCGTATCCCGCCCGTCGGTAAACAGGTGCAGGGCCACCTTGTCATGCCCCACCTTCTTGCAGAACTGCACGCAGCCGTACAGGTGAAGCAGCAGGCCGTGCACGCCGGCATCCGAAGCAATGCCCAGGATGTGCACGTACCGGCCCGCCTGCTTGGCGGCCAGAATGCCTTCTTCCAGCGTCTTGTTGTTGTAGAACTCGCCCGTCTTCACCGCGCGCGAGATGCGCACCGATTCCTGATAAACCACACGCCCCGCGCCCAGGTTCTGGTGCCCCACCTCGCTGTTGCCCATGGTCCCTTCCGGCAGGCCCACATCCTCCCCGGAAGTATGGATCAGCGCCCAGGGATACTGCTTCAAAAGCGCGTTGCATGCGGGCGTCTTGGCCAGCTTGATCGCATTGAACTTGTCATGGCTCGGGTTCGGGTTGCGGCCCCAGCCATCGCGTACCACCATGATCACAGGGCGTCGGGTCTCGGACATGTTGACTGCTCCAAAAACTTCGGGTGCTCACTTTCCACGGACAAGCCAAGATTGTAGGTTATCACTGCCCTCACTGCCCAGTCGCCGGCGCTCACTATCGGGCTCTCATCCGGATACGCTTCTTCCAAGGGGATAACACATGCAAGTCGTTGATGAACGGATCCTGTGCGGCAAATGCGGTTACCGTCTCAAAGGCCTGCAGGACCCCGGCAGTTGCCCGGATTGCGGCACCCTTTACAACACCAGCCGCAACATCGGCATCAAGGTTTTTAAATCCGCCCGGGCCCGGCTTTCGGGCACCCCGCTCATCACCGCGATGGTCACGGGCATGATCAGCGTGATCTTCCTCCCCTGCACCGGTCTTGCCTGGGTGGTTCATCTCAACGATCCGGCCCACCGCGGAAAGCCATGGGGCACCACGCTTTTCGCCATCGCCTTCCTGGGCACATTCCTGGTATCCATCTTCATGTTCGTCAAGGAATGGTGGGACCACCGCCAGGCCAGCCGGATGCCCGAGGAATAACCCACCTCAAATGGTGCGCCCCAAATCTGATGGCACCTTACGGCGTGAAGGCTAAAGTCTTCCGAAGCTTTTCAATTCACAAAATCCCTCATTTTCTGGCATTTAAATTATAAATCGTAAA
>CAZIWA010000034.1:0-45714 GCA_964542875.1 uncultured Phycisphaeraceae bacterium
GCAAACCCATCGGCATCATCTCCGTCGGCACCGACATCACCCAGATCAAAGACACTGAAGACCGGCTCCGGCTTCTCATTAACGAGCTGGACCACCGGGTTAAAAACAACCTCGCCAGCGTCATCTCCATCGCCCGGCAGACCGCCAGCGCCTCGGAATCCCTCAAGCAGTTTCAAAACGCCTTTGAAGCCCGCATTCAGGGCCTTGTGCTCAGCCACAACACCCTCACCGAGCACAAGTGGAAAGGCGTCCCGCTTGAAAACTTCCTCGCCCGCGTCATCGCCCCCTTCACGCTCAACAGGAGCGACCAGCTCCACCTCCACGGCCCTCCCGCGGTCATCCCGCCCCAGCTCGTCTCCCCCCTTGGCATGGCTTTAAACGAGCTGGCCACCAACGCCTTCAAATACGGCGCACTCAGCACCGCCATCGGCACCATTGAAATCACCTGGGAAATCCACCGCGGCAATTCCGTTATCATCCGCTGGAACGAAAGCCACGGCCCACCCATCCAGGAAGCCGGCACACCCCACATGGGCATGAACCTCATGCGCGGACTCCTGGAATACCAGCTCGGCGGACACATCGACTTCGACTTCAACCCAAACGGACTCAAAGTCCTCATCACCATCCCCCTCCCCCCGCCAACCGCGCTCGACGACATCGAAGAGCCCCAATCCCCCTGACCCACCTTCATGCTCCCACCCAGCCCGATCCGCTACCTCCTGCCTGACGCCCCCGCCATCCCCGGCATCATCAAGGCAAAGCCCGAAGACTTCCTCGTTGAAGAACTCCCGCTCTACGAGCCCTCCGGCGACGGCGAGCATCTCATGCTCTTTGTCGAAAAAACAAACCTCTCCACCACCGACGCCATCAAGATCATCTCCCGCGCCGCGCAGGTCGCCAAGGGTGCCGTCGGCTACGCGGGCATGAAAGACAAAAACGCCATCACCCGCCAGCATTTCACCATCCACCTCCCCGGCAAGGCCGCAGCACAGGACGATAATAAAGTCGTCTCCCTCATCAACCGCCCGGAGCTCAAACCCCTCTGGGCCATGCGCCACGACAACAAGCTCCGCCAGGGCCACCTCGCCGGTAACCGCTTCATCATCCGCGTGCGCAACGCAAAGCCCACCGACGTCATCCACGCCAAGCGCGCCCTCGAAGCCCTTCTTGAAAAAGGCGTCCCCAACTACTTTGGCCCCCAGCGCTTCGGCAAGCGAGGCGGCAACGCCCACCTGGGCCTCCTTCTCCTCAAAGGCCAGCACCAAGCCTTCCTCGACGCCATGCTCGGCACCTCTCACGACGATGACTACGACGCCGTTAAACAAGCCCACGCTGCGTACCGCGCCGGTAACTTCACCGCCGCCTTGGATGTCATGCCCCGCGGCCTCCGGCACGAACGCCAGGCCTTGGACCACCTGCGCCAGGGCAAGTCCCCCCAGCAAGCCGTCATGGCCATCGATCGTCTCCAGCGCGACTTCCTCTTAAGCGCCCTCCAAAGCGACCTCTTTAACCGCACGCTCACCGCGCGCATCGACGCCGGTGCCTTCAATAAGCTCCTCCCCGGCGACATGGCCTTCATCCACGGCAACCGCGCCGTCTTCAGCGTCGATGAACCCACCGCCCAAACCGAAAACGCCCCAGGCGGCCGCATCGCCACCTTTGAAGTCTCCCCCTCCGGCCCCATGTGGGGACACAAAATGATCCGCCCCACCGGTGCGCCCCTGGACCTGGAAACCCAGGCCCTCGCTCAGCTTGGCCTCACCCCCGAAGACTTCCCCGTCGACTGCCCCGCAGGCATGATCTCCGGCGAACGCCGCCCCCTGCGCATCCCCATCACCAACCCCCAAATCAGCGCCGGTGTCGACGAGACAGGCGGATACATCAAATTCACCTTCGACCTCCCCCGCTCAGGCTACGCCACCACCGTCCTTGACCAGGTCATGAAAACCAGCTTCCTCGAAGAAACCCCAGACTAACCCTCCGCCCCCATGCCCTCCATCCCCAAACTCCTCATCAGCGTCGTAAACGCCCATGAAGCCCTCCAGGCCAGGGACGCCGGCGCCGACATCATCGACATCAAAGACCCCACCCGGGGCCCTCTGGGCATGCCTTCGCTCCAGACGGTCAATGAGATCGCCGCCGCGTTGCCTGCTTCTTCAAAAACCACCCTCTCCCTGGCTCTTGGGGAACTCATCGACCAACCCTCGCTGCAAAATCTCCCGCCGGGCATCACCTTTGCAAAAGCCGCGCTGGCAAACGCTCCCGCCCATTGGCCCGCACTCTTCAAAAACACCTTTGCCCCCCGGCCCGACATCACCCCCGTCCTCGCCCTTTATGCCCCCATGCACGCCCGTGAGGCTCAGGCGCTGGGCCAGGCCTTCGCAGATCCCATCGCCACCATCACCTTGGCAAAAAACGCCGGCGCCAAAGGCATCCTCATCGACACCGCCACCAAAGACGGCCGCTCCCTCCTGGACACCTTTTACTGGCCCATGCTCCCCCAGATCATCACCCACACACACAGCCTGGGCCTCTGGATCGCCCTCGCCGGCTCGCTGCGCCCGAGCCACATCCCCACCCTGCTCCCCTTGAACCCCGACATCCTCGGCTTCCGAGGCGGCGTCTGCACCAACCACAACCGCAACGCCACCATCGACCCCACAAAAATCCATGAACTCAAATCCGTTCTTCCCCCCTCTCCCTCTGGAAAAAGGCCGGGGTGAGGCTACCCACGCACACCTTCAACGCCACGACTCTTCATATCCCTCCGAAATTTTCCTCTCTGAACAACATCCAACTTCATACATCTAACATCCTCTCCACCACCGCCCACGCGCAGGCCGCATCCGACAACCCCGCTCCGATCGACTCTGCCAGCCGCACCCGCGCAATCCCCTCCAGTGATTCCACCCGGTCCGCACCAAACCCTGCCGCGAAATCACCCGACCCCGACAAAATCACCCGGTCCGGCCGCCGCCCCGTGATCACCCGCCGAATCCCTGTCGCGATCCTGTGCGCATGGCTTTGCGCAAACACGTGCGCCAGCGCCGCTGAGTCAAACACATCCGCCTGCTCCGAGTCCGCCCCCACCATCCGCAGCACCCGTTCCGCGGCAAAAACCCGCGTCGCCGGCCGCTTGTCCCACGTATCACGCGTCTCGGGCTCTTCGGGCTTGAGCCCCATCACCAGCCACACATCGCGCATGTCCGCAAACAGCTCATTCATCACCCCGTGGCTTCGGCCCTTAAACTCCACACTCGGCCCCAGCGCCATCAGCGGCGTCCGGCCTGCCCCCAGGTACACCAGTTCACCCGAAGCCAATCGATCCGTATCCGTCTTGCCCACCGGTCGGCACTGACCGCCCTCCAGCCAAAGAATGTCCGTCGTGGTCGACCCTGTATCCACCATCAGCGACCGTCCCGGAAACCGCTTGGCCAATGTCGTCGCCAGCGCATGCCAATTCGATGCTGCAACGCTCCTGGGCTCTCTGATTGCGGCTTCAGGTGTCAAAAAACTACCCTGCGTCCCCCACACCCCGATCGCCTCCTGCGTCAGTTCCGGCCAGCCTTCCTGCACACCCAGCAGAATGCTCGCCACCCCATCGCGCTTGGTCCGAAAGCAATCGCAAAGCTCACCCGTCATGGTGACGGCGATCCGATCCGGCAACTGATACCGGCCGGCCAGCTCACGCAGCCTGGCGCCAAGCAAATCCGGACTGCGCCACAATTCAAACGGCACGCTCAGCGCATCGCCCTTGCTGGTCGCCAGCTTGATGTTGGCTCCGCCCACATCCAGACCCATCACAAATGCTTCAGGCTTCATGTTCTGCTCCGATCGTCAAAAACCCCGGGCCATCAGTTGTACCCAAAACCTCTCCTGTATTCTTCGATTTGTCCCCGACACCTGATCCCTTGTACCTTTCTGCCATGCGCATCCTCATTTTTGAACATATCTGCTCCGGCGGACTCGCCGGTCACCCGCTTGATACCCGCCTCATGTCCAAAGGCGGCGCCATGCTCCGTGCCATCACAGAAGACTTCCACGCCGCCGGGCAGGATGTCCTCGTGATGCTTGATGCACGCGTCCCCTACCGCCTCCCGGGCCGCATCGTCACCGTGGAACCCGGCAACGCTCAAAACGCACTCGACGCTTTCGACCAATGCCTCAAGCACGTTGATGCGGCCCTGGCCATCGCGCCCGAATTTCTGGACCTACTTCCCGGGTGGCTCCAGCGCATAGAGCAGGCGGGCGTAAAAAACCTCGGCTCCACCAGCGCCGCAGTCCGCTCCACCAGTGACAAGCACGCCTTGGCGTTACGGCTTAACACCCTGGGCGTAAAAATGCCCGTCGGCGCACTCGGGCTCCAAAGCGCCCCCGCCATGCTCAAGCAATTTTCGGAGCTCGTCATCAAACCCAACCACGGCGCAGGCTGCATCGACACCTATGTCTGCCGATCAGAAGCGGACCTCCCGAACCTCCCCTCCCGCACCGATTGGCTCATCCAGGAACGCATTGAAGGCGCCCCGGCCAGCGTGGCATTCGTCGTCCCCGCCAACGGCCAGCCCATCCCACTGCGCGCCGGCGCTCAAACCATCAAGGCCGATCTCCCCACTCAATCCTTCAAGCTCGACTACTCAGGAGGCCAGCTCCCCCTCCCCCCAGACCTGGAGCAGCGCGCCATCAACCTCGGCCTCGCCGCCCTCCCTCACCTCCCCGGCCTGCACGGTTGCATCGGCATGGACCTCATCCTCGGCCCCACCATCGCCCAGGACACCCTGATCGAAGTAAACCCCCGCCCCACTGTCGCCTACACCGGCCTGCGCCGCCTGGCCAAATTCCTCATCCCCAACCTGATCCTCAACCGACCTACCCAAATCCTCTGGCGCCCCGGCTCCATCCGCTACCAATCAGATGGCGCCTACGAAATAGTCCCTGAACTTTGAACTCTTGACACCTGACGCACGACACCCTTAAAACAACTCCGGCCGCGAGCACGTCCAGGTGCCGCGGCCGGTTGCAGGCCTTCCCCTCGAAAGCGCCCAGCAAACCCTTACAACAGTCCATCCCCTTTCCCATCAACCCCGATAGCGTGCGGCGGCTCCCCGGAATGAACCGCCGCACGCCACCTCTCCTTCGTCAAGCTCGCCACCAATCCCAACCCCAACAACCCAAACCCTGCCCCCAGCATCAGCCAGCCAGACCCCACCTCCGGCATGAACCGGACCATGCACACCATCGGCGCCAGCGCCAGCGACGCCAGCAGCCAGTAATTCGTCCTGAGCCCAATCAGCACGCCTGATACAGGCACCATCACCGCAGCCGCCACCGCCAGCCACGTCGGCGCATTCGCGGGCCCGGCCAGCCAGAACCCTGAGATTGCCGTCGTCAGCAGCGTCACCCATGCCAGCTTCACGCCAGCCTTGTCCCCCATCACACACACCAGGGCCGACATCCCCATCCCCGCCGCCAGCATTGCCACCATCGGCAGCAGTTCATCACGCAATCCCAGCCAGTCGCCCAGGCCAGACACCATCCCACCCCACACCAGGCAGGCAATCGCTGCCGGCCAGGAAGCGCGCAGCACCCATGCGGACCACAGCAGGCTCGCCACCAGGGATGTGCCCCCCAGAAACATTCCAAAGTACGAGTTAAAAAAGTATCGGGCGATGATCACCACCCCCAGCGCCGCAGTCACCGGTCCAATGGCGTACAGCGCCCGCAGCCCCAGCCGATACCCCAGGAATGCGATCACCGGCCCAAGCATCAGCAGCACAAGGCCGGGGCTCAAAATCAGCCCCATCCCACCCACCGCATCAGGCACCGAGGCTTTATAAAAGCCCAGCAGAAACACCCCCGCAACAGGAGCGCATGCCAGTCCATAGATAACCTCTCTCGCCTTCGCGTCATACGCCCGGGCCAGCACCATCGCCGCCACCGCCATGGGCAGCAGCCCCGGCAGTAGAAGCGTTCCCGGCACCTTGAGGCCAAAGCCCCAGGCCATCGCGTAAAACTGCACCAGCGAGCCCACCGCCAGCACTGCGGTAAAGCACCAGCGCATCGCATACGTCTTGAGAAATGCGGTCGACTTCCATTTCCCCTGGTCCGTCGCCGTCGCCCCTTCAGGCACCAGCACCGCAGGCAGCAGGCATGAGCATCCCAGCGTCAGCGCATACCCCATCAGCCACATCGGCAATAGCTGCATGTCGCTCTTGTGGTTGAACACCATCTTCCCCAGCGCGCCCGGCCAGACGGCTCCCACCAGCAGATACACCGCCAGAATCACCACCACCGACGGCGAAATGCCCCCGACCACCCGCGTGGAAATCACCCCCACCCGCACCAGCGCCAATGCGAACATCACTCCGCCCAGCGCCAGTGCAAGCTCCGGGTAAGGCGCGGCAATCGTATTGAGCGCAATCGGCGTAGCCACCAGGAAAAGCGCGATCACCAGCGTCAGTGAAATCGCATCGTCATACACCTTCTTCCACACCGCGATCAGCAGTATCACCCCGAAAACCGCCATCTCATAAGTGAACATCGACCCCAGGCTCAGCATGTGCTCCGGCGTCAGTTCGTTCTTGCCCAGCACGGGCGCAAGCACCTGTCCGATGCCCGCCAGCACCAGGCCCGCGCTGGCCACGTAAAACAGGCTCGGCTGCCAGAACAGCCTCACCAGTTGCGCCACAAACGCGTTGGCTTCTTCCTTGCGTACCTGCACGGCGATTTCATCTGTTTGAGAATCCATGGCAAACCTCCAAGTCTGACGCCTAAACGCCGACCAGCGAATATCTCGCCCGGGCCAGAATCAGCCCGCTGACTCAAACACGCAGTAATAAGGGGGTGTGTTACGAAAGAGGCTTAGGCTAATGGTTGATTAGACTAATCAGGCCCCTTGTAATCCGGAGTCGAAAGGCCCCGGTGGCCTGCCGATTGTTAGTGGGGTCATAAGACGGGGTCTCTCTTCCCGTCGGTTAAACATCGGCATCGTGGCCTTGTCTGCTATTACGTACGCAAGCCCATTTCTCTCGGTTCGGATAAAATTAAGAAAAATTCCGCAAACCCGGGAACTTTCAAGCTCAAAACCCGCAAACAAGCCGTCCGACCCTCTCTTCTTTACATCTGCTCAATTCATAATTCGTAACTCGTAATTCATCATTCCCCCTCGCTCAATCCTTGCGCGTCTTCCCCAACTGCTCTTCCAGCCGCACCATCGAAACCGGCACGCTCGTCCCCAGATCCTGCGCAAACACCGACACCCGATATTCTTCAATCATCCACCTCAGGCGCAGCAGTTCCGGGTCGACGATCTGCCTTGCCAGATGATCCTTGGCCACCTGGGCATACTTGCCTAAAAACATTGAAAGCTCCCCCTGAGCCCGCTGATCCCGGGTGATCCCGCCATTGGCCAATCTGCGGATTCGCACCCCCGCGCCCGACACGTACCTTGCCAAATGCCCCCGCGCATAGTGAGGCGTATTTCTCACAAACCCCTTCGCCAATAGCCCCCCCAGTTGAATCTTGATGTCCTTCAGCGCCGGGTCCCAGTTGGCGGGCATAGGCTGGGAAAGCTGCATCGCCACGTGCTGAAATTCCTTCAGCGCCGCGTGCGCCTGCGTCGCTGCTTCGCGCGCCACATATTCCAACCGCGACTTCTCTGCTTTGATCCTCGCTTCAAAATCAGCCTTCGTCCGTATGCCCGGCTGCCCTTCCAGGAAGCACAAATCCACCGCAGCCATCAGGATGTCGTCCTTAAGCTGCGCCTTGTCACCCAGGCTGGCGTAGATCAGCGCCATCGCATCAAACCCCGGCAGTCGGCCCGCCGCCGCCTTGGCTTCGCGTTCCACATTCAGCAGTATCAACCTGCACAGGCCCTTGCGGGTGGATTGCTCGGCCAGCGCCTTGTTGTCCATCAACCGCACGCCCACGCCGGAAGACTGCTCCACCAGCGCCGGATACGTCCACACCGTCAGCGCCTGCCGGCTCACTTCTACACGCTCAGGCAGGTCGCCGAATTCCCAGGTCTTCAGCGCATCGCGATCAAAATGATCCTTGGGCAGCAGCGCCAGATTCGCCTGGGTCTTATCCCGCAGCCGCGCCCGAATCTCTCTCAGATCCTTACCGATGGCGATCTGTGCTTTGCGGTTGTCCACCACGCGCACGTTCATCCGCAGGTATCCCGGCAGCGCCTCCGGCCGCCACGCATCCTGCGGAATCACTTCACCGATCATCCCACTCAGGCGGTGAGCGATGGTCTGGATAAACGGCCCCTTGCCAAACGTTAGTCCCGCGAAAACTTCCTTCGCGTATTGAGGCGCAGGCACCAGCCGTCTGCGCCACTCAGGCGGCAATGTCCGGATCAGCTCCACCACCTTCTCCCGGCACAGCCCGGGCACCAGCCACTCCAGCCGGTCAGGGTCCACCCGATCCATGTAATCCATCGGCACAGTCACCGTGATGCCATCCAGCGGATGGGTCAGGTCCACCTTGTATTCCAGCCTCAGGTTCAATCCGTTGATCGACAAAAAGTCCGGAAAGTCTTCCGGCGTCAGCCCTGCGGCCTCCGCGTTTAGAAGATCATCGCGCGTCATATGCAGCGCACGCGGATTGCTCTTCTCTACGTCCTCCAGCCACTTTTCCAGCCCCGGCCCGTTGCACACATCCGCCGGCACGCGCTTGTCGAAAAAATCAAACCGCGACTGCACATCCGCCAGCAGGTCTTGCCTGCGCAGCTTGGCTTGCAGCAGCTTCACCTCTTCCACCAGACTCCGGTTATGCGCGTAATAGGGCGAATCCGACTGATACATCCCCTCCGCCATGCCGTGCATGATGAAAAGCTCACGCGCGGCCTTGGGGTCCACCCGGCCAAAGTGCATCCGGCGTTTGGGCACCACGGTCAGCCCAAACAGGCTCACCTTTTCATACGCCATCACATAGCCGGTCTCTTCGTCGTAATGGGGCTCGCTGTAGCTGTATGAAAGCACATGCTTGCCCGCGCCCTCCAGCCATTCGGGCCGAATCGCCGCCGCCGTCCGCGCAAACATCCGGCTGGTCTCCACGATTTCCGCCGCCATCACCCACTTGGGCAGTTTCTTGGTGATGCCTGACCCCGGGAAGATGAAAAACTTCGTCCCGCGTGCCCCCTGATATTCCGCCTGCTCGCCCTTGAGCCCGATGTTCGACAGCAGGCCCGACAGCAGCGCCCGATGCACCTGGTCGGGCGTCGCCGGCTTGCTCGCCAGCTTCAGGCCTGCTTCCAGCACCAGCTTTTCGATCTGCCGATGCACATCGTGCCACTCGCGCAGCCGGATGAAAGATAGGAAGTTCGCCGCGCACCATTTGCGCAGTTTGCTGTTTGAAAGCTCCCCCGCGGACTTGTGAAACGCATCCCAGATGTTGAGCAGCGCGATAAAGTCAGACCCCTCGTTCTTAAACTGCCGGTGCGCCGCATCCGCTTTGTCCTGCGCTTCCATCGGCCGTTCTCGCGGGTCCTGTACGCTCAACGCCGAGGCGATCACCAGCACCTCGCGCAGCGCCTGCTCCTTGTCCCCTTCCAGGATCATGCGCCCCAGCCGCGGGTCCACGGGCATCTTCGCCAGCTCTTCCCCTGTCTTGGTCAGCGCATCCTTCTCGTCCACCGCCCCCAGTTCATGCAGCGTCTGATACCCGTCGCGGATCATCCTCCCCGTCGGCGGCTCGATAAACGGAAACGCCTCGATCTCCCCCAACTGCAAACTCTTCATCTGCAGCACCACCGACGCCAGGTTGCTCCTGACGATCTCAGGCGGCGTAAACCTCTCCCGCTGCGCAAAATCCTCCTCGGAATACAGCCTCACGCACACACCCGGCCCCACGCGTCCGCAGCGTCCCTTACGCTGGTCCGCGCTCGCCTGAGACACCGGCTCGATCAACAGCCGCTGCACCTTCGTGCGCGAGCTATACCGGCTCAGCCGCGCCGTCCCCGGATCGATCACATACTTGATCCCCGGCACCGTCAGCGACGTTTCCGCCACGTTCGTCGCCAGCACCACCCGCGTATTCCGGTGCGGCGCAAACACCCGGTTCTGTTCCTCGTTGGACAGCCTGGAGAAAAGCGGCAGCACTTCCACATCCCCAAACCGCGCCCCCATGTAGTGCTTGCGTATCGCCTCTGCCGTCTCCCGGATCTCCCGCTCGCCCGACAGGAACACCAGCGTGTCGCCCTTGCCGTCGCGCCGCCAAAGCTCATCCAGCGCATCCAGAATGCCCTGCTTCTGTGATCGGTCGTTGTGTTCTTGAATCTCCCCCTGCCTCGGCCGGTACAGCACCTCCACCGGATACGTCCGCCCGGAAACCTCCACGATCGGCGCACCTGAAAAGTGCTGGCTAAAGCGCTGCGGATCGATCGTCGCCGACGTGATGATCACCTTCAGGTCTTTGCGCTTGGGCAGAATCTGCTTGATGTACCCCAATAGGAAGTCGATGTTCAGCGACCGCTCATGCGCCTCATCGATGATGATCGTGTCGTAATGCTTCAGCAGCCGGTCAGACTGCGTTTCCGCCAGCAGGATGCCGTCGGTCATCAGCTTCACGCGCGTTCGGTGGGAAATCTTGTCCCCAAAGCGCACCTTGTACCCCACGCCCTGGCCCAGTTCCGAATGCAATTCATCCGCGATGCGCGCCGCCACGGACCTCGCCGCGATTCGTCTCGGCTGTGTATGCCCGATCTGCCCGAAGATTCCCCCGCCCAGTTCCAGGCAGAATTTGGGAAGCTGAGTCGTCTTGCCCGACCCCGTCTCCCCGCAGATCACCACCACCTGGTTCTTCAGGATGGCTTCCTGAATCTCTTTCTTCTTCTGCACCACCGGCAGGCTCTCGTCGTACTCGATGCGCCCCGCCAGCGTCTTCCTGCGCAGTTCCACCACTTCCTGCGCCTTCCGGGCGGCATCAAACAGCGCCTGGCACATCGCATCGGCGTTCTTGCCTTCACGCAGCAACGCATCCACCGACTTCAAACGCGACCGCAGCTTGTGCAGGTCATACGTCGGGCAGTTTTCAATGATTCGCGCAATAGGCCTCAGCCGGGCGTCCAAAAAATCCATCCATCCAAAGGGGGAAAAGCCCCACATTCTACATCGTTCCACGCACTAAATCTGCCGCCGGCCGCCCACTTCTCCAGACCTCAACGCCGAACTCTTGACCCGGGCCGCAGGACGCAGGACCCGGGGCGTCTTCAAATCGCTTTGATCACAATCAACGTAATGTCATCCAACTGGTCCCCAGCCCCGCGAAAGGCATCCACCGCATCCACGATTGCCTGATAAATCTCCTGCGCGCTCTTGTGCTGGTTCACCAGAATCAGGTTTTTCAGCCGTTCACGCCCGAACATCTCTTCATTGGGCGACCGGGCTTCCATGATCCCGTCCGTCCCGATTTGCAGAATATCGCCGGACCTGAGCTCAATCGTCCCGCCGTGCGTGTATTCCTCTTCAAACAACACGCCAAGCGGCAGCCCCGTGCTGTCGAGCTGCTCAATCGCTTCCTTATGCGCCCGGTACCACAGCGCCGGCTCATGCCCTGCGGAGGCCCACGTCACATGCCGGTCGGGAATATGGATCGAGGCGTAAAACAGCGTCAGAAACCGTGCCTCACCCAGCATCGGCATCAGCTCACGATTCAGCTCACCCAGAAACTGCGCCGGGTTCTGCCCGTAAAACCGGGCCGTCGTCCGCAGCATCGCCTGGGCCGAAGCCATCAGCAGCGCCGCCACGATCCCATGCCCTGAAATATCCCCAAGCGCCACCCCCAGGTTGCTCTTGCCCAGCGGAAGAAAGTCGAAATAATCCCCACCCATGGATTCGCAATACCGGCTGCCGCAGGCAATATCCATCCCCTCCAGTTTCGGCGCGCACTTAGGCAGCAAATGCTGCTGCACCTTCGCCGCCATCGCGATCGTCTGCCGCGTCCGCTGCGCCTCCTGAAGCTTCTTATAACGGTTGAGCCGGGTGGTCACCCGCGCCCGCGCGCTGATCTCGTCCCAGTCGAACGGCTTCATGATGTACTCGTCCGCGCCGGATTCGATGGCTCGAATCTTCGCCTCGCGTTCGTCGATCGCCGAAAGCATCACAATCGGAATCTCAGACAACTCCGGGTCCTGACGCATCAGCCGGGTCGTCTCGCACCCGTCGATCCCCGGCATATCCAGGTCAATGAACACCAAGTCAGGCGGATCGGCCTTGGCCATCTCCAAACCCGTCTCCCCATCCGGTGCGTGAAGCACCCGATGCCCATCAGATTCAAGAAGTTCCCCCATCAGGCTTCTCGAAAAATGATCGTCGTCGACTAGCAGAATCGTGCTGCGTACTTCCATGGTTCGGCACTGCTCCCGCGGGATCCAAGCGTTGATCCCCGTTGAACCATCCCTCTCTCGACTTCTTCACAACCCGGGCGCACTTTGAAATGACTGGTCAAGATTGAACCTCGGGCCCGACTCCGATATGCGTTCTGTGCAGTTCAATATAAAGTCAAAATTTGAAATATCAACGTTTACCACCAATTACTTGGTGACACCCTCGTGGCACTCAAGCAAAAAAATTTCAACCCAGGCCATTCCAATCCGCGATCCATTACGATAGATCGCTTCATGCCGAACAATCCAGAGCCAACCAGCAGCCGTTCGAAGTTCAGTTCATACCTCAAAGACTTCAGGCAACGCATCAAGTCCGGTGAAACTTCCACCGGCAAGGGCTCCGCCGCCGCCCGCGATGCCATCTATAAAGACACCACGCGCTCGCCTCTGGGCCGCCACCAGACCGCTCGCCCCTTCTTTAAGCTCTTTGTTGAGTTCACCAAGCTCCTGCGTGCTTACTGGCTGGTCATCGCCCTCGCCCTCTGTACCCTCTCCATCTCCACGCTCATGGGCCTCCTGCCCGTCTACGGCACCAAAATCATCATCGACAGCGTTCTGGGCGATAAGCAGCTCGTCCTCCCCTGGGACGCCGTTCACATCCAAATGCCCGAGAACAAGCGCACCGGGCTTCTCTTTGTCGTCCTGGGCATGATCGCCGTCGCCGTCGCCTCCGTCACCGTCGGCATGTGGGGCCGCTGGCAGATGACGCGCATCGGGCAACTCCTGCGCGCCCGCCTGCGCAAGCGCGTCTTCGATCACGTCATGCGCCTCCCCCTCCACCGCGTCTACGACCTCAAGTCAGGCGGCGCCGTCTCCATGCTCCGTGAAGACGCAGGCGGCGTCGGCGAACTCGTCTTCGGCATGCTCTACAACCCCTGGCAGGCCGTCGTCCAGCTCCTGGGCATCCTCTTTATCCTGCTCTGGACGGATTGGCGCATGTTCCTCGCCTCCATGCTCTTTATCCCCTTCGTCTACTTCACCCACCGAACCTGGATCGGCAAGATCCGCCCCCTCTTTAACGACATCCGTTCCACCCGCCAGGGCATTGACGCCCACGCCACTGAAACCTTCGGCGGCATGCGCGTCGTCCGCGGCTTCTCCCGCCAGCGCCACGAAGCCGGCAAATACACCAACCGAAACCACTTCATGGTCCGCCAGGAGCTCCTCTCCTGGTGGTGGGGACGCACCATCGACATCGCCTGGATGCTCTTCATGCCCATGGCCACCGCCGGCCTCTTCTTCTACGGCGGTCTGCGCGTCATCGAAGACTCCGAACGCGTCCGTGCCGACCTCATGCCCGCCGCCAGCGCCCTCACCGTCGGTGATCTTGTCATGTTCCTCGCCTACCTCGGCTGGCTCTTAGGCCCCCTCCACACCCTCGTCGGCAGCGCCACCACACTCCAAAACAGCCTCGCCGGACTCGACCGGATCTTAAACATCCTCGCCGAAACCTCCGACATGCCCCACCGGCCCGGCCTGCGCCGGCTCGACCGCTCCGCTCCCCCTGGTGCCATTGAGTTCATCAACGTCGGCTACACCTACCCCGCCTCCAACCCCTACAAACCCAAAGAAAAGCCCGCCCTCCCCCTTCCCGTCGGCGCTGCCCCCGAGCCCGCCCCCGAACCCGAAAAACCAAAAGAAAACAAACCCGTCCTCACCAATCTGAACTTCCGCGTCGAGCCCGGCCAGATGATTGCCTTTGTCGGCCGCTCCGGCGCGGGCAAAACCACCCTCTGCAACATGGTCGCCCGCTTCTACGACCCCACCACCGGCCAAATCACCTACGACGGCACGGACCTTAAGGACATCGATCTTCTCTCCTACCGCTCCCTCCTCGGCATCGTCGAGCAAGACACCTTCCTCTTCGACGGCACCATCGCGCAGAACATCAGCTACTCCCGCCCCACCGCCACGCTAGAGGAAGTCATCTCCGCCGCCAAGCAGGCCAACGCAGATGAATTCATCCAGGCCATCAACGACGGCTACGAAGCACGCATCGGTGAACGCGGCGTCAAACTCTCAGGCGGCCAGCGCCAGCGCCTCTCCATCGCCCGCGCCATCCTCGCAGACCCCCGCGTCCTCATCCTCGACGAAGCCACCAGCAACCTCGACAGCCATTCCGAACGCCTCATCCAGGCCAGCCTCCAGCTCCTCATGAAAGGCCGCACTTCCTTCGTCATCGCACACCGCCTCAGCACCATCATGCACGCCGACAAAATCATCGTGCTCGATCAAGGCGCCATCAAGGAAATCGGCACCCATCAGGAACTCATGAACAACTCCGGCGCCTACCGCGAAATGGTCGACGTCCAGACCCGCGTCCCCGACCAGGTCCTCAACCAGGAATAAAGTGTCTGTCGCAACGCTACGGACTTGCATGTGTTGTCACGTCTGTGCATTGGCATTTTTCTGCGCCCCAGCGGGGCGATCGACTGTAGCCGGGGGTCCGCGAGTCTTCGAGTCTTCGAGTCTTCGAGCGCAGCCCCCGGGCAACAATCATTTGATTGCTTCTTGCTTTTCAGCACCCTCGATGGGTGCTGAAAAATCTCTTGGGGCTGCAGCGTCGAATAAAAAGGGACAAGGCATTACCACAGAGAATAAGGACGCCAGAAAAAAGTAGCCGCGCGCTCTCCATTCTTACTTATCCCTTTTACCTTGTCCCTTATCCCTTTCTTCCCGCCTTGTACCTTTGCGCATTCTTCCTTAGCATGGCCCCACTCTTTCACTAAACGAGGTTCCTGAACATGGCTAAAAAATCACCCGTCAAAGCCGCATCCAAAACCATCGACGGTGCGCTCAAAGCGCTCGATGGCTTTGATATCGAGCTCCCCAGTTGGGGCTTCGCCGACACCGGCACTCGGTTCGGTAAGTTCTTCCAGGCCGCCAGCGCCATCGACCTTGCCGACAAGCTTCATGATGCCGGCCTGGTGCACAAGCTCACCGCCACCACCCCCACCGTCGCCGTCCATGTGCTCTGGGACTTCAAGCCCGGCACCGACCCGATCGAAACCGCCAAGCTCGCCAAGAAAAACGGCATCAAGATCGGTGCCATGAACCCCAACGTGTTTCAGGACCAGCTCTACAAGTTCGGCTCCTTCTGCTCCCCCAACGCCAAGGCCCGCAAGCTCGCCCTGGACCACACCCTCGACAGCATCGCCATCGGCAAAGCGGTCGGCTCAAACATCGTCTCCATGTGGCTCGCCGACGGCACCAACTACCCGGGTCAGGATTCCATCCGCCGCCGCTGGTCCGAGCTCTGCTCCGGCTTTAAGAAGGTTCACGACGCCATGCCCAAGGGCATGAAGCTCCTCGTGGAATACAAGCCCTTTGAGCCCGCCTTCTACCACACCGATATCGCCGACTGGGGCATGGCTTACCTCCTCGCCAAGCATTCGGGCAAAAACGCCCAGGTCCTCGTCGACACCGGCCACCACCTCCCCGGCTGCAACATCGAGCACATCGTCGCGCTCCTCCTCCAGGAAAACATGCTCGGCGGCTTCCACTTCAATGACCGCAAATACGCCGATGACGATCTCACCCTCTCCTCCATCGACCCCTACGCCGTCTTCCGCATCTTCGACCAGATCGCCCAGTTCACCCACGACACCGGCAAAGACCCCAAACTCGCCTACATGGTCGACCAGTCCCACAACCTCAAGCCTAAGCTTGAAGCCATGGTCCAGACCGTCGAAATGGCCCAGGAACTCTTCGTCAAAGCCCAGCTCGTCGACCGCAAGGCTCTCGCCCAGGCCCAGGCCAACTGCGACATCGTCGCCGGTGAAACCTGCCTCCGCGAAGCCTTCTACACCGACGTCACCCCCATCCTCAAGGCCTGGCGCAAGTCCAAGGGCGTCTCCGCCAGCCCCCTGGCCGAACTGCGCTCCTCGGGCATCATCGAAAAGCTTGGCAAGGAACGCGACGCCAAGCGCACCGCCATGGGCATCAACAACAAAGGCGGCGGCTACGCCTGAACCGTCTTAAATCCTCGATCTCCCCCCAGACCCGGCCCGCCAGCCGGGTCTGTTCTTTTCCGCCCCATCGGCTCTTCACCGACGCATCTGTTCTTCTCCAAAGTGCTGCAAGCACGGCCCTATTACAGCCCAGGGTAAGCGTGTACCCACGCGCAACCCTGGGTGTGCTTTTTGGGAGCTATCTCTTGCACGCGCCCACGTAAAACCCACTCGCCTGTAACGAGTCAATCTCTCTTCAGCGCCAACGGCGCGGCCCTATTACAGCCAGGGTCGTAGCGCTTCTGAGCGCGTAGGCCCTGGTACCCACGCCCTTTAATTGATTCTTCTCTTCTCTGAAAGCGCTGAAAGCGCGGCCCTATCCTCTGTGCTCAATCCCACACATACCGCTCATCAAACTGAACTCCATATCGATTCAAAAATTTCCGATATTCATCCTGAAAACTCTCACGTCGATGATGTTCTTCCTGCTCGCGTATGTACTTACACAACGCGTCCAAATCACGCGGTCCGACAGAAAACACACTGTATCCACGCTGCCATGCGAAATCCGGAATTCCTTTGGTTTTCACCCATTTAGAAGATTCGACTTTCACACTTTCCACCAAATCCGCCATCGTTATCGTGCGGGACAAACCAATCGCCAAGTGAACATGATCCTCTACGCCGCCCACTAAAAACGCCTCACACTTCAAATCCCGGACCAGCGTTGCTATGTAAGGGTGCAATTCGTATCGCAAATCTTGACGCAACACCGGCGCACGATCTCTGGTGCTGAAAATCAAATGTTCAAGCATGAATGACAATGACTGCGGCATCTTTACCCCCCAGGCTTTCAGCCCTTTAAAACGTTTCCATCTTTCCTGGGCCGTTGGCCCAGGCTGTAATAATAATGCGCTTTCAGCGCTCAAAAGCCCCCAACCTCACCCCATCCCCACTCCCCCGCAAATTACAAACCCAAACCTCCGGCAGCCCCTTCACCACACTCGGAAACTCCCGATCCACAATCCCTTCATCTGCCAAAGACTGCGCCGTCACCTGCTTCCCCGCCGGCAACACGGACTTCAACATCGTCAGCCGCGCCGCACCCACCCGCACCGCGACATGCCCCGCCACCGAATCGCTCGTAAACGTCCACCGATGCCCAATTCCATACCCCGCAGCCTCTTCCCCTTCCAGCCACGCCAGAGGCGAAACGATCACCGCCTTCTCCTCTTCCCATAACACCAAAGCCTCTTCCAGACACCCGGCAAACCCATACCCTTCCCCCAGCACCGCCCCCACCACCCGGGCATTAAAATCCATCGCCCGGATTGCCAGCCAATGGCTTTTCGCTTCGCCGAGTCGATGCCGTGCATCCATCGCCCGCACCACATCCGCCGCCGCGCCGCCCCCCACCACAATCAGCATCCGCGCCTCACTCAAACCGCTGCGCCACACCTTAAACCGCTCCGGCAAATCAGACAGGTCCATCAGGCTCCCACCCAGTTTCACCACATGAATAGGCGCCATGGTTCTCACTCCGGCTTGTCTTGAATCTCAGGTCTTGCGATCCAGTAAACGATATTGAATCGCTTCCGCCACATGATGCAGTTGGATATCCGCGATGCCTTCAAGGTCCGCGATCGTCCGGCTCACGCGCCGCACCTTGTCATAGGCGCGAGCGCTCAGGCCCAGCTCATTCATCGCCTGTTTCAATAGCTCTTTGGTCGGTCCATCCAGCTTCGCCAGCTTGTCCAGCTCCCGGCCGGCCAGCACGCTATTGGGCCGCGCCCCGTTGCGCGCGCCCTGGCGTTCCCGGCATCTGATCACTTGTTCGCGCATCTGTTCGGACGATGTTCCCTTGACGCCCTCACCCATCAATTGGCTATGCGGTACCGCGGGCACTTCCACATGAATATCAATCCGGTCGATCAGCGGGCCCGACAGCTTGGCCATGTACTTTTCCATCGCCTTGCGCCCGTAGTCGTCGGTCGGTTTATCACCCTTATGGGTAGGGTTCATCGCCGCCACCAGCATCAGCCGCGCGGGAAACCGCACCGTGCCATGCGCTCGCGAAATTGTCACATGCCCGTCTTCAAGCGGTTGCCGCAGCGTCTCCAGCACCAGCCGCGGGAACTCCGGCATTTCATCTAAAAACAGCACGCCATGATGCGCCAGGCTCACGTCCCCGGGCCTGGGGATCGCCCCCCCGCCGATCATCGCCACGGAGCTCGCCGTATGGTGAGGCGTTCGAATCGGCCGCGACGCGATGAGCCCCTGATTCTTCGGCACCAGCCCCGCGCAGGAATGCACGCGCGTCACCTCAAGCGCCTCCTCGTGCGTCAGCCCCGGCAAAATCCCCGCCAGCGCCTTGGCCATCATCGTTTTTCCCGTGCCCGCCGGCCCGATCATGATGATGTTGTGCCCGCCGCTGGCTGCGATGGTCATCGCCCGCTTGGGCCCTTCCTGTCCGCGCACATCCGCAAAATCCACCGGCGCAGCCTGGCTCTGCACGATGGACGCGAAGTCCACACCCGGATGCGGCTCAATCTCCAGGGTTTCGTTCAAAAACCCAACCACTGCGGTCAATGAATCCACGGGGTAAACATCAATCCCCGCCACCGCTGCGGCTTCGTTGGCGTTGTCGATGGGCACCACCACGCCGTCCATTTTCATATCGCGTCCGAGAATCGCCAGATTGATCGCCCCCCGAATGGGCCGGATTCGCCCATCCAAAGCCAGTTCCCCGGCAAACAGATACCGCTTGTGCCGTTGCGTTTGAATCGCTTTTTCCGCCAGCAGCAAGCCCACCGCGATCGGCAGGTCAAAGCTCGGACCTTCTTTTTTGATGTCTGCCGGAGCCAGGTTCACCAGCAGCCGCGACACCGGAAATGAAAACCCGGAATTGCAGATCGCCGATCTCACACGCTCGATGGATTCCTTCACCGCCGCGTCGGGCAACCCCACAATCGTCGTCTTCGCCAAGCCCCTGTCAGCGACGTCCACTTCTACTTCACAAGCAAGCGGATCAATCCCCTGGAGCACAAAGCTATGTACCTGTGCAAGCATGGGCCAGAGTGTAACAAACCCAAGTCACAGGGCGAAAAGCTCAAGGCTGAACTTACTTGCTTCCGCCAGCCTACCGATAAACCCACGCGCGTGCGGCCTTGAGTTGGACCACTCCCCAACATCACCGCTGGTATTCCAGGTAAGTTTCTCCGCTGAAATTCTTGGCGGCTTTGTATTTTCCTTTTTTCATATCCTCAAGATAGCCCGCCAGGAATGCTCCCAGGCTCGGCGCCAACACTTCTTGGGGCCCGTCCGTGTGTGACCACACAATCACCTGCCCCGCTTTCCCCTTCTTGGTCGGGTCCATATCCAGGCACAAGAGGTCTCCCGTCCCGGCGTTGACAAACGGCAGCCACTTGGGTGAAAACCATTTCTTCCGCACCTTGGCAGGTGGCGTGGCCTCACCATCATTCTCGCCGTCACCCCACAAATCCACCTGCATATCCCACTCCTGGAGCATCTGTTCCAGTGACATGAAATACCCCCAGTCATGGAACACAACCTGTCCGCTCCCGTCATGCGCCCCCAGAAAAATCACCAGTTCTGATGGGATTTCAAACCCAAGCTGTTCTTGGGCCTTTGCCACGCTGTTGGGCTTTACTCCCGGCGGCAACTTTTCAATGACATCCCCCGCATGCTCGGTAAGCCAACCCTTGATCTGCGCCCAAGCTTCTTTGATTTCCAGTTCCGACATGGTTTATTCCCAGTAGAAATCGGGAGCGATTTGAATAGACTCACCTGCTCTCCCGGTAATAGGTAATCCGGTTGATTCAAGACAATATCTTTGAGCAATACATAAATCAAAACTGACTTGTCCGCAGTCTTACCTTGCTTCTGAGCCTGGCACAGAATCCACCGCCTCAGTAATCAATTCGCGGCATCCGGCTCTTATGCAGTATTCTCGGGCAACCTGCCCGTGGGTACATGCGTCGGTTTTGGACCGAGTTTCCAGATCTGCCAGTTCAGCAGCAACCACGCATCTGATTCTCCCCAGGCGACTGGTCAATGAAATTCTCCCGCTCCGCCGCTAAAACCTCAAACTGAAAATGGCAAGGCTTGGCTTCCTGTTAAAGGATGCCATGCCTTGCCATTTAATCGTTCTTGAATGCTGCAGGCCCCAAAATCCCCGCACCGCACTCAAAACAACTTACCGCGGAGCCGGAGTCGTATAAGTCGTCGTGGAAGTGTGCGTCGTCGTCTTTTCCACCGGCGTCGATCGTCCCGCACGGTAAGACTCTTCGGAAATCGCCAGCACTTCGGAGTTCTGCAGCGTCACTTCCGCCTGTGAGCGGTCATCTTTGAACGCAAACGCCCCGCCGGCCTTGCGATCCAGGTGCGTCGTGTAATAAACCTTGCCGCTGGAGGGGTCGGTCACCTGGTAGTACTGCGCGCAACCGCCCAGGACCATCAGGCCAAGCACACCGGCGACGAGAACCATGGACTTCTTCATATAGACTCCTTAAACGTTGATTAGAAGAGCGAATACACACACCCTAGCTGATCCGCCTTCCTCCCGCCATGAAGGGCCTCCCTTCTCGAACGGTCGGGAAAACCCGGATAACTGTCTGGCGTGCTCCCGGATAACTACCTTCCGGCCCTCGCTTCCTGTAAACTAACGCACGCGGGAGCAACACCACGGAAAAAAACACGGCAATGGCACGTAAAACACGATTCAAGCCGTTCACCCTGGCACACGTCACCCACGAAGCCGTCGAGCAGATCGGCGGCATCGGCACAGTGCTCCAGGGCCTTATGACCAGCCCTGTCTATCAAGAGCACGTGGGCCGCTCCATCCTCATCGGCCCCACTTCCGCACGCCTGGAGGTCGACCCCGAAAAACGCCTCGGCGAACTCGGCAAAATCCTTTATTCCTCCGTCGATAACATCGACCGCATCGGCCTCGCCGGGCGCTTCCACCCCATCGAATGGGCCTTCGACGTCTCCATCATCTACGGCACACGCTCCTACGACCTCCCCGAAGAAGGCCGCAAAGGCGAAGCCGAAGTCCTTCTTATCGACGTCTTCCACATCAACAAAACCCGGCTCAACGTCTTCAAAACCGACCTCTGGGAAAAGCTCGGTATCGACTGCCTTAAATACGAAGCCCACTGGGATTTTGAAGAATACGCCCGCCTCGCCCAGCCCGCGCACTACGCCCTGCGCGCCATCCTTGATCAGGAAGAATACCCCTGCATCCTCTTCGCCCATGAATTCATGGGCCTTCCCGCCGCCCAGGCCGTCATGCTCAGCGGTCAGGGCTACTTTCGCACTGTCTTCCACGCCCACGAATGCTCCACCGCGCGCAGGCTTGTCGAACATCACCCCGGCCACGACACCATGTTCTACAACGCCCTCCAGGCGGCCCAATCCCAGGGGATGTACGTCGAAGACGTCTTTGGCCCTCAGGATGAACACTTCCGCCACGCGCTCATCAGCCGCGCCCACATGTGCGACGGCGTCATCGCCGTCGGTGACTACACCGGCAAGGAACTCAAGTTCCTCAACAAGCACACCGACGAAAAACAAGTCGATGTCGTCTACAACGGCCTCCCCGCACTCAAGATCGACATGGGCAAAAAGGAGTCCGCACGCGAAATGCTGCGCGATTACGCCGCCAGCCTCATCGGCGTCACTCCCGACATCCTCATGACCCACGCCACCCGCCCCGTCGTTTCCAAGGGCCTCTGGCGTGACCTGGCCGTCGTCCACCACATGGACCCGCTTTTCGCCGAAAAAGGCATCACCGGCGTCCTCTTCATCCTCACCACCGCAGGCGGCGTCCGCCGCCCCTCGGATGTCCAGGCCATGCACGAACACTACGGCTGGCCGCGAAACCACCAGGAAGGCTACCCCGACCTGGTCGGCCCCGAGGTCGACATCAACCGCATGGTGGAAGCCTTCAATAAAGACCACCGCAACATCCAGGTCGTCCTCGTCAACCAATTCGGCTTCTCACGCGAACGCATCAGCCCCCGCCTCCCCGAAGGCACCAGCATGGAGCTCTTCCGGATCGCCACCGACGTCGAATTCGGCATGGCCACTTACGAGCCCTTTGGCATCAGCCCGCTGGAGCCCCTTGGCGCAGGCGCCATCTGCGTCATCTCCAACGTTTGCGGCTGCGAAGGCTTCGTCCGCGCCACCGCCAAGGGCGCCCCCACCCCCAACGTCATCACTGCTGACTTCACCCAGCTTGACGCCCCCCTCCCCCTGGCCGACATCCTCGCCATGACGGAGGAAACCCGCTCCCAGGTGGAAGCCAAGGTGGCCAAGGAAGTCGCAATCGAGCTCGTCTCCCGGCTCCCCCTCACCGACGAAGCCCGCGAAAAACTCCTCGCCTCCGGCCGCGAACTCGTCTCCCACATGGGCTGGGATAACGTCCTCACCGACACTCTCATCCCCCTCCTTAACCGCGTCCGTCAGTCCGGCGAAGTGAAATAACCTAAAAATTCCATTTTGGATGGCACAGCACCGCCCGAAGCAGTGCTGTGTCTTACTCGCGCTGACTTCCACTCCACGCGCCCGGTAAAATCCACGCGCTGGCTAACCTCCGCCTTGTCCCTTTTACCTTGTCCCTTTCCTCCTCCCATGCACTACGCCGTCTTCTTCCTTTTCGTCGGCCTTGCATTCGTGGCCTACGCCTTGGGCCTGGGGCTGGGGCCGTCCTGGGAAATGCCCACCCCGATTTATGAACTGCTTTTGACCGCCAGCGTCGGGTTTTTCTTCGCCGCCATGGCTTACCTGTGCCATTGGCCCTGGCTCCTGGGCAAACGGCCCGACGGCACGCGTCACTGGTGGGCGTGGCCGATTCTCTGGTCCTACTTAGCCTTCTGCTGGGCTGGCTGGTCAGGCTGGGCGCAGTTTCAGCCGTGCAAGAAGCTCGCCACTCAGCGCGCCATGAGCCAGATCGTCCCCGGCTTATGGATCTCCCGCAGCCTCACCGACAAGGAAGCTCACATCACCGGCATTATCGATAACGCCAGGTGCGTCATCGATCTCGCCCCGGAGTTTGTCGAAGTTCCCTCCCTGCGCGCCCAACCCGGCTATCTGAGCGTCCCCGTCCTGGACGGCACGCGCCCCTCGCTTCGCCAGTTGAAGCAGATCGTCCAGCACATCGACAAGCACAAAGGTTGCGGCGTCCTCGTCCACTGCGCCTTAGGTCACGGCCGCAGCGCCATGGTCGCCGCCGCCTATCTTCTCCACTCCGGCCAGGCCTCAAGCCCCAAAGAGGCTCTGCAGATCGTCAAAAAAGCCCGCCACGGTATCAAACTCAAGAAAAACCAGCTCACCGGCCTCGCCAAATTCCACGACACCCTTAAGTAAACCGGTACATTTTCCATCCCCGCCCTTGCATGTCGCCTTATGATCTTCTCTCCAAGCCCGACACCCTCACCTCGATCTTCCGGCTCATCATTCCGAAAACCACCAGCAACAGGCTCATCAGGGCCAGCCCAAGCATCACCGGAAACAGCAACAGCAGGTCTATCCGAATGTTGTACTGCTCGCTTCCCGCCAGCATGAATCGCAAAAACTCCCACCCGCCGCAACAAAACGCCAGCAAAATACCGTAAATCCATCGCCGGCCAAACAGAAAAAACAGCGCCATTGCTGCCGTAAAAATCATCCAATACCCCGGTTGCAGCCAATCGATCATCAGTCGCATTTCAAACCCCCGTAAAAAAGCTCGTCTCAATCCTATGCCTCTCCTTTCTCAATAACAACCCTCTGCTTTTCACCTCTGCTTTTCCCCCTTCCCATTTCCACCTTTCTTGCTAAAATACCCGCATGCTACGCATCCTCACCATTCAACTCTACCTGTCTGTCTCACCGGTGCTTCCCCGCCCGGTCGCCGTTAGCTGAGCGGCAGACCCGCAAAATCCCCCGCCTGCCAACAGCCGTCACAGGCTCCCCTTAACATTTGCGCTTTAAGACCTTACCGCTTTTAGGTAAGATTTCCGATTCAACCACGTCATCCTTGATTCGGCTGACGTTCCAGACCGTCATCAAAAAGGTTTCGCGACTATGTCCAAACAGCACAAGGCCAACCTCAACGCGTCCGGCATCTCCACCCGCGGTTCCGGCAACACCACCGGCAAATACACCGGCATGACCGGTGCCCAGATCTTCCATGAAATGATGGGCGAACACGGCGTCAAGCACATCTTCGGCTACCCAGGCGGCGCCATCCTCCCCGTCTTCGACGCCATCCATAAGTCCAAATTCTTCAACTTCACCCTCACCCGCCACGAGCAGGGCGCCGGCCACATGGCCGAAGGCTATGCCCGCGCGTCCGGCAAGGTGGGCGTGGTTCTCGTGACCTCCGGCCCCGGCGCCACCAACACCGTCACGCCCCTGCAGGACGCGCTGATGGACGGCACCCCCCTGATCGTCTTCTCCGGCCAGGTGGCCACCAGCGCCATCGGCACTGACGCCTTCCAGGAAGCCGACCTCACCGGCATCACCCGCTCTTGCACCAAGTGGAACGTACTCGTCAAAGACGTGCGCGACCTCCCCCGCCGCATCAACGAAGCCTTCCACATCGCCACCACAGGCCGCCCCGGCCCCGTGCTGGTCGACCTCCCCAAAGACGTGACCGCCAGCGTCCTCAAGGAAGCCGTGAGCGCCGATATCAACCTCCCGGGCTACTACGTCCGTGAGTTTGGCACCTCTACGGAAATCGCCCGCGCCGCTGAGATGATCAACAAGGCCAAGCGCCCCCTGCTCTATGTGGGCCAGGGCGTCATCCTCTCCGGTGCCGCCGACCTCCTGCGCCATGCCGCAGCCAAGGCCAACATCCCCGTCGTGACCACCCTCCAGGGCCTGGGCGCGTTTGATGAAAACAACCCCCTCTCCCTCCACATGCTCGGCATGCACGGCGCCGCCTACGCCAACTGGGCCATGCGCGACGCCGACTGCGTCATCGCCATCGGCGCGCGTTTTGACGACCGCGTCACCGGCAAGATCTCCGCTTTCGCCCCCGCCGCCCGCCTCGCCGAGCGCGAAGGCCGAGGCGGATTCATCCACTTCGACATCGCACCCGAGCAAATCAACAAAGCCGTCCCCATCACCATCGGCGTTGAAGGCGATGCCAAGAAGAACCTTGAAGCCCTCATCCCCCTGCTGGAATTCCACGACCGCTCCGAGTGGCACGCCCTCGTCAACGGCTGGAAGGCCCAGCACCCCTTCCGCTACAAGGACGACACCCGCGTGGGCCACATGAAGCCCCAGGCCGTCATGGAAGAGCTCTGCCGCCAGACCAATGGCGACGCCATCATCACCACCGGCGTGGGCCAGCACCAGATGTGGGCCGCCCAGTTCTACAAGTACAAGGAACCCCGCCAGTTCATCACCTCCGGCGGCCTTGGCACCATGGGCTACGGCGTCCCCGCCGCCATCGGCGCAAAGCTCGCCCGCCCCGACAAGATCGTCGTCGACATCGACGGCGACGGCTCCTTCTGCATGACCGGCATGGAAATGGTCACCGCCGCCCAATACAAGATCGGCGCCAAAATCCTCATCCTCAACAACGACTTCCAGGGCATGGTCAAGCAGTGGCAGGACCTCTTCTATGAAGAACGCTACTCCCACACCGAAATGCACAACCCTGACTTCGTGAAGCTCGCCGAAGCCATGAACTGCAAGGGCGTCCGCTGCACCCACAAGGGCGAACTGGAAGCCAAGATGAAGGAATTCCTCGAATGCGAAGAGCCCGTCGTGGGCGACTTCCTCGTGGAAAAACACGAACACGTGCTCCCCATGATGCCCGCCGGCAAAACCGTCGACGACATGGTCCTCGGCAAGTGGGACTAAGCCGCCCTGCGGTCTGAGTCACACGTCTCGGGTCCCGAGTCACGCGTCCAAAACCCAAGAAAACCCAGGAGAGGTCCGAAGCCCAAAGCTCCGGACCTCTTTCTTTTCCGCAACTTCTTCCCTTCACCCTCTTCATCTTCGACACGAAACGCGGGACAAACGACGCGAGACTCCGCCTTCAGCGAAGGCCCGGAAACGACACACCCCCGACCATAAGCCGGGGGTGTGAGTGTTTCAGGACGAATCAGATCAGACTGGCGAGGAACCGAAACTCAGACTAATAAAAACGTCGGACACCGAATTAGGCAACGAGATCTTTGAGAGCCTTGAGAGCCCGGATCTTGACGCCACGGCTGGCGGGCTTGGCCTTGAACAGCTTTTCCTGCTTGGTGAAGGGGTCGATACCCTTGCGAGCGGGAGTAGCGGGCTTCACGCGGATCGTGAACTTAGCGATGCCGGGCAGGGTGAAGATGCCGGAGCCCTTCTTGCCCAGGTTCGCCTTGACCACGCCGTTGAGTTCTTCGAACACCGAAGCGACTTGCTTGCGGGAGAGACCGGTCTTTTCAGAGATCGCCGCGAAGATTTCGCTCTTGGTCGCAGCTTTGGGGGATGCGGATTTGGCCATGTGATGCACTCCTTTGCGTGTGTGTTAGGAATCGGAAACTTCAGACCGTCCTGGAAACTTAAGGGCTCGCCCAGCCCTTGATTTAGAATTAGATTCTGCACAAGCTCTCGACAGTTTTCAATAGCTTATCCACGATTTTTTCGCATAAAATCAACGTTTTTTCACCAATCACTCCCGAAAACACCCCAATTCACGGCCTTTTTTCGCTTCTAACCTTTGACTAGACCAAGACTTGAGCGAAAATGCCTTGTTTTCGGCACCTTGTGTTAAAAATATCCCTAATTTCTCGCAAATTTTCGCTGTTCCAAACATCCACACTCACGCAAACCCCCTCTAACCAGCCACTTCTCCACTTCATCCACCTGCTTTTTGCTGACTATCGATCTCTTTTGAGCCTATATAACAACCGCTGCCCCCCGCCCCCATCCCTTATTTCTGCTCCCACCCGATCCTCGAAACCCGCTCTCCCCATCCCTTTCCGCCGCCAAAATGACAGCCTCACTTGCCCCTTGGCCCGCCGTGGCAGTCTCCACACCCTCATTTCCCCCGAAATACCGCACAAAAGCCCCCGCTTTCATTCTAAAAACTCTGGCACCACAGTTGCATATTGCCAATTGCCACACGCACACCGGATCACCCGGAAAAACTCTTCGCCAGCGTTTCCTCTCTGCCTAATATGCAGTAATAGGGGAAGCGAGACCGGCAAACGGCGAAGACGCATCTGGCAAACCCATTCACAGCCGGTCAAGAAAAGGACGTTTATCATGGCTAAGACAGTAGGTATTGACCTTGGCACCACCAACTCCGTGGTCGCCATCATGGAAGGTGGGAGCCCCAAGGTTCTCATTAATAGCGCCGGCAACCGCATCACCCCCTCCATCGTCGGCTTCACCGACAAGGGTGAGCGCCTGATCGGCCAAAACGCAAAGCATCAACAGATCACCAACCCCAAGAACACCGTTTACTCCGTTAAACGCTTCATGGGCCGTCGCCACGCTGAAGTGGAATCCGAAGAGAAGATCGTCCCTTACGCCGTCGTCGGCGCAAAGGAAGAACTGGTCAAAATCCAGATCCGCGAGAAGCTCTACACCCCCCAGGAAATCTCCGCGATGATCCTGGCCGACCTCAAGAAAACCGCCGAAGACTACCTCGGCGAAAAGGTCACCAACGCGGTCATCACCGTGCCCGCCTACTTCAACGACTCTCAGCGCCAGGCCACCAAGGAAGCCGGTGAAATCGCCGGCCTCAAGGTCGACCGCATCATCAACGAACCCACCGCCGCTGCCCTCGCCTACGGCCTGGACAAGAAGAAGACCGGCAAAGTCGCAGTCTTCGACCTCGGCGGCGGCACCTTCGATATCTCCATCCTCGACATCGGCGACGGCGTCTTCGAAGTGCTCGCCACCAACGGCGACACCCACCTCGGCGGCGACGACTGGGATCAATCCCTCATCGACTACCTCGCCGATGAATTCAAGAAGAAGGAAGGCGTTGACCTCCGCAAAGACCCCATGGCGCTCCAGCGCCTCAAGGAAGCCGCGGAAAAAGCCAAGTGCGAGCTCTCCAGCGCACAGGAAACCACCGTCAACCTCCCCTTCATCACCGCCACTCAGGAAGGGCCCAAGCACCTTCAGCTCTCCCTGACCCGGACCAAGTTCGAGCAAATCACCGCCAGCCTCTTTGACCGCTGCCGCGCCCCCGTCGTGGCCGCCCTCAAAGATGCAAAGCTCACCTCCGATGACATCGATGAAGTCATCCTCGTCGGCGGCTCCACGCGCATCCCCAAGGTTCAACAGATCTGCAAAGAGATCTTCAAGAAGGAACCCAACAAGAGCGTCAACCCTGACGAAGTCGTCGCCGTCGGCGCCGCCATTCAGGGCGCCGTCCTCACCGGTGAAGTCAAAGACGTCCTCCTCCTGGACGTCACCCCGCTCTCCCTGGGTATCGAAACCCTCGGCAACGTGATGACCAAGCTCATCGAGCGCAACACCACGATCCCTGCCGAAAAGAGCCAGGTCTTCTCCACCGCTGCCGACAACCAGACCAGCGTCACCATCCACGTTCTCCAGGGCGAACGCGAGTTCTCCCAGGACAACCGCACCCTCGGCCGCTTCGATCTCACCGGCATCCCCTCGGCTCGCCGCGGCACGCCCCAGATCGAAGTCACCTTCAAGCTCGACGCCAACGGCATTCTCAACGTGCAAGCCACGGACAAGGCCACCGGCAAGAGCCAGAAGGTTGAAATCAAGGGCTCCTCGGGCTTGTCCAAGGACGAGATCGAGAAGATGAAGAAGGACGCCGAAGCGCACGCCGCTGAGGACGCCAAGCGCCGCGAGCTCACCGACACCCGCAACCAGGGTGACAACATGATCTACCAGATCAAGCAGCAGCTCGAGGAAAATGGCGACAAGGTCTCCAGCGACATCCGCGGCAAAATCGAGAGCGCCATCAGCAACCTCGAAGCACGCCTCAAGGAAGACGACGTCAACGCCATCAAGAAGTCCATCGACCAGCTCCAGGAAGCCTCGATGGAAATGGGCAAGGCCATCTATGAAAAGACCGGCCAGCAGCCCGGCGGCGCCCCCGGCGCAGGCCCCGGCCCCGAAGCCGGCCAACAGCCCGGCCAGGACCAAGCCAAAAAGGGCAAAGGCGGCGACGACGTCATCGACGCCGACTACGAAGTCAAGCAATAAGACTTCCCCTCACAGCCCAACCTCCCTCGAAAAACCACCCGCTCCCCGGGTGGTTTTTCTTTTGTACCATCAGACCATCATGCTCCCCCTCCAACAAATCCAATCACAGATTGAATCTCTCGCCGCCCGAATCAACGCACCTCAAAACATCCTGCCCACCTACGGCCGCTCCGAAGACTTCGCCCGCCCCCATATCGAAGCCGACCCGCGCGGCTTTCACTACGTCATCATCGAACGAGGCGAAGAACGACACCGCGCCACCACAAGCAACCTCGATGATCTTCTCTACCTCGTCTTCTCAGACATCACCCACTCGCTCGCATTGAACTATGAACTTCGCCATCGCATCGAAACTCAAGACTCCCGCAGGCTCTGGTTTGCCCATCAGGTCCAACTTCTCAACACGCTCTCACCAAGCTGGGCAGCCCGGCAAGCCAAAGAACAAGACCGAATCCTCAAAGAGCATCCGTTCAACGACCCATGACTAAACCTCGATTCTGCCCTCTTTCTTCACACCTCTTAAACGCAAAAAACCACCCGAACCTCGGGTGGCTTTCTGTCGTCTCGCGGCCGCCTTTTCGTTGAGGGGCAGGCCACTCTCACGCCGGACCTTGCCGACGCTACCGAGAAACACACCAGTCACTAAACAGAGCCCGGTGCGCGTGAATGATCAAACCGATACTTCTTCAAGCCGCTTGGCCTTCGCCGGCGTGTGTGCTGCCGTCGCCGGCGCGCCCTGCTCCAGCGGCCGATCGATTTGGGTCGGGTCCACCGTCAGCGTCAGTTCGTCAGCGCTGGGCTTGTCTTGAGGCAGCACTTCCTTCACGGCCTCCCACACCCAGTGACCCACGCCCACGAAGATCAGCCCGCCCCAGACCACCGTCTGGGAAAGCAGCGCGCCGGTCCGTGCGCCCAGAAGCACATGCTCCTCGCCCAGCCCGATTCCAAAACCCACTCCGCCAACGACCGCGCCGGTGACCAGCGTCACTGCGGAGATCAGGAGTAAAACCCGTAAGTTACGTTCAGGATTAGCTTCAGCCATGACTCATTCCTCTTTTCTTTCTTAGTTGGCAATATCGTAAAACCGATGTCTTTGCCTTTGATGAACATTCGATGCAAACACGATGAAGAACAAAAAAACCGACGTCCGACGTCAGACTTCATTTTTCGTAGCAACACGTGCCCATGTTCATGCTCCTTAAAAAGTAATAGCGACTTATTTGGTCGTCATTGTAGAAAGGCTCAAACTTGAATCAACCCCAGCAAACCACACAATCGCTACAACACCAGCTCAAGACCGGAATTACCGCCGCTTATCTCGCCGCTTTGAAAATCTAGCTTTATAAATCAATCTTGTAACACTCCATCTTATCTGTATGATTAAAACATACATATGAAAAAACAAGACCTCACCATTGAAAACATCCGCCAGGCGTTCGAACTCCTGGGAGAACGCGTGAGTGGCTATGACGAAATCGAGCTTCTAATCGTCGGCGGCATCGCGGGAAAGCTGGCTGGACTGCTCACAAGCGACCGCACTACGCTCGATTGCGACGTCATGATCTACGACCCCGAAAATGCCTTCTCACAAGTGGAAGATGAGGCGGTTACGATTGGCAAGGAACTTGGCCTTCCCAAACATTGGCTCAATCATCTAAGCCATGGATTCGCACATTATCTCCCGCCCCATTGGAAGAAGAGGCGTCAACATTTTGGCGATTTTGGACTCCTCCATGTTTACTTCCTCGGTCGCTTTGACTTCATCGCGCTCAAGTTGCTTGCAGGGCGAAGTGTCGATGTAAAAGACCTTTTAGAAGTCCGCCCCACCCCTGCGGAACTCGTCCAAGTCAATGAGCATGTACTTACGCTCTACAAACAGGCCCTTATTGACGATGAGAAAAAAGCCATAGCTCTGGAAATACTCCAGGTTCTGGAGAAAACATGAATCTTGAAACTCTCGACTACACAATCCAAGCCTGGGCAAAAATCGGCGCAGCCTTCTCCACGTCCCTTGCCCCACATACTCCCGATCTTGAACCCCTGATCCTCACCACGGTTCATCACATCCCACACGAACCCCGGCTCTTCACAGTCACGGCATCATGGCTCTGCCAATACTACGAACTGGTGGCTAAACACCGCCTGGTCGCACTCGCAAACGAAACATCAGGACACGAAGACAGATCCATACTGGGCTTCCTCTTGGCTACTGTCGCAGAACACACCAACAGCGATCATTTCAAGGGCGTCATCGCCCTCTGTCACCCAGCCAGCCTCCCCAGGCCGCTTTATGCTTTCCAACACGATCACCCAATCCTCGCCAGGATCGCCGAAAAACAGGCATCCAAGCTCTCAAAACAGTGGAATCTCTGGGCAGACCCCTTTGAACCCAAGTTCGACGCGATCCGCCCGATAGCCTGGGTCTTCAAACAAAATCCCATCTACCGCTTTCGTGAAACCTTCTGTGGCGATCTGCGCTCATCCATTATCGAAACCATCCGCACGGATAAGCACGCTGGCGTCAGTGAACTCGAATTAGCTCGTCGCTGCCAAGCCAGCCGCGATGCCATCCGCAAAGCTTTAGATCGCTTGGAACGCTATGGCCATATCCAGCGCATCCGCAAGGGCCGGAACTTATCCATTGTCCTCGCAGCGTAGGCCCGTCCCCGCCCCTCAAAACTTCACAAAAACAAACCACGCCGACAGCAGCACTGATTCCTGATTAAACCGATGCTTGTACGTCTCGCGAATCGCCGACGTCTTGTCTTTGCTGCCAGGCGAAATCGGCGACATCAGAATCAGCAGCCGCCCTTCTTCTCGGATGATCCGTCCATCCTTACCCCGCCACTGCCCTTGCGTGGGCATCACCGTAAAGCCATCGGGAAACCGCGTGGAGACTTCCTTATCGATGAAGTCCTTGAACTGGTCCTCGGTCACCACGCCCCCGTCGGGCTTGGACATGCCGAAAAACATCTCCACCCGTTCATAGTTGTAAAGCGGAACCGGCTGCTGGTTTCCGCCCACCGAAAGGCTGCTGCTGCACCCGCCAAGCCCAGTCAGGCTCAGCACACACAACAACCCAAGCATCAAAAATGCACTTTTCACACATTCCCCCATTCTTTTTAGCCACACCCCGGATCCTTTCGCAATCACTTGCCTTCCAGCTCGGCACGGATCTTGTTGATCCCTTCCAGAAGGTCTGACGCGGTCCGGTATTTGGGATTCTTCGGGTCGGCCGGCCGCAGCACTTCTTCCGTCAGCTTCTGAAGCGCCTTCTGCTCGGGGCTGCCGGGCACCACGGTCACCAGGTCTTTAAAGTCCGGGTTGCCGTGCGGGTCGTTCCATTGAAGCGCCAGGAAGAAGATATCCGCGGCCTTGTCCACGCGCTGATGCCCCTGCGTAATCGCCGGGTTGGTGACCTTGCCGGTCTCCATCATGCGTCCCATGGTCTTTTGGATCTGGCTCGTCGACATGATTTCGTCGAACAGCCGGTTAAGCATCTGGCTTTCCGAAAGGTCTTCGCCGATACGGACCGAAGAACCAAAGTCGATGAAGCCCACGCCGCTGTCGGTGATGACGAAGTTATCCAGGCGCAAGTCAAGGTGGACGATGCCCACCTGGTCATGCAGGATGTGCAGCAAAGTCGCCGATTGATGCGCAAATTCAAGCTGGGAGATCGGTTGACCGCCGTTGCGCAGCCACGTCATCCGAATCCTGCGCACAAACCCCGTGGGCGACTTTTCAAAGTCGATGATCCGCGGAATCCGTTCGTTGTATGGCTTGGGCATGTCACGCTGGAGAATGTTCAAAAGCGCCGTTTCGCGCGTAATGAACACCGGAAACACCTTGTCCACCAGCTTGCGCGCACGCTTGGCGATCGTCGCCGGGTCCGCGTCTTTGAACTTTTCTTCCAGCCGCCTGCGAAGGTAGTCGTAATCCGGAAGCTGCTTGAGCACCACATACCCCTCTTTGGGGTTTTCGTGCTTCACCAGTTCAACCTGATAGCTGAACCGATCCGTAAAGCTGCCCGGCGGAATCAGCAACACCTTCCGCGCCATGAAGTAATGCACCTTCTTGGCCAGAAACGGCAGCTTGATGTTGAACAAATAAGTCTGCGTCGCACTCGGCGGCTTATCCACTTCAAACCCACGCTTACGCGTAAAGTCCTGGGAAAGCTTCACCACTTCCTGCTGGTTGCGCGATATGAATACGAACAACCCACCCCAGCGCATCTTGTCGAAAACCGCCTCGGGCGTATGGGGTTCCGCGGCCGTGGCAAATACAAAGTCCAGCAATCCCGAGTCTTGCGTCTCGGAGCTTCTAAATGAGTAGCGCTGGTACTCTGGATCGTTCTTGAGGACGTTATCCTCGATGAGTTGAACGAGCTTGTCGCGCTCTGGATTCTTACCACGAGCCCCCATTCAGACCTCCAAAGATGCGGGGTTGGTGGAACAAAAGCCCGGACATAGCGTGGTCCGTGACACCAGGATCCGGTTCCAGGTAAACCCTGGACTCAGGGCGCATCGATCCATCTCGACCCCTGCACCGCGATTCCTCTGGACCGGGAAGATACATGGCCCTAGCGTTCATGACAACACCACCCAGCCCACAAACCGTCATCAACGCCCACTCCCTGTGGATAATCGTTCTCACTGTTTGCCTTCCGAGCTCGTCTGCCCCACATCGTCGGGACCCGGAATCAGTGACTTTCGTGCCGCTGGCGCCCCGGCCGAAGACGCATTGGCCGTCCCCGCCACCGGCACCGTGCCAGGTTCCATTCGCGCCACCGGCTCTTCCGACGGCGTCATCGCCACTGCTGGCGTCCCGTTTGGCCTGCTTCTCTCCTCGGCCATTCTCTTATCGTCCACTGTCATCACTCTCGCCGGGGCCTGCGCCGCGCTCTTTGCGCCCGCATCCAGATTCACCGCCCTGCGCACCCCTTTAGCGGAATGATTCCCGCTTGCCGGCGTATGCATCCCACCCACCACCACCCCAAGCACCCCCCCGGCCAACACGAAAAAAAACAAAATCAGGGTCCGGTTGTGCATGCCGCCTCCTCAGGAATTTATTCGGCCACCAGATTCACCCGCGAGATTACTCCCCCCTCTCCCCTGACACAAGCGACAAATTCATACGTCTATCAACTCTGACCTTAACATACAAAAATAGTCGATGTTTTTAATCACATCAGTGAAACACCTATTGCTCCACATGCGTCCTTAGGGATATCAATGATGTAGCCCTACTTGCCACAAGGATGCTTGTCTATGGACATCCGTCAGCAGGTCAGCAAGTATTCTGGCACCGTCACGGTCGTCGCCATCGCCGGCCTCGTGCTGGCCATCGGCGTCATCGTCAGGGGCTTTGGCGCCAAGCCTGATGCCGGCGCGCCGGACAAAACCCACTACTTCTTCTTCGATCCTGAATCGGCGGAACTCACCCAGCTTCCCTCCCCCGTTTCCCCCGCCACGCAAAACGGACGCGAACTCTTCCGCGCCCACGTCTACTCCTGCTCCAACTGCTCAGATGTCGCCTCGCGCTTCGTCGGCTTCATTGAAAAACTTTCCCCCGAGCGTCAGGCCAGCGAAACCAGGATGCGCTCCGGCCTGCTCCCCGGGGAAGAACTCCGCCCCGCCGCCAGGGCTGAGCTCCAACAGCTAGGCGGACAGTTCATCTCCCTCCCCACCCCGATCCAGTGGGTCACGCCAAACAGCCCAGACGCTGCCACGATTCAAACGGCGCTCCAGGCCAAGTGCCCGGGTAAACCCCTCGCATGCACCCCGGACGCTCAATAGCGTTACCTGCCCCCTTGCATCGCAATTGAAAAAGGAATGGGTCATGAAGCAATCGGCTCGCCTTCTGGCGTCGGGTTTCACCCTTGTTGAACTCCTGGTCGTCACCGCCATCATCGGCATCCTCATCTCATTGCTCATGCCCGCCCTGAGCCAAAGCCGGGCCGTGGCCAAAAGCTCGATTGATCAGGCCAATCAGCGCGGCATTCTTCAGGCCGGTCTCACCTACGCCGCAGACAGCAAGCAATCCCTCCCTTATAGCCGGGGCTTTGAAGGCCTTGACTTCACCCCCGTCAACCCGCCCGGCATCCTGGCCACTCAAAACGCCTGGGTCGGCATCTACTCGCCTTGCGGCCCCTACCTTTGGGGCGCCTACTCCGCTGGTCAGAGCAACGGCATCTGGGGTATCAGCACCATCACCAACGGCCCTCTGGGCTTTGGCGCATGCGTCGTGGGTGAATACGCCCCCATCAACCTCTTCTTCTCCCCCAACGACCGCGCAGGCCGCTCCGAAAACGGCATCAGCTACCCCAGTTGGTACGACCTCCGCAAATACTTCAACCAGCCCTACTCCCAGCCCTGGACGCAGGACGGCCTCAGTTGGGGCTACTGGGACGCCGGTTCAAACTTCCAATTCCAGTGCTCCTACCTCTTCCGCATGGCGGACTGGCAAACCACCTCATTCGATCCCAATACCCTCCTCCACAACAGCAGCACCGGTCCCGCAAACGCCTACGAATTCAAAGACGCCATCAGCCCCAAAAATCTCCGCACCGACACCCCAGGCTTCAACGCCAAAGTCCAGATCATGAACGACAACCCAGCCATCCTCCTCCCCCTCCCCGGCGCCAACATCGGCTACGGCGACGGTTCCGTCATCTTCTGGCGCAGCCAACTCTGGATCGAAGGCGCCTACAGCCGAGGCGAAAACTGGAACCACACCACCAAATCCGCCTCCAACCCCTACATCAACTCCGTCCCCGGAGAGTCCTGGTCCGGCTGGCGCACCCTCCGCCTCAACGCCGCCGAACGCTTCGCCCGTCCCTGATCCTCCCGCCCAAACCGCGGCCCCCGCGGCTTCCCCACTACAACTCTGATTCACGTCGGCTTAGCGGCCTTCCGCTAAGCCGATATCTCATTTGCGCCCTCCACCCACTCCTCTTACTTCCTCTCCGGTTTTCACTTTCACCCTCATTTTTTCCTAAACCGCTATTGTCGGTTTTCATAAATATTTTTCATTTTCGATCAATTTCTCTTGCGGTGAAACAATTAAACCAATAGACTCCCAATCCCCGCTTACGCACAAAAATGCAAAAAACTACAGCCGTTTTGACGTAAGCACATCCGGTTCCCCGCCCCCCCGAATACGCCGTTAAGCCCTCGACAGGAGGCCCCCATTCTTCAGCCACTTGGTCCACAGTTCCGCAAAGCACGCTTGCGCGCGTTTCTCGCCAAGCACGCCATCGTCATCGGCGGCATCTGCGTCACCGCCACCCTCTTCCTCGTTCTCCTCATCACTCTTTACTTCCGTGAACCCGCCGTCATCCTCCCTCCAGCCAACACCAACGCCTACTTCTACGACCTCACCGACGGCAAAGTCGTCGAGCTCCCCGACAACCTCATCCCCCCCATCAAGCAAGCCGGGCATGAATACGTCAAAGCCATGGTCTTCGCCTGCAAAAATTGCGCAGACCCCGCAGACCGCTTCACCGGCGCTCTCAAATCCTTCACCCCCCAGCGCCGCCAAGCCGAAGAAATCGCCCGCCGCGGCATGCTCCCGGGTGATGAACTCCCCACCAGTGAAGTCACCCGCCTCAACAACATCGGCGGCGTCCTCATCCGCGCCGTCGACGGCGCACAGTTCTTCCCCGCTCAAGACCCCGAAGCCCAGCCCATCATCGACGCCTACATGGCCAAATGCGCCCAGTCCATCGTCGAATGCAAACCGCTCTGATCCCCGCCACGCCCTTTAAAAAGACGCCCATGACCATGCACACCCAATCACGCATCCGCGCTTTTTCCCTCATCGAACTGCTCGTCGTCATCTCCATCGTCTCGCTCTTGATGTCGATTCTGCTCCCCTCCCTCAGCCAGGCCCGCGCCGTCGCCAAAATGACACTCGACGCCAATTACCAGCAACAGATCGGCCGCGGCATCTTCACTTACGCCGCAGACTACAAAGACTCCACGCCCCCCCAAGGCGGCATGCCCGGCCCAGACGCCCCAGGCGCCAACGTCGCCGGCGCACACATCTGGGGCGACTACTCCTGGCCCGGCATCAACCTTCCAAACGCCACCTGCCGCCCCATGGGCTTTGGCGTGCTCTTCCCCAAGGGCGCCCTCGCCGTCCCCACTTCCGAAATCACCTTCGGAAATTACATCTCCACCATCGACCTGGCCTTCAGCCCAAACGACCGCCTGATGTCCCGCACCTCCGGAACCTATGAATTCCCCAGCTACTGGGCCCGCCGCAATTACTTCGGCGACGCATACGCCCAGCCCTGGTCCCGCGACGGCGCCAGCAACTGGACCCAATACGAAAGCGGCGCCAACTACATGTTTGAATCCAGCTACGTCTGGCGCGGCTGCGACTACAGCTGGTACGACCCCGCCTCACTCTCCACCAGAACGCAGTCCTATCAGCTCGACACCCCCACCGGCAGCGCATGTGAGCCCGGCCACGTCCGCGGCAACTACGCGCGTGCCCGCGCCTCCCACCAGGACTTCACCGGCAAGCCTGTCCTCATGAATCGAAACTTCACCATGATCAACCCCAGCCGCGCAGGCGCCAACGTCATGAAGGGTGACGGCTCCGTCAAATTCTCCAACAACTACAACTGGATGCTCTCCGTCGAAACCAACAATCCCCAGGATTGGTACCCCGGCGCTGGCGGCTACTTCCGATCCCGCATGTTCGCCATGCTTGTCTACCACGACAGCTTCTACAAATAACCTCAGAAGATTCACCTCCAAAATCTGGTTCGCAAAACAACCTCGATGACGTTAACTGAACCGTATTGGGATGAGTGCCAACACGGTTCAATCAAGCCCTTGTATCCTCATCCGGAGTGCTGAAGGCACGGCCCTATGACAGCCAGGGTCGCAGCGCTTCCGAGCGCGTAGGCCCTGGTAAACGTATAAAAAAATGCTCTTGCACGCGCCTGCGTCCATGCCAATCAACCTGTAACAACTCAACTCCCTCTGCCCTCTTTTTGGCCTCGTCATCCTTAGCTCAACCGTATTGAAGTAAGGGCTGCCGACAAATGCCCTCAACGCAACGAATCACCACCCTGATCCCCTCTTCCACTTTTCCCTTGTACCTTTTCCCTTGTACCTTTCCCGCATTGTCAGCTTCTGTATTTAATTTTTCATTTCTTGATCAACATTTCTCTTGCTAACACCCTTTTCACTCAATAGACTCGAAAAAGTCTGATAGCCGATCACACTTGCCCGTGTCCCATCTGACACGCCCGCAGACCCCTTCCGCCTCTGCGCCCAAGTGCGAGAAAAACTTTCGTCCCCCTCACAGCACTGGATCATCCGTTGCGTCAGTTTCTTGCAAAAAATTCCGTCCTCGTTGGCGTCGTCGCCGTCCTCATCACAGCCCTCTGCATCAGCGCGGTCTTCTTCTTCCCTGCCAGCTCCGCTGCCACGCTTCCTCAGCTCAATCGCGCTTACTACTACGACCTCGCCGCCGGAAAGCTCGTTGAAGCCCCTGACAACCTCATTCCCCCCGCCAATTACGCCGGCAAGGAACTCGTCCGCGCCATGGTCTTCGCCTGCAAAAGCTGCGCCGACGCCCAGGATCGCGCCATCGGCTTCCTCAAAAGCTTCACCCCCGAACGAAAAGCCGCGGAAGAAAACACCCGCAAAGGCATGGCGCCCGGCGAAGTGCTGCCCGTTTTTGAAGTCAACCGGCTAAACGCCCTCGGCGGCGCGCTCGTCCGCTCCGTCGAAGGCGCCGACTTCGTCCCCGCCGAAAGCCCTGAAGCAGACAAAATCATTCATGCAACCTCGTCCCGATGTCCCCAAACCCTCGTCGAATGTCGTCCTTTGTAACACCCCATTTCTTCACGTCAGCAAGGGAGATTGTCCATGTTTATTGCAGGTAGATTCAAAAAACACGGTTTCACGCTCGTTGAACTCCTCGTGGTCATTTCCATCATTGCCCTCCTCATTTCCATGCTCATCCCCTCGCTGAGCCAGGCGCGCACCGTCGCCAAAATGACCCTCGACGCAAACTATCAGCAGCAAATCGGCCGCGGCGTCTTCACCTACGCCGCTGACTTCAAAGACTATGCACCGCCCCAAGGCGGACAACCCTCCCCCGACGCCCCAGGCGGCAACGTCGCCGGCCCCCACATCTGGGGCGACTACGCCTGGCCCGGCACCGGCCTTCCCATCGCCGTCTGCCGCCCCATGGGCTTCGGTGTTCTCTTCGCCCCCGGCAGCCTCGCAAACCCCGCCTCTGACATCACCTTCGGAAACTACATCTCCAGCATCGACCTCGCCTTCAGCCCCAACGACCGCGTCGCCTCACGCGTCTCAGGCGGCATCAGCTTCCCCAGCTATTGGGCACGCAGGCACTACTTCGGCGACCCCTATCAGGTCCCGTGGTCGCGCGACGGCGCAACCAACTGGACGCAATACTCCGGCGGCGCAAACTACATGTTCGAATCCAGCTACACCTGGCGCGGCTGCGACTACAGTTGGTACGACCCAGCCACCTCCACCGTGCGCGTTCAGTCCTACCAGTCCCCCACCCCCACCGCCGGCGGCGCTGTCGCCGCCAACGTCCGCTCCAACTACGCACGCGCCAAAACCTCCCACGCGGACTTCGCCAATAAACCCGTCCTCATGAACAAAAACTTCACCCTCCTCAACCCCAACAAACCCGGCGCAAACGTCATGAAAGGCGATGGCTCCGTCAAGTTCGCCAACAACACCGCCTGGATGATCGCCGTCGAAACCAACGTCCCCTGCGACTGGTACACCAACGCCTCCTACTTCCGCGCCCGCATGTTCCCCCTGCTGGCCTACCACGACGACTTCTACAAATAAACATCAGATTAAGCTTGCAAAATCTGGAACAAGGACTCATCCTTAAGCGTCATGATGTTTGATGTTTAAGGATGTTGTCGTTTAATACTTTTTGTTTTTTGTCTCCGTAGGTTCCTGCCGGCTCACTCCACGTCATCCAATTCCGGATGCCGCCCCCCGGGCCGGTAAATAAAATCCCAGATGGTCCACGACGACCGCCTCAGGAAAATTTCCATTTTTTCCCCGGCGTTGCATCACAATGAACCGGACCCATCCATCTTCGCCCTCTCCCGGCCAGCCCCTCCATCCCAAGGGCCACCGGCCCCAGGCGCTTTCACATCGCAAACCCACCGTTAGAACCTACCTCACCCGCTACGCCGGCGCCGTCTCCGTCCTGGCCTTGCTCGTCCTCGCCGGCGCCATCGGCAAAACCATCTTCTCAGACCCTCAAAAAGACGCCGTAACCCCCATTCCCAGCACCGGTTCCGCCCTTTACTTTGACCTGCCCACCGGCAAGCTCATCACCGCGCCGGACACCCTTCCCAGCAGCCCCTCCATCGGGCCGGACATGAAAACCGGCCTCCTCAGGGCGTACGTCCTCTCCTGTGACGCATGTTCCTCCACAGGGGGAAAGAAGACCGTTTACCTGGAAGTCTTCACCGCCGGCGCAGCCCAGAGGCTCCACGCCGCAGGCATTACCACTTACACCCAGCTCAACGCCGAGCCGTCTTCCGTCGTCACCCAGATCATCGGTCCCTACTCTCGGTACGTCCGCCTGCCGGAACAAAACAAGTGGCTCGCCGTCGAAACCAAAGAAGCCCGATGGGTGTTCAACGCCATGAGCGACTTTAAGTGCCCGCAGGGCAACACCCCCACATTATGCTTGAAGTAGCTAACGAAATCTGAATAATATCTTGTAGGGTGCGGCCGATTCCGCGAGGCCCACCACCCCGCACCCCTGACCCAAACGAACCTCAAAACCACCCAGAACGCCTCACGATTCCACCGGTTCTCAAGTCCAGGTTCCCAAATCCCGTCTCCGCTTCGCAAGCAACTTTTTTTCCTCTTGTCTGTGTCTGACAACACCTCTGATCCACGAACGATTTTCTCTAGATCCCTGATTGATCTTTGACGCCGGATCCGCGATTGATCTATCTCGAAGCACACACTCCTAGGTTCTGTATTGACCCAACGTGATTTTCTAATCCGGCCATTCTGGCCGCCGATTTATCACGCTTGATCGGGAGGAACATCCAATGCACTTCTGGACTCACGCACCCCATCGTGTCCATGTCGCCCAGGACGGTTTCACGGTCGTTGAAATGCTTGTTGCCCTGGCCATGCTGGCCATCATCGTCACCCTCACCGTCCCCACCATGTCCGAGGTTCGCCAGCAGTCCTATCAGGCCGTCGACGCCACCGGGCTCAAACAGATCGGCAATGCCATACACGCCTACGCCGGCGACAACGACAGCTACGTGCCTCACCGCTCTCCCATGGCCGAAAACGACCTGGGCATGGGCCCGGCCCCTGCCAACGCCGGCCAGATGGCGGGCCTCTCCGCCATGTCTTCCCGGCTCCCCGGCAGCCCCATGACCAAGGTTGAAGACAAAATCACCCTCGTGGATTCCATCAACGTCCCCACCGGCCTGGGCCAGCTCGTCACCCGGATGAACGTCACCCCCAGGCAAATCACCACCTCCTACGTCATGAACGAAGCCTACCTTGAGGCCAGGGAGCTCTTTGCCCGCAGCGATCAAACCCCCTTTGAGCCCAACAAATCTCCTGCCCGCAATCACTGGTGGATGTTCGCCGACGTCGCCCTCAAGAGCCCGCTTTCCTCCTGGGGCCTCAACCCCAACTTCAACAACCTCGCATGGCCCTCCGGCCCCGCCGACGGCGACTACGGCACCAACCACTACTACCGCACAAGCTGGGCCTGGCGCGGCGCTGACTACGCCTCCGTCGGCCCGCGCGACATACTCACCGCCAACAACGCCCTCAGCAACCTGCGCATTAACGAACCCGTACGTCAGGGCAAAGCCATGGTCATGAGCCGCGACCCCTGGACCATGAACACTTACGGCCGCAACTATTCCACCGGCTGCCACATGCTCTTAAACGACGGCTCCGTCCAGTTCTCCACCAGCCACGATTGGCGCCAGGGCAACTTCAACTCCGGCGCAGGCTGGGTCACCCTCCCCTCCGGCGCACCCCCTTCCCCCAACCCCTACACCAGCGAATACGGCGTCCAAAGCTACAAGCTCACTCACGCCTTCGCCTACGCCGACAAATACATGATCAAACACTAATAGGAAATCCTTCCGCCGTAGGGTGCGGCCCAGTCCGCGAGGCCCACCACGCCGCCCCCCAGACCCCACAACCATCAACCACCCCAAACGCCCCGCATCCCACCGGTGCTCTTAATCCCAACTCCGAGGTGGCATGCTCTCGTCCGCGTGAGCATGTCTCGTTTTTCGTCCGCCGTACAACATGCGCAAGTGCTGAAAACCACCGCTCGACACCCCACAAAGCTCTCCCTTCTCTTACTTCTTGTCATCGCGCCTTTGTGGTTGATTCTTCCTCGACCCCCGCGCCCAAAAAAGAAAACCACCCGGCCATCGACCGGGTGGTTCCCAAATTCTCAATCTCAAACCAGGCGCAAAATTTACTTGCCGCCCAGCTTGTAAAGCGCAAAGCCAGTGATCTTCACGCCAGCGGGAAGGATGTCCTTGATCCGCTTCTTGTCGTCTTTGATGAAGAGCTGGTGCACCAGGCAGTTGTCTTCGTAGAACTTACGAATCTTGCCGGTCACCATCTTTTCAGCAATCTGTTCGGGCTTGCCCTGCTCGATGGCCTGGGCCTTGGCGATTGCCTTTTCCTTTTCGATCACGTCGGCAGGCACGCCCGTCTCATCGATGGCGATGGGAGCGGGAGTGATCGCCACGATGTGCTGGCACAGCTCGGTGAACAGTTCGTCGGACACCGGGCCCGAGAGCTCGATGATCGCGCCCGCCTTGCCGTTGTGGTGCCGGTACGAGCCGACCTTGCCGTTGGCGAGCACTTCGCCGCGGCCAAACTGTGCGTTTTCCTTGGTGGTCAGGCGCACTTCGTCGATCGCGTCCTGCATCGTCTTGTTCTTTTCGGCCTTGCCGGCGCCTTGCGCGAACACTTCGTTGAGGATGATGTCGCAAGCCTTGAGGAAGCCGTCGTTCTTGGCGGTGAAGTCCGTCTCGGTGTTCACTTCCACGATCGCAGCCTTGCTCCGGTCAGCGGCCACCTTGATCAGGATCTGGCCTTCGGCCGATGCACGGTCGGTACGGCCGTCCATCTTGGCGATGCCCTTCTTGCGGAGGAGGTCCACCGCAGCCTGGATGTCGCCGTTGGTTTCGGTCAGCGCCTGCTTGCATTCCATCATGCCAAGGCCGGTCTTTGCGCGAAGGTCTGCCACGTCTTTAGCGGTAATTGCCATCTTGATTGCTCCTGAAAACATGCTTTCCCCCAGGAAAACATGGGTGTGTTGAAAACATCAGACTTCTTACATGACATCCAAGCGCCAGCGCCCGGCCACCCGGACACACAGCAACAAGGTTGTCTAACAAACAGGTGCCCGGGAGGAGAACCCCTCCCCGGGCACCGGGTTAAAAGGGGAACTGTGATTACTTGGCAGCGGCTTCGCCACCCTCAGCAGCAGGAGCAGCCGCGGCAGCAGGCGCCGCGCTGAACTGCGCACGAGAGCTGCGACGGCGTTCCGGACGACCGCCCGAATCGCGTGCAGGCGCTTCATCCTTGCCTTCGCCAGTCAGTGCACGGGCAGTCTTGCCTTCGGCAACCGCGGCGCACAGGTTCTGGATCACCACTTCGATCGCGCGCATCGCGTCGTCGTTGCCGGGGATCGGGATGTCCGCCCAGTCCGGGTTGGAGTCCGTATCGATCAGGCACACCGTGGGGATACCCAGTTTCCGGGCTTCCTTCACGGCATTGATTTCGCGATTCACGTCCACCACAACCAGCACGCCCGGCAGCCGGGTCATGTTGCGCAGACCTTCAAGGTTGCGAAGGATCTTCTTGTGCTCGCGCTTGAGCTGCGATTCCATCTTCTTGGAGTAGTTGTTGATTTCGCCCGAAACGTTGAGGCCTTCGAGCTCTTCCAGGCGCTTGAGACGCTCACGGATGGTCCGATAGTTCGTCAGTGTGCCGCCCAGCCAGCGTTCCGTCACGTAGTGCTGGCCGACTTCCTTCACGCTCTTCTCGATCGTCGCACGAGCCTGGCGCTTGGTGCCGACAAACAGCACGTCCTTGCCCGACGCAACCGTCTGGGTGATGAACTTGCGCGCCAGCAGCAGACCCTTGAGGGTCGCCTTGACGTCGATGATGTGGATCTTGTTCTTCTTCCCGTGGATGTACGGGGCCATCTTGGGGTTCCAGTTGGTCGTGCGGTGACCAAAGTGGATACCCGAGTCGACGAGATCTTTAACCAGAGCAGCCATCGAAAACTCCTGTAGGAGGCAGCGTCACCGACCCAAACCGATTGGATTCCTGTCCTTAAACAGGCGGCCCAGGCCATTAAGGGCGCTTGGGTTTGGCCTCAAAATGAGGCCGGAAGTCGGCGTCTGTCTGGAAATCAAACAAACCGCCGGCAAGCTCCAATTCACTTGCGAGCCAAATAAGATAACAAAACCCACCCAAAAACACCAGACCACCCCACCACCCCTTCCGCGTGCCATGCTCTCGTCCGCGTGAGCATGTCTTAATTTACGCCAACTAAAAATCCCATCGCCCCCGTCCGCCCCGGATAAGCATGTAAATCCTGCTAAATCTTGTAAATCGTGTGAAAAATCAGCTCATCCAATTAACAGCGCTGCCGCCTTACCAACTCCTCTTGGCAAATCCCTCTTCAAATCTATGGAATTTTTGTAAAACCCCGCTCCGCCTCACGCCTCAAGCAAACTCCGACTCCATCTCATCGCGCTTATCCGCATACTGCGCCTTCAGCCGCCCGATGATCGAGCTGTGCATCTGGCTCACGCGAGATTCCGAAAGATCAAGCGCAAGCCCGATCTCCTTCATCGTCATGTTCTCAAAGTAGTACAGGATCAGGATCAGCCGTTCCGACCGGTTGAGTCCCCGGGTCAGAAGTTCCTTGATATCCCGCCGTTGCGCGCTCATCACCGGGTCCACTTGTTTAGGGTCCACCAGCACATCCACCTCGCGCACATCCTTGCTGGAATCCGTCTCGAAGCACTTGCGCGACAGATAGATCATTCCCACGTCTTCCGCATCGCGCAGCACCTTTTCCGCATCGTTCTCGGTTTCGCCCAGTTCCTGGGCGATCTCCTCGATCGACGGC
>CAZIWA010000035.1:0-45528 GCA_964542875.1 uncultured Phycisphaeraceae bacterium
TCGCATTCAAAGGCGGCCCTCACCCCAATACGGTCGAGTTAAGGATGAAGAGGTCGAAAACAGGGCAGAAGGGTTGAGTCGTTACAGGTTGATTGGCATGGGCGCAGGCACGTGCAAGAGGCTCCTTTTTATATGTTTACCAGGGCCTACGCGCTCAGAAGCGCTGCGACCCTGGCTGTAATAGGGCCGTGCTTTCAGCACTCCGGATGAGGATGCAAGGGTTTAACGGAACCGTATTCGCCCTCACCTCAGCCCTTTCCCAAAGGGAGAGGGTGTAAGAACGGATGCAGCGTTGTAGTGTTAACTCGATTTTTGAGTGATGGCGATTGAGTGTTTTTGAGGTGAGGCTTGCAAGAAACAGCACGCCTTCGAGCGTGTTGCGCCACCCGGATGAGCGGTGTTTTAGTTGATTTGCTCGCCTTCGCCGAGTTCGGTGACGGGCCACTTGAGGGCGCGGTAGAGGGTGATTTTGAGTTCGACGAAGATGGAGAACATGAGGGGGACCAGGACGAGGGTGAAGATGGAGGAGAGGATCATGCCGCCCAGGAAGACAGCGCCGAGGCCGCGGTAGAGTTCGGAGCCTGCACCGGGCATGACGACCAGGGGGATGAGGCCGCAGACGGTGGTGAGGGAGGTCATGATGACGGGGCGCATGCGGGTGCGGACGGATTCGCGAATGGCCAGGCGGGGGTCCATTTTTTCGATGATGTCGGTTTCGGATTCGCCGAAACCTTTCATGAAGTTCAGGGCCTGGGCGACGATGAGGATGGCGTTATTGACCGCGGTGCCGATGAGGATGATGAAGCCGAGCATGGTGACGACGTCGAGCTGCTGGCTGGGGACAAAGTGATGGACGGCGGCGAGGCCGAGGAAGCCGCCGACGGCGGCGAGGGGGACGGTGAACATGATCACCAGGGGATAGATCCAGCTTTCAAAGAGCGCGGACATGAGGAGGAAGTTGACCAGCAGGGCGAGGAAGATCTTGCCCATCAGGAGGTTCTTGTAGCTGGCGGGCTCCTTCCAGCCTTGCCACTGGCCGAGCAGTTCCTTGCGGATGCGGGCCAGGTCGTCGGCGTTACCGGCCATGGCGACGTGGACGTCGGGGGGGATGACGCGGTTTAAGCGGAGCTTGCGGATGTCGTCCTGAATCTCGCGGGTGGCGGCTTCCAGGGGCATGTTGGCGGGGACGTTGACGATGAGGGTGACGGCGCGGAGCTGTTCGATGCGGTTGATCTGCTGGGGGGAATCGCCGACGGCGAGGGTGGCGATGGACTCCAGGGGGACGACGGATTTCGCGCCGGACTTATCGGTGACGACCAGCGGGATGTTCTTCAAGGAATCCACGTCGATTTGGCGTTCGGGCGTGCGGATGACCTTAAGGTCGATGGACTGGCCTTTGTAGCGGTAGTCGCCGATGATCAGACCGTCGACGAGGGCCTGGACGCCTGCACCCAGGGAGGTGTTGTTGATGCCCAGCTCGGAGGCGCGGACCTGGTTGACGCGGACCTGGAGTTCGGGCCCCTGAAGGTTGAAGTTCATGGGGTTGGGCTGGATGGCGTATGGGCCGTACTTCTGCATGAGGTTCATGAAGACTGCGCCGGCGGTGTTGCGGATTTGAGTGAGGTCGGTGCCGGTGAGCTCGATGGCGACGGAGTTGGAGCTTTGTCCGCCTCGGCCAAAGAGGGAGTTCTGCATGGCAAAGCCGTAGGCGCCGGGGACGGAGCTCATGGCGCCGTTTAAGAGGGGGATGAGGGGTTGGACGTTTTCGGGATCGCCGCTGATGCCGCCCATGAAGATGGTGCCGCCGAAGGCGCCGAAGAAGTAGTTGTCGATGCCGGGAGACGGGTAGCTTATGCCGGTCATCATGTCGTTGATGGGGGGAAGCTTGGCGATTTCCTCGGGGGTCTGGGCTTCCCAGTGCTGGTGGAGGCCGTCTTCAACGCGATGGGCGATGAAGTCCGACTGGTCCATGCTGTAGGAAGGGGGTGCGAACATGAGGCCAAAGGCAAGGTTCATGTTGCCGTTGGGGAGGTAGGAGATGTCGGGGAACATGGTGTAGGAGAGGACCAGCGACCACGTGGCGATGAATGCGACGACGGCGATGCGGGCGATCCAGCCGAGGATGGTGTTGTTGGTGCACCAATAGATGGCGTCGGCCAGAAGGGTGTTAAGGAAGGCGAAGGGCTGACGCCAGGGGACGATGTCCAGCCAGACGATTTTCGGAGCGTGGGGAGCGGCTGCTGCGCCGGTGGAAGCGGGGGCCTCGGCGTCGGGCAGGGGCACGGCGTCGGGGTGCGGCTTCATGAAGTGGGCGCAGGCCGCGGGGATGACGGTGACGGCGACGATGAGGGAGAGGAAGATGGCGGCGCAGATGGCCAGGGCGATGTCACGGAAGAGCTGGCCGGCGATGTCCTGGATGGCCAGCACGGGGACGAAGACGACGATGTGGGTGCCGGTGGAGGCGATCAGGGCGAGCCAGACTTCGCGGGTGCCTTCGTAGGCGGCGCGTTTGGGCGACTTGCCCATGGCCAGGTGCCGGTCGATGTTTTCGAGCACGACGATGGCGTTGTCGACCACCATGCCGACAGCGAAAGCGAGGCCGGCGAGGCTGACGACGTTCAAGTTACGACCCAGCAGGGTCATGACGGTGAAGGTGCCGATGAGGGAGATGGGGATGGCGATGGAGATGATGGCCGCGGTGCGGCACAGGGCCAGGCCCAGGAGGGTGCCGACGAGGATGACGATGAGGGCGGTGTTATGGATTGGGCCGGCGTGAAAGACCATGCCCAGGACGACGGCGGCGAGAAGGATGGGGACCAGTGCGTAGACGACGTAGCGCCCCCAGCCTTTGCCGGTGGAGCCCAGGAAGAGCAGGAGGATGATGACGGCGAAGACGCCGCCTTCCCAGAGGTTTTTGACGACCAGGTCGATGGAGTTCTGGATGTAGGAGGTTTCGTCGTAGACGACTTTTAGGTTCAGGCCTGGCTTGATGTTGGGGAGGATGTCGCGGTTGATGGTGTTGACGCGGTCGCGGATGCCGTCCATGGTTTCCATGACGTTTGCGCCGGTCTGTCGGATGGCGTTGATGGCGAGGGATTCGCGGCCTTTGGAGCGGACGAAGGAGCGTTTCTTTTCGAAGGTAAGGACGACGGTGCCGACGTCCTTGACGCGGACGGGGCCGCCTGGGGTGTAGGCGACGATGGTTTCCATGATGTCGTCTACGTTGTCGTACTGGCCGAGGGTGCGGACGCGGACATCGAGGCGGCCTGAAGCGATTTCGCCTGCGGAGATGTTGACGTTTTCGCCCTGGAGGGCGGTAACGAGTTCATTAAAGGTGATGGCGCGCTGGGCGAGGAGGATGGGGTCAATCTGGACCTGGACTTCGCGTTTGAGGCCGCCGAAGATATTGACCTGGCTGACGCCGGGAACGCGTTCGATGATGGGTTTAACTTGTTTGTCGACTTCGTCAAAGAGCTGTTTGACGTCGACGGTGGGGTCTGGATGGTCGAGGATCATCCAGGTCATGGGGCTTTCGATGGACGCGGTGGAGGCGATGATGACGGGCTGGTCGACATCGTCTGGATACTTGGGTACTTCGCGGAGCTTATCGGAGACTTCCTGGAGGGCGCGGGTCATGTCCGTGCCGATGTAGAACTCAAGCTCAAGCTTGCCTTGGCCGAGGGTGGCTTCGGCGGTCATTTTCTTGAGGTTGGCGACGCCTTTGAGCTTGTCTTCCTGCTCTTCAATGACGGAGCGTTCGACTTCCTCGGGGCTGCGGCCGACCCAACTGGTCTGGACGGTGATGATGGGGCGGTCGACGTCGGGCGTGAGCTGAATGGGGATCGCAAACAGGGACATGATGCCTGTGAGGATCACCAGAAGCACACCGACGGTGACTTTGGTGGGGTTGTTGATGCAGAACCGGATGAAGTCCATAAACCTGTGTCCTGACGGGCGGGTCGGAATGGGCGGAAAGAAGACGTCATTAAGAACACCCTCACCCCAGCCCTCGCCGTGACGGAGAGGGGGGCAAAAGGGTGTTATTTGGCAGGCTGGGTGGCTGGGCCGGCGCTGATGGAACTGGGGACGGCAACATTACCGACGATGGGGACGACCATGACGGGGGAGCCGGGCATGAGCCGTTCAGCGCCTTCGACCACGGTTTCCATACCGGGCATGAGCGGCGGGCCTGAGGGGTCCAGCGAGCGGATGGCCAGACGGGTTCCATCGCCAAAGATGACCTTGACGGGTACGCGGACGGCCATGCCCTGGAGGTTGAGCCATAAGAAGGCGCCCAGATCGCCGCGGAGAACGGCGTCCTGATGGACGAGAGTCTGCTCAACGGCTTTGCCGGTGGGGATGCTGACGGTGATGCTCATGCCGGCTTTGAAGTCGCCGGTGGGGTTTTCCAGGCGGAGTTTGACCGGGAAGGTGCGGGCGGCCTTGTTGGCCGCAGGCACGATGGCGAAGACCTTGCCGACGACGCTTTTGTTGAGCGGTTCGATGAGGACGTTGACCGGATCGCCGGGTTTGAGGTTGTTGACGACGCGTTCGGGGACGTCTGCGACGGCGTCGATGGGGCCAGCGGAGATGATTTTGGCGACGGGTGCGCCGGGGGTGAGCCATTGGCCGACTTCGGTGCTCTTTTCGACCGCGTAGCCGTCAAAGGGGGCGTAGATGATGGTGCGGGTGAGCTTTTCCTTGAGGCGATTGATTTGCGCCTTGCGCTGTTCGACGGCGGCTTTGCCGGCCTCAAGCCTCGCGCTTTGGGCGGCGAGGTTGGTGATGGCGTTTTCGAGCTCCATCTGATTGGTGCTCTGGTTCTTGCGCAGGGCGGTGATGTATTCGACGTCTTTCTTTGCGCGGTCGAGGCGGGCCTGGGCTTCGTCGACGAGCATCAACGTTTCCTGGAGCAAGGCCTTGTAGGTGTTGAGCTCGGAGGTGAGTTCGAAGTCATCGATCTTGGCGAGGATGGTTTTGTTGGCGACGACTTTGTCGCCGACTTCAAACCCGGCCAGGATGACGCGGCCAGCCTCTTCGGAAGCGACGACGGAGGAGCGAACTTCCTGGAGCTGCCCGACGACGGGGATCTTGTCGGCGACGACGGCGCGGGTGATGACATCGACCCGGACCGGCGAGGGGGGCGGTCCCTGAGGTGCGCCTGCGGCTGCATCGGGAGCGCCTTCGGCGGGCTTGTCTGCCGGTTTATCGGCCGGTGCGGCGGCCTTATCGGGCGCTTTGGCGGATTTATCGGCCTTTTCCGGCTCGGCGGCTTGAAGGGAAGAAACCGCCAGGGTGAGTGCCAGGGCGGTGACGGCGAGGGATTTAAGGCGGTCCACAGGGGACTGCATCAAAGTGAAAAGAGAGATCATGCGCTGCTCCTGAAGAAAACAATCGTACAGCGTACGAAGTGGGCGATAAAAATACGGTTTTCAAGGTGGGAAAGCAAGCAGGAAGAAGGGTCCAGGGTCTGAGGTCTAGGGTCTGGTCAGAGGGGTGGGGATTGGGGGAAATCGGGGGACAACTTGCCCGAGTTGTTGGGTTATTGGGTTGGTGGCGGGTTTCGAGGAAGCTGATGGTGAAAGAGAGGCGGGGCCGAGGTTTGGGTAATATCTTTGGCCCCGGGTGTCGGATTTGGTGTGAATTTCAACTCTTTATTGGAGTGTGCCCATGCGGTTTGAACGGATGTCGGCGAGCCAGATCAATGCGTTGGACAAGGAAAAGACGATTGTGGTGATTCCCACGGGGGCGACGGAGCAGCATGGGCCGCACCTGCCGACGGGGACGGATTCGCTGATTGGGCATGGGGTGGTGGACGCGCTGGACAAGGCTTTTGGCGGGAAGCTGCTGGTGACGCCGATGTTGTGGGTGACGTGTTCGGAGCATCACATGCCGTTTGGGGGGACGCTGACGATCAGCCACGAGTCTTTCAAGACATCGGTGCTGGAAGTGATCGGTTCGGCGTATAAGCTGGGTTTCCGGCGGTTTTTGATTCATAACTCCCATGGCGGGAACCGGGCGGTGGGTGGGGTGATCGCTGAAAAGTGCCCATTCCTGTTTCCGGAATCGAGCGTGGTGTTTGCGACGTGGTTTGCGGTGGCGAGCCAGGCGCTGCGGCCGCTGGTGCAGGGGGAATACCCTGCGGTGGGGCATGCGTGCGAGTTTGAGACTTCGGTGATGCTGCACCTGCACCCGGAATTGGTGGATATGAGCAAGGCGGTGGATGGGGGGGATGCCAGCGCGCAGCCGCCGTTCCGGTCGGACCTTTTGACGGGGAGCGCGGCGACGCGCGGGAGCCGGTTTGACCAACTGACCAAGAATGGGGTGTGGGGCAAGCCGACCCTGGCGACTGCGGCCAAGGGGAAGCAGATCCTGGACATCACTGTGGCGGAACTGGTGAAGATGGTTGGGGTGATGTGGCCGGATGTGAAAGAAGGGTCTGGGGTCTAGGGTCTGGCCAGAGTTTGATGGTGGTTGGGCAGGGAAATAAGTATGGGGCAAGAGCGGACACAGCACTGCTTCGGGCCGTGCTGTGCCACCCGGAATGGTGGGAGTGGTGGCTTTTTCGATTCGTTTATTGTCAATTTCGATACACTGTGTGCATGGTGGAAGCGAGAGCCAAGCTAGATGCGTTGACCCGGAAGCTGCCGATTCCCAAGCACTATTACACGGGGATCACGCTTGCGAACAATCCGTTGCCGGACAATCTGCTGTTGTTTTACAGGGGGAGCCGGGGCGAGATGCAACGGATTCACCAGCGGGCGACGGCGCATCGGCGGCATGTGCTGGTGATGCCGCTGCAGACGAAGGCGCAGGTGTATGTGGAGGGGTTGGTTTATCCGCTGGCGCCGGGTGCGATGTTTTTGATTTTTCCTTTTCAGACGCACCGGATGACGCAGTTTGAAGATGAAGAGATCAACTGGCTTTACCTGACGTTTGAGCTTTCGGGCGAGGTGTCCGGGGTGCTGGAGCCTTTGCGCAACCGGCCGGTGCGGGTGAAGAGCAATGACTACGAAGTGCTTTCGCAGGTGACGAAGGCGTTTTTGGATGAATCAGGCCGCGGGCCCAAGCAGGCGCTGGAGATGGCGATCAAGTTGCTGCAACTGCTATTGGACATGGCGGGGCGGGCCAAGAGCGACCGGCCGAGCAAGACGTTGAGCGCCGGCCGGAAGCTGACGGGCACGGTGGGGGATGCGTGCCGGTACATCGACCAGCATCTGCATGAGGCGATCAACGCGCAGGATGTGGCCCGGGCGATGGGGTTGTCTGAGGTTTATCTGCGCAAGCTGTTTGTGAGGGACTTGAATCAACCGCTGGGCAAACACATCCGGTCGACCCGGGTGATCAAGGCGTGTGAGCTTCTGGCGACGACGGATGCGCCGATCGCGAGCGTGGCGCGGGCCGCGGGGTTCAGTGCGGGGGACGCGTTTAGCCGAGCGTTTCGGGCGGAGGTCGGGGTGACGCCCTCGCAGTATCGAAGGAAACGCAATAAGGTGCTGCCGTGAGGGGAGGGGCAGCTTGTCCCGCATCCTTTGTCCCGCGTCCCGGGTTAAGAGTTTAGAGGTAAGAGCTTTTGGGGGAGTTGGGTGGGGTGTTTTTTGTTGGCGCGTGCAAGACACAGCACTGCTTCGGGCCGTGCTGTGCCACCCACTTGGGTTGATGTTTTGGGTTATTGGGTGATTTCGGCGCTGATGATGAGGGCGGGGGAGTCTTTGAGGGGGCGGTCTTCCTTATGGGTGGCGAGGAGGACGAGCTGGCCGGGGGTCTGCTGAGGAGTGTTGTCGTAGAAGTAGAGGGGTGAGCCGGCGTTTTTAAAGGGGTTGGGGAGGTTCGAGGAAGCGCTGTAGATGCCGACTTCGCCGGATTTGCGGATGTCTACACAGATGGTGGCGCGGTCATCGGTGGAGGTAAGGGATGTGGAGGAGGAGGCGGGGATCCAGACGTGGATGCCGCCAACGTGGGCCCATGTTTTTCGGCTGAGGGTGCAGGAGTTGTCGCCTGATTTGCTTCCGTTGGCGTTGCGAAAGTACCAACTGAGCTTGATGCGTTCATCCTCGGGGCCGTCGCCGGCGGGCACGATGTTCCAGGCATACATGCCGATTTCCCGGGCTTTGGTGATGAAGGGGGTTTGAAGGCTTTTAAGAGCGACCGTGGAAGTGGATTGGGCGGGCTGGGTTTGGGCAGGTGTTGCGGCGGCTGGTTGAGGTGTGGAAATGCTGCGGGTGATGGTGGTCGTTTGGGAATGTTCAGTGTGGTTGCAGGCGGTAAGGGAAAGAGTGCCCAGAAGGGTGAGGGTGAGCAAAGTTTTCATGTGGGGTCCCGGGTGGAATGATGGATTGAGTTTACTTGGAGGCGGGTGGGTTGTCTGCGGGATTTTGGAGCGACTTGAAACGGATGGTGATGGCGAGGGGATCGTTGGGCTTTTTTGTTTTGTCGCTGGTCGAAAGGGAAGGGGACGGATTCTTTGCCGGCGTTTGCCTGCTGGTGGGCAACCCAGATTCTGAGGATGCGGAGAATGCGCGTGTTTTCCTGGATTTGGGCGGGATTGGAGGGGTCGTCGAAGTGATGCTCCCATGGCGTGACGAGTGAGTTTTTACAGAGCATCTGTCCGGAAAGGAGCCAGTAGTTGTAGGAAAGGCGGGGGGAGGGGTCCTGGAAGTCAAGGCAGCTCAGCAAGGTGAGGGCGGCGTCATCGGGGCGGTTGAAGCGGAGAAGGAGGGAAGCATCAGGCAGGCTCCAGGGGATGTCTTGCTGAGATTGAGGGGGGGCTGGGTGGCGGGGATGTCGGCGGCGAGGGCGAGGGGCGTCAGAAGAAGGGCGACGAAGAGGGAGATGAGCGTTTTCATCGATCGGGTCCCGGAATGGTTAAGAAAGTTTAACAGCAGGGCGGCAATTGACAGGTTTTCAGACGGTTTTCGGGGATGGGAAAATGGTGGAACGGGTTGTGAGAAGGGGAGGGTGAAAAACGCTATAATCTCCGACCATGCCTAAAACCCCCACGCTTGCGAAACTGGCCCTGGAAGACGGGAGTGTTTTCTACGGACAAGCCTTTGGTGATGCGTCCCCGCGGAGCATCGAGGGCGAGGTCTGCTTTAATACCTCGCTGCTGGGGTATCAGGAGATCCTGACGGACCCGTCTTATTTCGGGCAAATCGTGACGATGACGTATCCCCTGATCGGGAATTACGGGACGACGCCGGCGGACTTTGAGTCTCGCAAGGTGTGGGTCTCGGGTTTCGTGGTCCGGGAACTGGCGAATGTGGCCAGCAACTACCGGTCGACATCGAAGCTTGAAGAATACCTGGCGAGCCAGGGCGTGACGGGCATTTCGCAGGTGGATACGCGGGCGCTGACGCGCAAGCTGCGCATCACCGGCGCGCTTAACGGGATTCTCTCCACCGAGAACCGGACGGACGCGGAACTGATTGAAATGGCCAAGAGGGCACGCGGGCTGGTGGGGTACAACATCGTGCGCGATGTGGCCCGGGTCAAGAAGGAAGTCTGGACGGAAAACCTGGGCAACTGGGAGCCGATCCAGGGCAAGGTGACCCCCGGAAGCAAGAAATTCAACGTGGTGGCCATCGACTGCGGGGCCAAGCACAACATCCTGAGGAATCTGGCGGACTCGGGCTGCAATGTGACGGTGGTGCCGTTTGACGCATCGCCGGAACAGATCCTGGAATACAAGCCCGATGGCGTGTTTGTGTCCAACGGCCCGGGCGACCCGGCAGCGGTGAGCGAGACGATCCAGACGCTGACGAAGATCAAGGGTAAAGTGCCGATCTTCGGGATCTGCCTGGGGCACCAGCTTTTGAGCCTGGCGATGGGCGCAAAGACGTACAAGCTGAAGTTCGGCCACCGGGGCGGAAACCAGCCGGTGCAGAACGTGCAGACGCGCAAGGTGGAGATCACCAGCCAGAATCACGGCTTTGCGGTGGATGTGGACACGCTGACGAAGGTTGGCGGGGAAGCGACGCACATCAACCTGAACGACAACACGCTGGAAGGCTTCCGGCACAACTCCGAGCCGATCTTCGCAGTGCAGTACCACCCGGAAGCGGCGCCTGGCCCGCATGATTCGCGGTACTTGTTCGACTGCTTCGTGGAAATGATGAAGTCCGGCAAGAGCCCGACGGGCGCGCAGATGGACCACGCGCAGCGGACACGCAATACGCTGGAATAAGAATGTGAGATGTAAGAGGTGAGATGTCGGATGCGCAGATTCAGAGTCAGCCTCCGGGTTTTCTGAATATCCAACATCTAATATCAGACATCTAACATGAATGTGCTACTAGAATAGAGCTGAACCGAATTCACCCTTTATAAAGATCAGGAGCCGCTGATGCGCTCAATTTCGCCTAATACTCCGGGAACGCCTGGTGGCCCTGGGAACAATCCGATCAAGACGAGTGTTCCGGCGAGCGTATCGCCCGTGGTGTCTACGCCCGCTCCGGCGGGTGGCGTGGCGCCGGCGGCGCCTGTGGTTTCGCTTTCGCCGGATTCTCCTCAGCCCAAGCAGGGGCAGCCAGTGGTGGCGCATGAGCCCAACAAGAAGCCGTGGTCCAGCAAGGAGTCAGCCAAGCTGTACGGCATCGACCGGTGGGGCCATAAGTATTTCTCCGTGAACGATGAAGGCAATGTGGTGGTTCACCCCACCAAGGAGACCAGCAAGTCGATCGACATGAAGAAGCTGGTGGACGAGCTGAAGCAGCGGGACTTGCAGTTGCCGCTTCTGATCAGATTCACGGACATTTTGAAGGACCGGGTGCAGCAGGTGCACGATGCGTTCTCCAAGGCGATCAAGGACAACGACTACAAGGGGCAGTACCGTTGCGTGTACCCCATCAAGGTGAACCAGCAGCGGCACGTGGTGGAGGAAATCCTTCACTTCGGCAAGCCGTATAACTTTGGCCTGGAAGCGGGTTCCAAGCCCGAACTGCTGGCCGTCCTGGCCATCGTGGAAGACGACACGACGCCGATCATCTGCAACGGCTTCAAAGACGATGAATTCATCGAAGCGGTGATCCTGGCGACGAAGATCGGCAAGAACATCATTCCCGTGGTGGAGAAGTTCAGCGAACTGGAACTGATCGCCAAGTACGCCAAGCTGCACAACGTGAAGCCTTCCATCGGCGTGCGCGTGAAGCTTTCGGCCCGCGGCGCGGGCCGGTGGCAGGAGTCCGGCGGGGCGCGGTCAAAGTTCGGGCTCTTCATCAATGAAGTGGTCCAGGCGCTGGAATACCTGCGCAAGAACGACCTGGGCGACTGCCTGAACCTGCTGCACTTCCACCTGGGATCGCAGATCAACAACATCCGGATGGTGAAGCACGCGATCATCGAGTTGGTGCGCGTGTATACGGAGCTCCAGCGCATGGGCGCGGGCCTGCAGTACATCGACGTGGGCGGCGGGTTGGGCGTGGACTACGACGGCAGCAAGACGAGCTTTGAATCCAGCATCAACTACAGCCTGCAGGAATACGCCAACGACGTGGTTTACCACGTGAAGGAAGTTTGCGACCAGACAGGCGTGGCGCACCCGACGATTATTTCCGAGTCCGGCCGCGCGATGGTGGCGTACCACAGCGTGCTGGTGTTTAACGTGCTGGGGTGGTCCGGGTTCAACCGGTTTGAGATCCCCGCGACGCTGAGCAAGGAAGACCGCCTGAACATGCCCGTGCCGGTGGTGAACATGTTCGACACCTACCACGGGCTCAACGAAACCAATTACGCCGAGTACTACCACGACGCGCAACTGGCCAAGGAAGAAGTGCTGAACCTGTTCAACCTTGGGTACTGCTCGCTGGAGCAGCGGTCCCTGGCGGAACGGCTGTTTTACGCGCTCTCTTCCAAGGTGAACAAGATCGTGCGGGCGATGGACTTTATCCCCGAGGAGTTCGCAGGGCTGGAATCAATGCTCTCGGACACCTATTTCTGCAACTTTTCAGTGTTCCAGTCGATGCCCGACAGCTGGGCCATCGACCAACTTTTCCCGATCATGCCGATCCATCGGTTGAACGAAGAGCCCACGAGCCGCGGCATTCTGGCGGACATCACCTGCGACTCCGACGGGAAGGTGGACCGGTTTATCGGCACCCGGTGCGTGAAGCCCGTGCTGGAACTGCACGACTACAAGCACGATGACTATTTCCTGGCGGTGTTCCTGGTGGGTGCTTACCAGGAAATCCTTGGTGACCTGCACAACCTGCTGGGCGACACCAACGCGGTCCACGTTTCGGTGGGCCCGGACGGGAATGCATCCATCGATGAAGTGATCGAAGGCGATACGGTTCGCGAAGTGCTGCAGTATGTGCAGTTCTCCGCGGATGACCTGATGCGGCACATGCGCAAGGCGATCGAACGGGCGCTGCGCGAGAAGAAGGTGACATTGGATGAGTCACGCGTGCTGCTGAAGTTTTATGAACAGGGCTTGAAGGGGTATACGTACCTGGAATAAGCGGGGGGAGATGGCTGTCGCATTTATGTCGGGATGTTTGCGTTGGGGTTATCGGTTTGCCGAGGGGCTTCGATAAGGCGCGGGCAAACATTTAGATGCGAAAGCCCTGCAGGGGGGGGCAACCACCCCTTTGAGTGTTTTTTTGGCATCCGATGGCGGCCCTCACCCCGGGCCTTTCCCGGTGGGAGAGGGTGTAAGAAGCGTCATTTGAGGCATCAAGCAGATGTGGCGGGGGGGGCTTGCGGTTGCGTTTTTCGGCCTCATACTTCATGGGTCTGCTTCAAAACTTCTATCCGTCTGGCACTACTCTTGCGTTTTGCGCTAAACTCTTGTGTTTCGTGCAACATCAAGAATTGAGGAAGGCTCCAGTGATTCAGCGATTTATCCAGTTGGTGGGCGTGGTTGGAATGACGGCGGGGTTGTTTCTTGCGGCCGGCTGCCAGGCCGAGAAGGTGGACCCGTATTACCGTGAACCCAATCCGCGGCTTTTCACGCTGACCACTGAAAGCGAACTTGGCACCTTTCAAGTGGCGCAGGGCCAGCACTTTAACGTGAATCTGTACACCAACCCGTACACGGGCTACCACTGGGCGTACAAGCCGGGCGCGAAGCCGATCATCGAGCAGGTGGGCACGCCGACTTTCATTCAGTTGAAGGAAGACAAGGCGCAGCCGAAGTTCGGGATTGTGAACTTCGAGTTTGAGGCGAAGGAATTAGGCAAGCAAGACCTGAGGATCGTGTATTACCGGCCGACACTGCGTTCAAGGCATGACGAGGCGTTCCTGGTGATCCATATGGAAGTGGTGGAAGCTCCCAGCACGCAGCCCAGCGGCACGGCGTATTTTGTGGTGCCGCCCAAGGGCATGTCGGTGGAGGCGTATGAAAAGAACAGCGGGGACGGCGGGACGAGCGCTTCGGAACCGGCGGCAACGACGCCTGCACCCGTGACGAAGACTGAGCCTGTGGCGACCCCTGCTCCCGCTCCGGCTACACCTGCACCCAAGGCTGTGGTTGCCCCTGCGCCAGCAGCCGCTCCCGCGGCTAAGCCTGTGGCTGCACCAGCACCAACTCCTGCGCTCAAGCCTGCGGCAGCGGCTCCCGCTCCTGCGGCGAAAAAGGTTGAAGAGCCTGCCAAGCCTGCGGCGGTGGTGAAGACGGAGCCAGCTCCTGCCCCTGCGCCGAAGCCCGCGGCCAAGGCCGAACCCAAGCCTGCTCCCGCGCCGGCCCCCAAGGCGCCGGAGGCGAAGGAATCCAAGGAAGCGAAGAAGCCCACGACTCAGCCTTCGTATACGAAGTCCGGCAAGAAGCTTCCGCCGATGCCTTCGGGTGGCGAGGGGATGTGAGTTGAGGGAGAAAATCTTTCTACGGCCGTCGGGATCGCAGAAAGATAAGACGTTTAACGCCGACTTGTCCGTGGGTTTTCACTCGTGGACTTGCTTGGCCCGCGGGTGCAGTAACCGTGCCCCTTGCGGGGCTTGATACTGAAGATCAATCAGGGTTTTTGGCGGTATTGGCGGGGGGATACGCCGGCGATCTGTTTGAACTTTCGGGAGAAGTGGAATTCATCGCAGAAACCGAGGGTGGCGGCGATTTGTTTGTCGGAGAGTCGGCCGGTTTTGATGAGCTCGGTGGCGCGGTCGACACGGCGTTGGGACCGGTAGCGATGGGGGGCTATGCCGACGAGCCGGGTGAAGCGTTTGCGGAAGTTTTCATAGCTGGTGTTGAGACTGGCGGCGACCCAGGTGAGGTCGATGTCTTTGTGGAGGTCGGTTTCCAGGAGGGCGCAGGCGCGCTGGACCCAGCGGACGGATTCAGCGGGTGCGGGGCCGGCGGGGCCGCCCATGAGGGCTTCGGCGAGGACGGACTGGATGCGGCAGACTTCGACGAGCGGTGGGGAGGAGTCGTTTTGGGTGGGGCCGCCGATGATAGATTCAAAGCGTTTGAGCCAATGGTCGATGGGCTGGAGGTGTTTGATGGGGTTTTGGGGGTCGAGGATGCCGACGTTTTGCCAGACGTCGAAGACGGGGCCTTCGAAGGAGATGTAGAACTCAGTCCAGCGGTCGTTTTCGCCGGGTCCGTAGCGGTGGGCGAGCTGGGGGAAGACGAGGATGAGGTCGCCTGGGCCGACGCGTTGGGAGAGGCCGTTGGCGTCCTGGTAGTTTCCGCCGCCGTTGAGGAGGTAGACCAGGGCGTACATGCCGTAGATGCGCATGGTGCGGTGGCCGATGCCTTTGCTTTCGCGGATGTAGCCGGTCTGGCGTATGGAGCCTAAGGGTGAGCCGCCTGCGTTTCGGAATTGGATTCGGGTTTGGATGTCCATGGGGAGGGGGAATTTACAATTTGCAGTTTGCAATTTATGAATTTTGCAGAGGACTAAGAGTATTGAAGTATCCCATTTTATACAAGTGTTTGTCCGAATCAGCCATGGGAATATCGGGACGAAACCGTAGGATGGGGTGCAATCAAAGGATTGTTTACGTCCCACGGGACACAAAAAGGAAAACGGCCATGAATCTGAAGTTTGGCAATCGGGAACTGGAACTGGGCGGGAAATACCTGGGCCTCGGGCTGCGCGATTGCAATGCGATCCTGCATGACCGGGAGGCGCTGCATGCGCGCATGGCCGAGGATGGGTACCTGTTGATCCGTGGGCTGCACAAGCGCGAGACGGTGATGCGGGCGCGGTCGAAGGTGATTGAAAACCTGGTGGCTTCGGACTGCATCGCGCCGGGGACGGACCCTGAAGAAGCGATCATGAAACCCGGCGCGGGCCACCCGGCGACGCTGGGGCGCAAAGGCATTTCGCACACGCCGGAGATGCTGTCGGTGATCGAAGGCAAGCCGGTGTTTGACTTCTTTCAGCACTACTTTGGCACGCAGCCGATGACGTATGACTACAAGTGGCTGCGGGCGGTACGGCCTGACGGCTTTACGGGCGCACACTATGACGTGGTGTACATGGGCCGCGGGACGGTGGGCAAACTGGTGACGGTGTGGACGCCGATCGACGATATTCCGCTTGAAAAGGGCGGGCTGGCGCTGTGCGTGGGTTCGCACAATCTGCCGGGCTTTCAGAAGGTGCGCGACAGCTACGGGAAGATGGACGTGGATCGCGACCGGGTGGACGGCTGGTTTTCCAACGACCCGCAGGAAGTGGTGAGCCAGTTCGGCGGGCGCTGGCAGACGACGGAGTATCAAGCCGGCGACGTGCTGATGTTCGGCATGCACACGATGCACATGTCGGTGAACAACCAGACCAACAAATGGCGCATCAGCTGTGATACGCGGTTTCAACCCGCCAACGAACCGGTGGACGAACGCTGGGTGGGCGAGAACCCCAAGGCGCACTACGCTTGGGCCAGCGAGCCCGAGAAGATGGTGAAGATGGCGGTGGCGCGGGAGAAGTGGGGAATCTGAGGAAAGGTAAAAGGGACACGATAAAAGATGTAAGGCAGAGGGCCTGGAGACGGGCCCTTTGCGCTTTTTTGGGGTGTGATGGCGCGGTCGCCTAGAATGTGGGCTTATGCGAAGAATTGCTTCGGTTGAGGATTGGAAGGCCTGGCGGGCGGCGGCGATGGAGCCGGCGGTGGCTGGGCGTATCGAGGGGATGCTGGCCGGCCTGGCCGCTGATGTGGCGGCGCGTGGGCCGACGTGCTGGTCGAGCGGGAAATGCTGCAATTTCAATGCGTATGGGCATCGGCTGTATGTGACGGGGTTGGAAGCGGCGTGGACGCTTGAAGGCATCGCGGGGGATGAAATGTTGCGCGGGGTGCTGGAGCGGCCGGTGGACCTGGCGGGGGCATGCTCGTTTCAGGTGGAGGGGCTTTGCGGAGTGCACAGGGTGCGGCCGATGGGGTGCCGGGTTTATTTCTGCCAGAAGGGGACGCAGGAATGGCAGAACGATTTGTATGAGAAATATCAGGGAGAGGTGCGACGGATCCATGATGAGTATGGATTGCCGTATCTGTACGCGGAGTGGCGGGCGCTGGTGGGGGAGGGTCTGGGGTCTGGGGTCTAGGGCCTGGGGTCTGGTCAGAGCGGCGGGCGTGGTGGCTGTGGGTTTGTGTATGGGGCTTGGTTTTTGGACAGTGCCGTAAAAACTACAGATGCCTATCGGAATGCTTTGCGTCCGGCTAAACTGTCGGCAGGTTCAACATGCTCAAACACCTCTGGCTTGTCCACCCCGAAGATGCGATGTGTGCTGCTTTTGAAAGTCGTTTCGCGGGCCTTCCAAACGTCACAATCGTTCGTGCCAAGTTCCAGGATCTTGATCCCCATGACTGTTTTGTCACGGCCGGGAATGCCTTTGGCATCATGACGGCGGGCATTGATGCCGCTGTCGTCCATCGATTGGGCCAACCTATCATGGATGACGTTCAGCACTACATCATGGACTGCTATTTTGGTGAGCAGCCGGTCGGCACGGCGTTTATTTTGCCTACCAATAACTCCGATATTCCCTTTCTTGCGCATGCGCCGACCATGCGTGTTCCGGGAAGCATCAACGGCACAGATAAGGTTTACGCCTCTACATGGGCTGCGTTGCTGGCCATCAATGCGCATAACCAGACGAGCGAGCAGAAAATTGAAACGGCGGCTTTTCCGGCCATGGGCACTGGGTTTGGCGGTGTTCCGTTCGACGAAGCCGCTCGTCAGATGGCAGTTGCGTATCGCCACTTTCTGGAACCGCCGCATCGATTGAATTGGGATACGGTGATCGCCAGGCAATTGGCTATTTGCTACGACGGAGATACCCGGATCATCAAATAGGCTGGAAGAAAGCGCGTGACGCTTCCGCTATGACGGTGGAGGAGGGAGATGTTAGATGTGGTTCAGATCGGAATGGATCGGGGTTTTGAGGTGACTTTTGGGGCGGGGAGAGGCCTTTCTGCGACCGTCGAGGTTGTAGAAAGAAGGGTGATCAGAATATGGCTTACCGGGGCCGCGCATGAGTACGTGCTTAGCCCGGGCTACGTGCTGTCGTCCCTCAGGGGCTTGATACGGTATGCGGATTTTGAGGGTTGGTTTATTGGGACCAGGCTTGGGCGATTTTGCGGAGGTCTTCGATGGGGACTTCCTTGGTGGCGGGTTCCTTGGCCCAGTCGAGCATGAAGCGTTCGGCGTAGAAGATGCAGGGGACGCCCAGGACGCGCGAGCCGGAGGTATAGCGGAGCCAGAGGTCGTAGTCACTGTGGACCCAGTCGTCGGTGTCGATGGGCTTGTGCGGGAGGGCTGCTTTGGCCAGGCCGGCGCGGACGCCCATGGCTTCGAAGATGTCCTTGGCGACGTGGCCCATGTCGTGCAAGCGGACCATGTCCAGTGTGTCGTGGAAGTAGGGGTGAACGGTGCTGCTGGTGACGAGGCAGTCGGGCTTGGCTGCCTTGGCGGCGGAGTAGATGTCGTGCTGGAGCTGGTGGAGGAGTTCGATGCCCCAGAGGCCGGGGGTGGCGAATTTGTAGGGTGTTTTTGGGGAAGGGAGGTGGTAGCAGCGGCCGAACTGGAAGCCGCCCCAGGGGTTGATGGTGGAGGGGCTGAAGGCGAGTTGGTCGATCTTGAATCCGTCGGCGTCGAAGCCGTCGGGCGAGATGAGCTGGTGGACTTGTTTGCGCAGGTAGTCGCGGTACTCGGGGTTGGTGGGGTCGGCGGTGATTTTTACGCCGTCACAGTGGAGGCACCATTCGTCCTTGAGGCCGTCGAGAAGCCAGGTGGCGGCCCAGAGGAGGACTTTGCGGCCTTTGTCGTGCTGGCGTTTGATGAAGCCTTTGAGGTCAGGCCAGCGGTCTTCGTCAGGCTTGAGGGTGCCGGTGGGAGACCAGCCGGCGTCGATGATGATGGTGCCAAAGGGAACACCGGCGGAATCCAGCCGATTGATCCAGCGTTCGTAGAGCCCTTGAATGGCGCAGGCAATGGCGCGGGGCTCGGGGCCGACGCCCTGGAGCCATTGGGAGTGGGTGACCTGGTCGCCCCAGCCGCAATAGATAGGGCGGTCCCACCAGGCGGGGTCGGGCTTGGATGGTTTTTTGAAAGCGTCGGGGTAGGCGCCGGCGAGGGCGCGGGTGAGCAGGGGGAAGAGAGGTTCTTCCGCTTGGCCGGGGAAGATGACCACGCGCGCATGCTGGGCGACCCTGGCGGCATCGGACTGGCCTTCGAGATCGATGCGGACGGTGACGCCGTCTGCGGTGGCTTCAAAATCAACGTCGTTAAAGAGATGCCAGCCGGCATCACACACGACCATGACGATGGACCTGCGGCCTTGACCCAGCACGCCCACGGCCAGGGGCGGAGGGGAGTATTTGGCTGCGGTGTCCGGGTTGCCGAAAATCCCGATCTGAAGCTTCTTTGGCACCGGCCAGGGAGCGACGCGATGATCCACCGAGGGGCTGGGGTTCCAGAGTGATTGGGGGGCAAAGCCAAGCTGGGCAGGGGAAACGCTGCAGATGAGCTTGCCAGAATCGGGAAGGAAAGCGATTTGCGTGGTGGACATCGTGGGCTCCAAAGGGAAAGGCGATGATACGTCGAGGCGAGGTCGGGTTCATGCCATAACAGTTGAGGATGGTGGGTTTTATTGTTTTTTTGTATGAAAAAAGCTTCACTTTAGGGTGGGCTATGCCCCTTGCTTTGTATTCACAAATCCTTGACAATACGGAACGTGAAACTGTTGCATAATACAAATAAGCGTGCGCGGGTTGAATGTGCGAAGGAAGTAATTGATGTGGTGCCTTCCGTCACGTTCGTGATTCGGGAAATCGCAGCCAAGAATCTGGTGCAGGGATTGACCCTGCCGCAGCTTCGTGCGCTGGGCATCATCAGGAAGCGGCCTAACGAGAGCCTTTCGATGATCTCACTGCACCTGTCGCTGACGGTGTCGTCGGTGTCGCGGTTGATCGATGGGCTGGTTGAACGGGGGCTGGTGCTCCGGCAGACCGTGCCGGACAACCGGCGGCAGGTATCGCTGAATCTGACGTCCGAGGGGGACAAGATTCTTGATTCCCTGCACGCGGTGATCGAAGAGAAGATCGCGGAGCGGCTGGTGAACGCCTCGGAAGAAGAATTGACCGAGGTGACTTCGGCGCTGAAGGTGCTGCGGCGGCTGCTGACGCCCAAGGAGCCGATGGGGGAGATGGAAGCGAAGGCGGAGTGAGGGGGGTATTTGGCGTGGAGGTGCGCGGTGTGGTTTTTGCGGGTTGAACGGGAGGTCGGGCTTTGCCCGAAGACCCTCGTTTGCGCGTCGGGCTAACGTGTTTTTGGTGTCAGGTGGGTGAGGGGTTTGTTGTTGGCGGAAGCTGCGGGATGGCAACGCGATCGTCTTTGAGGGCGACGCCGGTGAGCTTGCGGTCCAGCGCGGCGGCGGCGAGATAGAGGATGGTTTGGGTGGCGGTTTCCAGTGGGAGGCCTTCGGGGCGGATGTTGGAGACGCAGTTTCGGTCGGCGTCGGATTTGCCGGTGGGGGTGGGGTTAAAAACGAGATAGGCGCCGAGGCTGTCGGGGGAGAGGAGGCCGGGGCGTTCGCCGATGAGGATGACGGAGAGTTTTACGCCCAGGGCGTGGCCGATGGGGTCTTGCACGGCGACGCGGCCAAAGGGGACGATGACGATCGGGGCGAGGGTGAGGTTTTGTTTTTGGAAGCCTTGCGCCAGCATGCCCAGGAGCTGCGGGGCGTGGTGATCGGCCGCCAGGGCGGAGAGGCCGTCGGAGGCGATCAAGGCGATGTCGAAGCCGGGTTTGCCGAGGGCGGCGAGGTCCTGGGTGCTTTGCGGGGAGATGACGCGGCCGTAGTCGGGCCGTTGGAGATAGGCGGCGCGGGAGGCGGCGAGGGTGGGGATGATGATGCCTGTGAGACCGGTGGCGAACTGGGCCTGGCGCAGGAGGGCGGAAGCGTCGAAGGGTTGGCGGACAGCATCGCGGGCGCGGGCGTGGTCGAGCTCGAATTTGAGGAGTTCGGAAGTGGGGAGACTGCCGCCGGTGCGGCCCTGGGCGATGCGGGCGGTGGTGAAGTGCTTGAGGTTTTGCCAGGGATCAGGGTGCATGAAAGGTACAAGTTAAAAGGGATAAGGGATTAAGTAAGAAAGAGGATGGTGCGTTGTTATGGCGGAGAATTTTCTTGTGAGGAAGAGGCGAGGAGTTTGTTGGAGGATTGGATGTCCAGCAGGAGGCCGGCTTTGGATTGGATGGCCATTTTTTCCAGCCAGGATTCAAACTCCGGGGCGGGACGGAGCTTGAGGGTCTGGCGGATGTATTGGGCGTCGTGGAAGGAGGTGGACTGGTAGTTGAGCATGATGTCGTCTGCGCCGGGGACGCCCATGATGTAGTTGCAGCCGGCAACGGCCAGGAGGGTGAGAAGGGCGTCCATGTCGTCCTGGTCCGCTTCGGCGTGGTTGGTGTAGCAAACGTCGCAGCCCATGGGGAGGCCCAGGAGTTTGCCGCAGAAGTGGTCTTCAAGTCCTGCGCGGATGATCTGCTTGCCGTCGTAGAGGTACTCGGGGCCGATGAAGCCGACGACGGTGTTGACCAGGAGGGGTTTGAGCGGGCGTGCGACGGCATAGGCACGGGCTTCGAGGGTTTGCTGGTCGACGCCGTGATGGGCGTTGGCGGAGAGGCAGGAGCCCTGGCCGGTTTCGAAATACATGACATTGTCGCCGACGGTGCCGCGGTTGAGGGAGAGGGCCATCTGGCGGGCTTCGGCGAGAAGGGCGAGATCAACGCCGAAGGATTTATTGGCCGCCTGGGTGCCGGCGATGGATTGAAAGACGAGATCGATGGGCGCGCCCTTGCCGATGGCCTGCATGCTGGTGGTGACGTGGGCGAGGATGCAGGACTGGGTGGGGATTTGAAAACGGGCGATGAGTTCATCGAGCATTTTCAGGAGATGGATGGTGTTTTCAACGTTGTCGGACGCGGGGTTGATGCCGATGACGGCATCGCCGGCGCCGTAAAAGAGGCCGTCAAGGGTGGAGGCGAGAATGCCGGCCGGGTCGTCGGTGGGGTGGTTGGGCTGGAGGCGGACGGACATGCGGCCGGGAAGGCCCAGGGTGTTACGGAATCTGGTGACGACGTGCCGCTTGCCGGCGGCGAGGATGAGGTCCTGATTGCGCATGAGCTTGCTGACGGCGGCGACCATTTCCGGCGTGAGGCCGGGAGAGACGGCGGCGATCATCTCGCCGGTGGTGGCGTAGTCCAGAAGCCATTCACGAAAGCCGGCAACGGTGAGGTCTTTGAGCGGTGCGAAGGCGGCGGCGTCATGGGTGTCGACGATGAGGCGGGTGACTTCGTCGATTTCGTAAGGAATGAGTTGTTCTTCGAGGAATCGGGTGAGGGGGAGATCTGCGAGGACGAGTTTCGCGGCGACGCGCTCCTGGGCGGATTGCGCGGCGATGCCGGCGAGCTCATCGCCGGAACGCGCGGGCGAGGCCTTGGCGAGGAGATCGCGCAGGTTGGCAAAGGTGTAGCGCCGATTGCCGATGGTGGTGGCGAGGGAGGGCATGAGATGAGTTTAGCGGGTGGGCGGGAGAGGGACAGGATTTTTACTGCGAAGACGTGAAGGGAAGAGGTACAAAAGGGAGAAGCAGAAAGACCTGCAAGATGTCGGGGGGAAATCGAGAGCCGTGAAAAAAGCAAGACCTGCTCGCGCGGACGAGAGCAGGTCTTGCAGAATTGCGGGTTTTAACGTTGTGCCAACGGTTTTGGCGTGCGGGTTAGTTTTTGGGAGGTTCGGGGGGCGTGAGGGGTTCGGTGATGATGCGGGTGAGTTCGCCGCGTTTCATGATCTCGCGGCCTTTGCCGCCTCGGGAGACGACTTCGTATTTGGTGGTGGAGATGGTTTGTTCGCCGCCTCGGGCGGTTTCGACGCGCAGGAGGTCGCGGTCGCCGACGGAGGCGATGAAGCCGATGACGCGGTCTTCGGTGCCGGTGAGCTTCACCAGGATGACGCCTTTGCCTGCGCCGGAGAGGAAGTTGACCTCTGAGGCCTTGCAGAGCATGGCATGGGCGTAGCGGGTGGCGGCGATGATGATCTCAGAACCATTGATGATGGTGACGCCGATGACCTCGGAGCCGTCGGCGGGGCGGGCGTATTTGCGGCCTGCCTTGGTGGAGGGCTCGGAGAAGGGTTCCAGGGAGAAGCGCAGTGCGTAGCCGTCGGAGGTAACGGCCAAGGCGTGCGTCTTGGGAATGTCGATGTCCTGCGTGTCTGCGCCGGCGAGGAGGCGCTCGACCCGGTCACGGCCGCTGGGCTGGTTTTCAGGTTCAGCGGAGGTGGCGGGGCCGTTTTTGGATTTGTAGTCCTTGGTGACGCGGGGGTCGAGGCTGACGGCGAAGATGACCTTCTCGCCGTCTTTGAATTTGAAGAGGGTCTGGATGGGGTCGCCGTGGCCAGTGGTGGCGGGGATGTCGATGATCCGGCAGGAATAGCAGATGCCGAAATTGGTGAAGAAAGCCACGGAGGCGCGGGTGCTGCCATGCACGACGGCCAGAACACTGTCACCTTCGCGCAGGCGCGTGGAGGTGATGTCCTTGATTTCCTTCTGGCGCTTGAGCCAGCCGTCCCTGGTGACGATGACGGCATTGTCTTCGTCGACGATGAAGTCTTCGGCGGAGTATTCCTTCTCGTCGGCGTCGGAGCCGATGGAGGTCTGGCGCTTAAAGGTGGGGAGCTTGGAGTAGCGGTCGATGATGTCCTGGACTTCGTCTTTGACGATGGTCCAGCGGCCGGCTTCGTTGTTTAAAAGGCGGCCGATTTCGTTGGCGCGCTTGCGCTTTTCGGCGAGCTCTTTGCGGACGATGTTGATTTCGAGCTTGGCCAGCCGGTAGAGCTTGAGCTCCAGGATGGCGTCGGTCTGCTCATCGTCGAGGGCGAAGCGGGCCATGATTTTGCTTGCGGCATCGGCTTTGCCGTCGGAGGCGCGGATGATCTTGAGGATTTCGTCCAGCGCGTCGAAGACTTTTTCGAAGCCTTCAAGCACATGGATGCGCTTTTGGAGCTGGCCCAGCTCGTGTTCCAGGCGCTTGGTGACGACCTGGAGGCGGAACTGGAGAAAGTGCCAAAGGACTTCGCGCAGCTCCAGGCGCTCAGGCCGGCCGACTTCGGGGTTATCGGTCGGGACCAGGCAGGTCATGTTGATGGAGAAGTTGCTTTGCAGCGGCGTGTGCTTGAAGAGGTAGGCCATGACCATCTGTTCATCGGCCTCCTTTTTGAGGGTGAGCTCGATGCGCACATCGGTGGTGGAGATGTCTTTGATGTCCACAAGCGGGGGGAGCTTGCGGGAGATGACGACCTGGCCGATTTCCTCAACGAGCGTGGACTTATTGACGTTGTAGGGAATGGAGGTGATGTAGATGGTTTTGGTGGATCGGGTGGAGGGGCCTTCTTCCCAAGTGCCGCGGACGCGGATGGTGCCGGAGCCTTCCTTGTAGATTTTCTTGATTTCCTCGGAGGAGTTCAAGATCTGGCCGCCGGTGGGGAAGTCCGGGCCTTTGATGGTGCGGCAGAGCTCCGCGGTGGAGATTTCCTGGTTGTCGAGCATCCGCAGGAGGCCTTTGCAGACTTCTTCGAGGTTGTGCGGGGGGATGTTGGTGGCCATGCCGACGGCGATGCCCATGGAGCCGTTGAGCAGGAGTTGGGGAACCTTGGCGGGGAGGACGACGGGTTCGAACTTGGTGCCGTCGTAGTTGGGGCGGAAGGGGACGGTTTGCTGGTCAAGCTCGCCGAGGATTTCATCGGAGATGCGCTGGAGGCGGCATTCGGTGTACCGCATGGCCGCGGCGTTGTCGCCGTCGAGGGAGCCGAAGTTCCCCGAGCCGTCGATGAGCGGGGCGCGCATGGCGAAGGGCTGGGCGAGGCGCACGAGGGCGTCGTAGATGGATTGGTCGCCGTGCGGGTGATAGTTACCCATGACGGCACCGACGACGGTGGCGCACTTGCGGTGTTTGTTCTCAAAGGTGAGGCTTTGCTGCCACATGGTGTAGAGGATGCGGCGCTGGACGGGCTTCATGCCGTCGCGGACATCGGGCAGGGCGCGGGAGGTGATGACGGAGAGCGCGTAGTTGAGGTAGCGGGCCTGGGTGGCTTCAGCGAGGGGGACGGTGTCGCCGCCATCGGGGGGCATGGGGGTGCTGCCGTTACCGGAGCCGCCTGCGGGGGGCTTGCCGGAGCCGGAGTTTGCGCCGGAAAGGGCTTGCGCCGTGGCGGGTGTGGAGGCGGAATTGGAGACCGGTGCAGCGGCGCTGGCGGCGGCCGGGGGCTGGCTGAAAAGGTCGAAGTCTTTTTCGTTTAATTGATTGTCGGCCAAGGCCCGTGCCCTCCGTGGCAGTCGGCGATTTTTGGGGGTAAAAGCCAGACCCGTCGGCGATCCGTGCCGGGGCTGATGAGGACATTATACGCGCTGCGGACGGCGCGTAGAGGGGGGAGCAGGGTGGGAGTCAGGGCAGGCGGCCAATGTCCAAGCCATGTTCGTTCGGGTTATCGGGTTGTCGGGTTGTCGGGGGACTTTGAGAACGCCGCAGCAGGAGAAGGTCAATGCTCTTGTGAAGCACGTCTTGCCTTACCCTTCTCATGGATACGCGATACCCCAATACCCTGACATCCTGGGCGCGCTGGCCGGTTGCAGGTTCCACACCTCAGATCATGGGATTTTTGCGCCAGCAGAGCTGGATGGCCAGGCCCCAGGGGTCGCGGAGCATGATCAGTTCGTCGCCGGCGGGGGTGGTGAAGACGTCGTCGGCGAGGGTGGCACCGGCGGCCAGGAGCGTGTCGCGATCCTTGCGCACGTCAGCGGACTGGAAGGCGACGTGGAGAAGGAGAGGGTCCATGGATTTGTAGTCAGGGACTTTCACCTTGGGGTTGTTGTAGAGCTCGATCAAGCCGCGGCCGGAATCGTCGCCGATGAAGTGCATTTTCACGCCGGTGGCGTTTTCCCGGATGATTTTAAAACCGAGGTTTTTGACGTACCAGGCGGCCATGGCGATGGGGTCTTCAACCTGGAAAGCGACGTGTTCAATGCGCATGATGGAACCTTTCATGGAAAACTAACCGGTCTGTCACACAAGAGCCGGGGGGCCGGATTGTAACCCGACGCAACTAGGGGTACCTTCTGAGGCATGAGCGACAAGAAAAGAATCCTGATTCAGATCGACCCGGACGCGCAGCCAAGTGTATTTGATCGTGTGGTGGCGATTGACTCCAGCGTCGATGAACTTTTTTCCTACAGCAATGTGACGCCGGAGCAGATCACCGGGCTGGTGCATGGCGCGATCTTTACGCGTGGCCCGTCAGACCTGAAGCACACGGCGATTTTCATCGGCGGGTCGGACGTCGCCAAAGGCGAGGCCTACCTCAAAGCCGTGCTTAAGACATTTTTTGGCCCCATGCGCGTGTCGGTGATGATGGATGCCAATGGGTCCAACACCACGGCGGCGGCAGCGGTGGTGGCTGCGCGCAAACATATGGACCTGGCCAGCTCCACCGCGCTGGTGCTGGCGGGGACGGGCCCCGTGGGCCAGCGGGTGTGCCGGCTGCTGGCGCGCGAAGGCGCGAAAGTGAAGCTGGGCTCACGCTCGCTGGACAAGGCCAATGAAGCCGCGAAGAACATCAATCAAGCCGTCGGGAGCAATCTGATCACCGGATTCTCCACGGGTGATGAGGCTGCGTTGACCGCCGCCTTGGGCGGCGTGGACCTGGTGGTGTCGGCAGGCGCCGCGGGCGTGCCGCTTTTGCCGGAGAGCGTGCGCCTGGCCGTGCCGGGGCCGCTGAAGGTGATGATCGATCTGAATGCGGTGCCGCCTGGGGGGATTGAGCTGGTGGGGCTGATGGATCGCGGGTCGGTGCGGGAGGGAATCATCTGCTACGGTGCGATCGGCGTGGGGGCGACGAAGATGAAGATCCATCGGACGATCGTGCGGTCGTTGTTCATGAACAACACGCAGGTGTTTGATGCGGAAGAGATTTATAACGCGGGCAAAGCGGTGGGGACTTGAAGAAGGTCTAGGGTCTGGGGTCTAGGGTCTGGTCAGAGGTAAAGAACAGAATATTTCGTCAGGGGGAACTGATGGATGAGAAGGCCTATCGGAAGCTGGAGTGTTGGCGGCGGGGGATGGATCTTGCCATCAGCGTTTTTGAGGTCACTAAAAAGTTGCCTGCTGATCAAAAATTTGGGCTTGTCAGCCAAATGCAGCGTGCTGCGGTTTCCATCCCTGCAAACATTGCCGAAGGGTATGGAAGATCGCATCGAGGGGACTATGTCCGGTTTCTTTCGATTGCCCGGGGTTCGCTGATGGAACTTGAAACGCACGTGATTCTGTGTGTGCGCTGTGGACTTTTGAATCGCGAAGAGACTATTCCTGTATGGCTGCTGTGTCAGGAGGTGGGAAAAATGCTGACCGCATTGATTCGATCACTTGTTCCACAAATATCCAATTATCCTGCGGATTCCAATTCCGCATCTGACTAGACGCCAGGCCCTAGACCCCAGACCCTGCTTTTTCACCTCTTGGGATTTGAATCGCGGATGATGCGGATTTTTTCGATGGGGTAGAAGGTGCCTTTGTTCATGCCGGGGCAGCGTTCCGTGGCGCGGTCCCAGGATTCTTTGTTGCGCAGGAGTTCGGGCCAGAAGGGCCAGGTTTTGCATTGAGCGGGGCGGACGGAGTAGATGCTGCAGAGGGCTTTGCCCTGTGCGTCGCGCTTGAGGAAGACGCAGTCGTAGCCTTGTGGGCTGATGCGCTCGTCGAGGGTGTAGCGGCCGTGCGAAACGCGGGTGTAGCGCTTGAGGAAGGTGTTGACATCGAGCCCGAGGAATTCGGCCATCTGCTGGGCTTCGGCGGGGGTGAACCAAACGAAGCCCGGAGGGCCTGAGCAGCAGTTGCCGCATTGGGTGCAGCCGAAGCTGAGGCCTTTTTCGTACCATTCCGCGGGTTTTTCATCGGGCATAAAGGGTCCTTGCTGGAACATAATCTTACGCGATAACGCGACAACCCGGGCGTTTGGGCGTTGATGAGCCCTTATATGCGATTGCCATGCTCGAGGCGGCAAGCCGGATTCATGGAGGTCCGTTTTCCATATGGTCGTGGATGACTTTGGGCGCGAAGGCAGCGCGGAGCGCGTTGAGCACGGCGAGTACATCAATGACTTCCTGGCAGATGGCGCCGGTGACTGGACTGAGGTGTCCGGAGGCGGCGAGCCCCATGCCGATGATGCTCAGGGCCATGCCGCCGATGGCGCTTTGGAGCGCGATGGTGCGCATGCGCCGGCTGATGTGCATGAACTCATCGACCTTTTCGAGCGAGTTGTCCATGATGACGACGGATGCGGCCTGGGCGGTGACATCGCTGTTTTGGCCGATGGCCATACCGACCGTGGCGGCCATCATGGCGGGGGCGTCGTTGATGCCATCGCCGACGTAGAGGGTTTTGGCGGTGGCGGTTTCCCTTCGGACGATGGCGAGCTTTTCTTCGGGGCTTTGCTGGGCGTGGATTTCCTTGATGCCGACCAGGGCGGCGAGGTATTTGACCTCCGATTCGCGGTCGCCGGAGATGATCATCACGCGCTGAAAATGGTGCTTGGGCCCCAGGTGACCGACAAACGAGCGGCTCTCGGCGCGCGGCGCATCCCTGAAGCGGAAGGTGGCTGCGTAGGCGTCGTCAATGACGATCACGCATTCCAGGCCGCCTGCAATGGGGGGAATCAGGTTGGCGTCGGTGACGGGCATTTGGGCTATTTTGTTCCGGCTGGTGACCAGTATCCTGCGGCCCGAGACGGTGCCGCGGAGGCCCTGGCCGGGCTGTTCGCCGACTTGGGTGGCTTGTGGGGGCTGGATGCCTGCCTCGCTGGCCGCGGCGATGATGGCCTTGGCCAGCGGGTGTTTGGAATAGCGTTCGAGGCTGGCGACCCAGGTGAGGACCTCGCGTTGGGCGTAGCCTGGGGCGACGATCTGGTCGGTGAGCTTTGGTTCGCCATAAGTGAGGGTTCCGGTTTTGTCGAAGATGGCGACGCGGCATTGGGAGATTTGTTCAAGCACGGCGGGGGTTTTGACGATAATGGCGCGGCGCGCGCACAGGGAGATGGAGCCAATGATAGTGATGGGGATGGCCAGAAGAAGCGGGCAGGGGGTGGCGATGACGAGTACGGCGAGGAAGCGAACGGATTCGCCTGAGATGACCCATGCGAGGATGGCGATTGTGAGTGCGATGGGGGTGTAGAAGGCGCCGAGCATGTCGCCCAGCCGGCGAAGCTGTGGACGGGTGGATTCTGATTCACGCATGACCTGCATGATTTTGGCGTATCGGGAATCTGCTGCGAGTCGGGTGGTTTGGATGGTAAAGGCTGATTCGCCGTTAATGGCGCCGGAGATGACATTGGAGCCGGAGGTTTTGGTGATCTGAAAAGGTTCGCCTGTGAGGTATGACTCATCCATCACACCATGGCCCTGAATGACGGTTCCGTCGACCGGGCAGATATCGTGGGGGTAGATGACGAGGGTGTCGCCTACGGCGACGTCTTTGAGGGCGACATCGACGATTTGATTGCCTTGTTTGCGGTGGGCGACGGAAGGCATGCGTTTGGCCAGCGCCGCCAGGACCGAGGATGCGCTGCGGAGTGCGTAGCTTTCGAGGGCTTCCCCGCCTGCGAGCATGAGGACGATGATGGAGCCGGCGAGGTATTCGCCCAGGGCGAGAGAGGTGATGATGGAGATGCCGCCTAAAAGGTCGGACCCGAATTCGCGTTTGAGTAGTTTTTTGAGGAGATCAAAGATGAGGGGTGGGGCGCCGACGGCGAGGGCGGCCAGCAGGGGGATTTGCGACGCGAAAAACGTGCTGTCGAAGGCGAGGCGAAGGAGGAGGTGCAGTGCGATGGCGAGGATGGAAAAGGCAGCGATGAAGGTGGTCTTGCGTGCCCAGAGCCTGGAGGGGGTATACCAAGGCCGAAAGCTGGGAGGCTGGTCTTGAGTATCCATTGAGTTGGCTGAGGGCATGGATTGAGCTTATCCGAGATGGGATCAACGGGTTACCAGGAAATGTGCACAGGGCGGGGAGAGTTGGATGGATCGCTGGGGCCATCTGCGCCGGTTGCCCCCGCCTGGGAATGCCCAAGGGGATTGGGAGGCAAGTTCAGGAACCAGTCTCAGGCGATCACCCTTTAAAAATGTCGCGGTGCTGCGAATTATTTCCTGGTGCTGGCGGAGGCTTGTTTTTGGGATGGGGGTGTGGTGAGGGTGAAGGAGGCCTGGGCGGATTTTTCGCTGGTGATTTTGAATTTGCGCAGCCGAGCGTTGCCTGGGGGGCTGCCAGCGGGGGCGTTGGAGGGGGTGAGGCCGTTTTCGGTGATCCAGGCGATGGTGTTTGTGGGGTCGACTGCGATGGCGGAGGGGTTCATGAATTCGAGCTGGTCTTCGGCGAGGCCGGGGTTGCCGAAGCGTTCGAAGATGCCGATGGAGTCGCCGTCGTCGTAGAAGAGGACGATTTCGCCGCCGCCGCCTGAGTCCCAGAAGGGGCCGGGGCTGGGGCCGGTGACGCAGGACCAGAGGAGTGAGCCGTTGAGGCAGAAGCCGCCTGGGTTGGGGAGTTTTTCTTCGGGCTGGGTGGCGTACTGGGTTTTGATGTCCTTGCCGGTGTCGGTGTAGCGCTCGATTTGTCCGTACTGGTTGGCGAGGTAAATGGTGTTGCCGTGGACGACGATGGAGCGGCCAAAGGAGATGGAAGCGGGGAGGGTCTTGAAGTAGAGGGCGCCATCAAAGCCGGCCTTGGTCCGGTCGTAGACTTTCATGTTTCCATAGCCGGTGGGGAAGTAGATTTTGTTGCCGTCGCCGACATAGTTGGCGTTTATCCAGCCGGTGCAGATGGGGCCGGAGGGGTCGTTGTTCCACCCGGCGAGGTAGCGCTTGGTGGTTTTGCCGTTCTTGTCGAAGACTTCGGTGGAGTGGTAGCCATTGGAGGCGTAGAGGTTGCCTTCCGGGTCGATGCCCATGGCCGAGACATGCACGCCCTTGAAGGTGACGGGCGCGTAGCCGTTATCGGCAAAGGAGGTGTCGGGGGTGCCGTCGAGGTTCAAGCGGATGAAGCCGGCGAGCTTTTTGACAGGGTCGGTTTCGCTGAGGCCGGCGTCATAAACGTAGAGTTTGCCGTTGGCCAGGTGGATGTCGCCGGGGTTAATCCATTTGCCGTCGGGCGTGCCGGGGCGCTTGAGGGAGGACTGATATTCGAGGCTGAAGTTCTCACGGTAGCGGACGGAGTAATTGCCTGCGGGGACATCGCGCCCGGCGAGGAAGCGGAAGGTGTTGTGCTGCGCGTTGAGCCGGCCTGCGTAGAGGGTTTTGACGACGTTGCCTTTGTCGTCGAGCAGTTCAACGAGGGCTTTGCCTTTTCCATGTTTCAGAATGGAAACTTCCATTTCCGCTTTGTTTTCGGCGTAGGGCGAAATTTTGATTTCCGGGACCGGGTCGGCATGGGCGGGGCTAAGAAAGCCCGTGCCGATGAGTGCCAAGCAAAGCAGTGAAAGGATCCATATTCTTGAGTTGAGGCTGATCCGTCCCGACATATGCTGCGTGCCTTGCTGGTGTCTTGAAGGTTGAAGGTTTTTTAAGTATGATTTTTTATGGAACCAAAGCGCTTGCGATGGTGTCCAACCCCGCGATCCGGCCTTCCCCGTGGCCAAAAAGCGGGGTATATATGGTTCCGGCTTGTAGTGAAAAGCCAGAACGCCGAGATTATAGACGTGCCGGCCGAGGGGTCGGTTCCCAGTCCCTTGAAACGTGAAGGAAACCATGACCAATACAGTTACCCAGAACGCCGGCTCGGTGGAGTCGATGTTTGCGGAGGCCCAGGGCAAGCTGGCCCAGGGGTTGTTGTCGCGCGCGGACCTGGAAGCGCTCAAGGCAGCGGCTTTGAGCCCGGGCAAGGCGATGCGCCAGAGGCTGATGTATCTGCATGCGACGACGCCGTCGGTGCATGCGGGGCTTTGCGCCGCGGTTTTGCATGAGCCGGTGAAGGGGCATTATGCGACGATGGACCCGCTGCAGAAGGATCCGGAATACAAGTCGGTGCATGATGCGGTGTGCGACGGGTGGCGGGTGATCCACTTCCCTCAACAGCGCGCGCCGTTTGACGACAAGGAAATCGACATCCTGGGGTATGAATTCATCCTCGAGAAACTGGAGCACTTCAATGTCATCTGACTCCCTTATTGTGGCTCAGGGTGAGCCTTGGCTCACGGGCAAGATCGAGACGAAGTACCTGCTCGACGACGAGCAGATGATGAACTTTGTGATTCGCGGGTATCACATCATCGAGCCGCACCAGCGTGCGGGGCTTAATGAAGAGATCGATGCGATCCTCAGCGGCATGACGCGCAATCCAGGCAACGGGATTTATGACGAGGTGCCGCAACTGCAGGAGATTTATGCGCACCCGGTGGTTCGCGGGACGCTGGCGAGCATCCTGGGCCATGACTGCATCATGAACGAGCATCGGCATTGGCATAACCGTCCGCCTAGCCCGTGGAGCCAGGGCTGGCACCAGGACGGGGCGAATCAGCGGCATCACGACACGCTGTGCGTGCTGGGGATGTATTACCCGCATGATGTGACGCTGGAGATGGGCCCGACGGTGGTGCTGCCGGGCAGCCACCTGCGCAACTGTCCGACGGACCAGATGGCGACCTACGGCAACATCCGAGGCCAGGTGCCGATCGTGGTGAAGGCCGGGTCGATCGCGGTGACGCACTATGACATCTGGCACGGCGGATCGATCAACCGGTCCAACCGGGTTCGGCACATGCTCAAGTTCCTGTTCAACCGGGTGACCAAGCCGAAACTGCCGGCATGGAACCATGACCCGGAGACGGCGCCTGCGCTGGCGGCACGGAAGTTCACGTTTGAAAACCCGGTGCCGCTTGGGCAGTCAGACGCCTACAAGCTGGGCGGGCTGCGCTACGAGATGTGGCGCCACCTGCTGGGCACGGAGTACACCATGAAACGCGTCAGCGCGAGCTGGAGCGATGATGACATTTCCGGGAAGAAGAAAAAGTAGTTAGCATGGTGTGAACCAAATAATCGGTTCCTGAGGCCTGGGATTCGTCCCGGGCCTTTTTCTTTGGATTGGGAGTGGACGTGTGGGGCATTTAGTGAAGAGATTAACGATCACTCCACTTGAGGTTGGCATTGGAGATTAAGTCAATTCTCAACCCAGGCATGCGGGATACGGCCGCGGCGCTGGTGGTAAGCGCGGAAGCAGCGCTCGAAGACTCGCTTGCCCCCGGCTACAGCCGAGAGCCCATTTCATGGGCAAAGATTTGGAGTCAGAAGCTTTGGGCGGTTAGCGCGGGGGCGGTTGGTGGTCACGCAGCGAAAAAGTGCAGCCACGTTTGGTAGACGATCAGCGCGCTGATGTACGCCAGGGCGGACATGTAGGCGAGCTGGAAGAGGGGCCATTTCCAGGAGTTGGTTTCCCGTTTGACGACAGCGGTGGTGGAGAGGCACTGCATGGCGAAGACGTAGAACACCAGAAGGCTTAACGAGGTGCCGACGGTGAAGATCTTTGTGCCGTCGGAACGGGTTTTTTGAGCGATGGTTTCGTTGAATGAAGGTGCGTCGGGGTCGGCGTCTTCGCCCATGCCGTAGACCACCGAGAGGGTGGAGACGAACATCTCCCGGGCGGCCAGCGAGCTGAGGAGGCCGATGCCGATTTGCCAGTCGTAGCCCAGAGGCTTGATGGCGGGCTCGATGGCGTGGCCGATCTTGCCGGCGAAGGAGTTGCTCAAGGCGCTTTGCTGTTTGAGGTGCTCGGCCTGCGCGGTGAGATCGTCGGCCTGGGCGGTGAGCTTATCGAGCTCGGCGGTTTGCGCCTGGTCGGGCTTTTGCTCGGCGAAGGTCTGCATGCCGGCGACCTTCTGGTGGATCTGAGCGGCCTGATCATGAAGCTGGGCGACCTGGGCGGGTTCTTCAGACTTGGGGTATGTGGCCAATGCCCAAAGGATGATGGAGGCGATGAGGATGATGGTGCCGGCTTTGACGACGAAGACCTTGGCGCGGTCGAGCGTGGTGAGCAATGCCGTCTTGATGCTGGGGGCTTTGTAGCTGGGGAGTTCAAGCACCAGGAGCGCGGTATCGCCGGGCAGGACGGTGCGTTTGAGGCAGAAGGCGATGACCAGAACGGCGACGATGCCAAGGACGTATGCGCCGGTGAAGGCAGCAGCGCCGGCGAGCTTGTTTTCGGCGAAAAGCAGAGCGACAAGCATGGTGTAGACCGGGATGCGCGCCGAGCAGGAGAGGAGCGGGAGGGTGAGGATGGTGACGAGCCGGTCGCGCTTGTCATCGATGGAGCGGGTGGCCATGACGGCGGGGATGGCGCAGGCGTGGGAGCTGATCATGGGGACGAAGGCTTTGCCGGGGAGGCCGACGCGGCGCATGAGTTTGTCCATGACAAAGGCAGCGCGTGCCATGTAGCCGGTGTCTTCAAGGAGAGAGAGGATGAAAAAGAGGATGCAGATTTGAGGGAGGAAGACCAGGACGCCGCCGACGCCGCCGATGACGCCCTGGACGATGAGGGACTTGAAGTCATCTTCAAGGAAGGTTTTAAACGAGCCTTCGGAGAGGTAGGAGCCGACGAAGTCGATGGCGGCGCCGGCGTAGCTGCCGACGGTGCCAAAGAGCCATTCGATGAAGTCCATGGGGTAAGCGGCGAGCCAGAAAATGGTGGCGAAGACGCCAAACATGACGCCCAGGAAGGCGATGATGCCGATGACCGGGTGGGTGAGGAACTGGTCGATGGCCTGGGTTTTCCGGCCGGCCTGGGCGTGGGGATCGGTGGCGACATCGGCACCGATTTTTTCCGCCCAGTCGTAGCGGGCCTGGAATTTACAGCCGGTGCAACTGCCGCAACCGGTTTCCCTGGGCCGGGCATCGGGCGTGCCCAGGAGGGAGAGGACGGCGTCAGCCAGGTCGCCAAGGCCTTTGCCGGAGCGGGCGACGATGGGGACGACCGGGCAGCCCAGAGCGTCTTGAAGTTTTTGCCTGTCGATCTGGATGCCGTCGCGCTCGGCGAGGTCGGTCATGTTCAGGGCGATGGCGACGGGGAGGCCCAGCTCCATGACCTGGCTGGCGAGGAAGAGGTTTCGTTTGATGTTGGTGGCATCGACGATGAGGATGGCGACGGTGGGTTTGGGGACGCCGGGCACGCCGCCCAGGAGGGCATCGCGGGCGACGCGTTCTTCGCCTGCGGAGTCGTCGATGCTGTAGAGGCCGGGAAGGTCGAGAATGGAGACGGGTTTGTCCTGGAGGCGGGCGCGGCCGACGCGGCATTCGAGGGTGGTGCCGGGGAAGTTGGCGGTTTTGGCGCGCAGGCCGGTGAGGGCGTTGAAGAGGGTGGTCTTGCCGGCGTTGGGGTTGCCAACGAGGGCGATGCAGGGCTCCCCGGTGCCGGTGGAGGTGTGCGGGCGTACTTCAAGGGAGACGGTTTTCACGCTTTTACCCCGGCTGAGGGGAGGGATTCCGGAGCGGGACAGGGAGAGACCTGGACGCGGTTGCCCATGCGGGCGGAGACGCCGATGCGGGCGCCCAGGACGAAGAGGATCATGGGGTCGCCGGCCTGGACCATACGGACCCGGCGGCCGATGCAGACGCCCATGGCCATGAGCCGGGCGAGGTCTGAATCCTCAGCCTGGATGTGGCTCACGAGGGCGTATTGGCCAGGGGGGAGTTGGTCGAGGGGGATGTCCTGCGCGTGGGCAGGACAGGTTTGGCCGTCATTGGTTTGGGAACCCGACATGGATGCTCTTTAAGTGAAAATGAGACTCAAAGCCCAATAGCATAGGGGGAAGCGGGGTTTGGGACAATTGATGGATTGTCGCGGACGGAGGGAATATTTATGAATTACGAGTTACGAATTACGAATTGAAGGCCCCGAAACTGAGGGAATCCTGGGGTTTCGGGTCATCAGTTGGAGCCGAGGGTCTGGGGGTCGGGGATGGCGGCGGTGTTGCGGGCGTCGCGTTCGGCTTGGTTTTTGGCCGCCTTGTTCTTGGCGGACCAGCGGGCGACGCGCCAGGTGCCCAGCACGACGATCACGACGGCGGCCTGGGCGAGGATGCTTTCCCAGGTGTTGTAGAAGCCGAACCAACTGCCGATCCACTGCGGCCAGGAGCCGGGCATCATGCGGTGGACGGGGATCCAGCCGACTGTTTGGGCGCCACGGATGGTGTTGCCGACGAAGGTGACGAGCACAACGCCGATGAGCGCCGCGGTGACGAGCAGGATCTTGAAGTAGGGGAGCTTCAAGCCCAGCTTGAGTGCGGCGAAGCCGAGGATGACCAGGGAGACGGTGCCGATGGCGACGCCTATGCCGACGCTCTGGGTGCCGGCATCAAGGACGAGGCTTTGGAGGAAGAGGACGATCTCAAAGCCTTCGCGGTAACCCAGGAGGAAACCCGCCAGGACCAGTTGCCAGGGGTTTTGGCCTTCCTTGGCCTGGTTCTTAAGGGTGCTGACCCATTGGTGCCAGTAGACCTGGTGGAAGAGCCAGTTGGTGATGAGCAGGAGGACGATGATGGCCAGGACGCCGGAGATGACGGCGATGATTTCGCCGTAGGCGCGGAGGCTGGTGACGATGGTCTGGCTGAGCACCCAGGTGAGGCAGGTGGCGAAGGCGCTGGCGATGATGCCGGCCCAGATGAGCTTGCGCCGGTTGGCGTTTTCGGGCCCGCGGAGGCCGGCGAGAATGGCGATGACGACCAGAAGGCCTTCGAGCCCTTCACGGAGGATGATGCTGGCGGCGTTCATCGCGGCGGCGGTGGGGCTGATGCTGCTTTTGAGCATCGCGGTGGCTTGTTCAAGCGAGGCGTTGACCTGGCCGTATGCGTCGGTGAGCTCCGCGGCGCCGGCACGCTTATCGAGCAGGACTTTGACGCCGGGCTTGTCGTCGATGCCGTCGAGGAGCTGGCGCTCGATGTTCATGGCGAGCTGGGGGTCGCGCGGCATGAGCCGGGCTTCCAACTCGGGGTCGTAGGTGGTGTAGGCTTCGACGCGCAGGCGCTCGGCCTCTTCCCATTGCCCGGCGAGGGCCGAGGCAAGGCTGCTGGAAAGGAGAGTGCGGGTTTCGAGCATCACTTCGTCGACGATGTCGGCGGTGGTGCCGTAGCGGCGGATGTTGATGCCAAAGTCGTTTTCGAGAATGGCTTTCAGGGAGGCGAAGGTGGCGGTGACTTCTTCCTTGTTGGCCTTGTTGTTGATGAGGAGCCGGGCCTGGTCAAGGAATTCATCGAGCTTGGGGACCATCTCGACGCGCTTGGGGTCTTTTTCAGCCAGCCAGAGAGGAGCAAGCTCACCGACGATCTGGCGGGCCTGGGCGGTGAAGGTGACGGCCTCGCGGTATTCCAGGGGCACGACGATCTGGCCGTCGCGCACGCCTGCGGAGTATTCCTGAGGGATGAGGATGACAAGCTTCAAGAGCAGACGTCCGCGGCGTTCGCGTTCTTTATCGGAAAGCAGGCTGGGGAGCGCGCTGAGAAGGTTTTGCGAAAGGGACTGGACCGGGGCGGCCATGGCGGCCCAGTCTTTGGAATCGCGGATTTGGGTGAGGAGGGTCTGGAGGGCGGCGGGCAGCTCAGGGGTGGTGATGTCGCCCGCGGTTTTTAAGGCCGGGGGGAGGTCGGCCAGAGTGCTGGCTTCGCCCAGGCGCTCCAGGAGGCGGCCGGGGAGAGGCGCGGAGCCCTGGGTGGAACGGACGGCTTCGTCAAGCAATTGGCGGACACGGGTGGTCTGCCAGGTGACGGCCTCGCGGGTAAGGAGCTTGCTTGCCTGGTCGAAGTTGCCGGGCTTGAGGGTCTGGAGGACGAGCGCGCCTTCGTTGGCGGAGACGCCGCGGGGGAGGGCGAGTTCAACCCGAAGGGCTTTGGCGCGGTCGACATTGCCGGTTTTGATGGCGTGGGCCATTTCGACAATCAGGGCCTGCTGGATGCGGGCACGGTACTGGCCGACGGCGTAAGGGTAGGGTGCGCCTGGGGTTGCGGGGAGGGCGAGGATGGCCTGGGCGTCTTTACCCCAGGTTTGGCCAAGGCTGATGGGTGCCTGGAACAAAGCGGGGGCGGGGGAACCGGTGTAGTAGTCCAGCAGTGCTTCGCTGGTTTGATGGTCCCAGTCTTCAAGCGTCGCCTGGGCGGCGGCCGAGCGTGGGGCAATACAAATGAATGCGCAACAGGCCAGCGCAAGCAAGAAGAGGTATTTGAGGGACTGGATGTTGCGATGCATTGTTTTTGAGACTCAGGAACACACGGGTCAGGCCGTCCATGGCGTAACGCTCAGGGCGCCGGGAAGGCGCCGGTGCAACGGGAAGGCGGGTTACTTGGAGTCGATGGTAAGTCCGAGGATGGCGGCGGCCTGCTGGGACTGGACGGTGAGTTTGTCGGCCTTTTCCTTGGCTTGGGAGCCCAGGGCGTCGATGGCGTCGGCGGTGAGTCCGCCTTTGGCTTCGCGGGCTTCGATGGAGTCGATGAAGGTGAGGATTTCGTCGTAGCCTTTGGAGATTTTGTCAGCGAGGGCCTTGTCTTTTTCGCGGACTTTGGCGTCGACGGAGAGCCAGGCGAGGCGGGTGCTGGACATGATGCCGCGCATGTCGGAGACGCGGGAGACGGCGACGAAGCGGCCGCCTGTGGCAGCGCCGTTGATCTTGGATTCCTTCCAGTCTTCGAAGTAGTCAGCGAAGGTGGGGGTCATGTTGATGAGGATGGCGAAGCTGTCGGTGTCGGAGGGCTTCCAGGCTTTGGCGTCTTTGGTGAGCCGGTCGTAGCCGTCGATGGCGTAGTCGGCCAGGGCCAGGACGAGGGCGGGGTTTGGCAGGCCGACGGGCTTATCGAAGCCGGGGAGGGTGGCGGTGCCCTGAGTGAAGCGTTCGTTGGTGCCAAAGACGGTGGGTTCGATGAGGAAGTTGTTGAGGGAGCCTTCCTTATCGAGGGTGAGAGGGCCGGCCTTGATGACGACCTGGGCGACGTCGTCGCCTTCCTTGGAGCCCTTGGCGGGGATGCCGGCGTCGAGTTCGACGTCGTATTTGCTGAGGGTGGGGACGCCGGCGACGATGCCTTCGACGTATTCATAGCCGAAGCTGTCGATGCGTTGGAAGGCGTCACGCATTTGGAGGATGAGGGCAGCGACTTCCTTGGGTTTGGCTTTGGCTGCGGATTCGGGGGTGCCGCCGTTGGCTTTGATGAGGGCGTCGTAGGCCTGGCCGGCGGTCTTGAGGTCGCGGGCGGCTTTGTTCACGCCGTCGAGGACGGTCATGAGGTAAGCCTTCATGCCGTCTGTGCCTTTGATGTTGGCGGGGAGCTTGGGTGCGGTGGCATGCTTTTCGGCGGCGCGGGCTTCGAGGCTGAGGGAAGCGCCAGCGAGGGCGATGAGACCGGCCAGGAGGAGACGGTTAAGTTTGGTCATAAGGCGTCCAACTTGGGTAATTGAGATTGAGTATCAATTGTAGCAAATCGAATCACTGTATGCGGGGCGGTGGTTACAGTGAGTGGGTTTCTACCCGGAGCGGAGCTTTTCTTGGGTCAGGCAAGGGACAATCCGCGGGCGGTTTGGCGCGCGTGCACGGGTGAGATCGTGCATGCGGGGGAGTATTGGTGCGGGACGGGGTGGCTCAGCAAGGCAGTGGTGCATCCGTTTGACGGGTTGTTTTATGTGGTGTCCGGCAAGGCGCGGATCTGGGTGGATGGGCGCGAGCACCAGGCGGGGCCCGGAGATTTGTTTTACATGCTCCGGGGGCAGCGGATTCAAGGAAGCGTGAAGGCGGGACAGCGGATCCGGACGCTGTCGACGGGGTTTCGTGTTGATGTGGCGGGGGCGATGAGCCTGCTGGCGTGGCGGGCGGTGCCGGACAAGGTGAGGCTGGCAAGCCAGGACGGACATCGGTTGGTGGGGCTGTTTCGGGCATTGATCAAAGCGGTGAACGGGGGACGCGGCGAGGCCGACCTGGAGGCGCTGAGCAGGCTTTTGTTTCTGCTGCATGAGTCGCTTTTGCATGCGGGCCCGGAACAGATGCCAAGCGATAAAGGAGGGATGGAGCGCGCGGCCAATGATCGAGGGTCGCTGGTGCTGGGGATGATCGAACGGGAAATGAGCGGTGAGATCACGCTGGAGAAAATGGCGCGGTGGGCGAGCCTGAGCGTGGGGCAGTTTTCGAGATGGTTTTCCGGGCGGATGGGGGTGACGCCGATGCGGTACGTGAGGCAGAGGCGCATCGAGCGTGCCAAGGTGCTGCTGGGGGAAGGGCAGCTGACGGTGGCAGAGGCGGCGAAGCGGGTGGGGTTTGAAGATACACAGACATTCCTGCGGGCGTTTAAGAAAGCCACGGGAGGGCCAGCCCGGACGCCGGGATGGAGGAAGGCGGGCAAGACGAAGAGGGGGCGGGCATGAGCGTGCAGATGGGGAAAAGGAAATTAGGATCGGCCAAACCGGCGTACACGCTGGATGTGATCGACGTGGGGACGTACGCGTGGCTTGGCAAGCGGTGCCGTGGGCCGGGCGTGAAAGGCGCGGCGGGGCTGGCGTTGGTGGTGGCTGGTCAAGGGCGGGTGCGTGCGGGGGATTGCGCGGCAGCGGTGAGACGGGGCGACCTGGTGTGGCTGGCGCCGGGAGATGCCGTGGAGGTGGCGGGGAAGAAGCCGGTGGAGGTGATGGCGGTGTATTTTGATTTAAAGCCGCCAGGGGAGGGAGAGGGATTTGGCGCAAGGAGCGCGGTGCGCAAGCCGGCAACGGGCAGGTTTGGGGCGATGCTGAAATTGTTTGAGACGCTGCTCCAACTGCGCAGCGAAGAAGAGACGCTGGCGAGACAGGTTTTGATCTGGGCGAATGTCGCGCGGCTGCTTTCGCTGGCGAGCGCACCGGGCGCAAAAGCCAAACCAGAGGGACAGGCGGGCCCGGCAGGGGAGGCGATGAAGCATGTGCTGGGGAGGATCGAATCCCGATTGGGAGGCCCGCTGGCCTTGCCGGAACTGGCGGCGGTGGCGGGGCTTTCAAGGGCGTATTTCGCGCAATGGTTTGGGCGGATGACGGGGCAGGCACCGATGCGGTATGTGAGGGCCAGACGCATCGAGCGGGCGAAAGTTTTGCTTTCGACGACGGATCTGACGGTGGGACAGGTGGCGGGACAGGTGGGGTTTGAGGACCCGGCGCACTTTAACCGGGTGTTCCGGCGTGCGGTGGGGGAGCCGCCGCTGCGGTATGCAAGGGGTGCCGCGGGTCAGGCCGGGCGGCGTGCGAAGCGGGGCAGAGACCGATCAAAAATCCAATAAATCGCGCGTCGCGTGTCTATCGTGAGGGCTTGCGAGGGCTTAGGGTATTGGGGTCAGAACATGTCGCATGCCGGCACGCATTTTGCGTGGGCGGGAAGAGGATCGAGACCGGAAGCATCGGAAGGACGAACAGGCCATGACGCAAAAACCCTGGAAAGCCCGGGATGGATTCACGCTGGTGGAGCTGCTGGTGGTGGTGGCGATCATGGGCGTGCTGATCTCGATCCTGATGCCGAGCCTGGCGAGGGCGCGGGAGACGGCGAGGCTGCAGCTTTGCGTGTCATACAAGCGTGCGCTGGCGAACGCGGACAGCGTGTATGCGACGGATCACCGGTTTTGGTTTACGCCGTTCAAGCTGGCTTCGCCGCTGGGGGCGACGGTGGGGTCTCCGGGGCCGCCGTCATGGCTGCCGTATGTGCATCTGTTGGAGGATTACACGAATACGGCGCATTCTTCGACGTATGGGCCGCTGTCGGCGGTGCGCCGGAAGAAGACGATTTTCGATTGTCCTTCGACGCCGGGGACATCGATGCTCACCGTCGGGGGGCACAACGTGGATGTGGTGATCAACTGGTCGCTGCATGGACGCTGGGGCGAGGATGGATGGGAGTATGTGCCGGGGGTGACGGCGTCAACGGGGCTGGTGAACTACAGACCAACGACCAATGCGACCAATCAGGACAGATTTTCGATCCGGAAGGTGGACAGCCTTAAGCACATGGCGTCTGAAGTGCCGAATTTTGCCGACGGGTGGTATACGAGCTCGGGGGTGTTTGGGCACAGCCAGGCGCTGTACAACTTTTCACACACCGATCAGGCGAGCGGAGCGACGACGAATTCACCGCCTGAGAGCGGCAAGCCGGTTTCATTCGTGGATGGGCATGCGGAGGTGAAGCAGTATCCGTTTACCCATGTGATGCCCGATGCGACATGGTTTTATTGAAAGACGATATGAGCCACGACATTGATGAGCGGGCTGCACTGAGCCAGACGCAGGTGGCGCGGTACCACGAAGAAGGGTTTGTGGTGGTGCGCGGGCTGATCCCTGCGGAATTGGCTGGCGGCGTGCGCGATGGGCTGATGAAAGTGATGGCATCCGAAGGAAGCCAATGCCCCATCGAGCGGGTGCAGGTGCTGGACCCGGCACGGTATCGGGCACCCTCAGGCGGGATGGTGGCGGTGAACGTGGCCCGGCCGGGGGACTCCATTGAAGCGTGCGCCCAGGCCCGCGAGCATCCGGCGCTGATGGCGGCAATGACGCAGCTTCTGGGCGGTGAGCACGTGCTGACGGGGGACCAGGGGATCATCAAGAGCGGGTGGATCACCCAGGAGCAGGGGGGACAAAGTTTTTATCACCAGGACACGTGGTACTTCCGGCTTAAAGCGCGTGCGGGGTGCAATGCGTGGATCGCGTGTGATGAGGTGGGACCGGGAGCGATCGCGCTGGCGCTGATGCCGGGGTCCCATCTGGGGTGGACGGTGACGGAGCACGAGGAGTACCACGATGAACCCAGCTACCACCACGGTGGTTCGGGGAAGGCGTTCAGCCGGTTTCGGATTCCGCGGGGGAAGATTGATTTTTCAAAAGAAGTGATTGTGCAGCTAAGCCCTGGAGACGCGGTGTTGTTCAACAATTTCACGTGGCACAGGGCAGAGCCTAATCGGACGGGGAAGCATTTGTTTGCACTGTCGGTGGCGCGGCAACTGACGGGTGATCAGCGGATGATTGAAGAACCGAGGCGGGCATGATGATTGTTGATCAAGCTGAAATGGGTGTGAGACATGACTGGCTGGGGCGGGTGGAAACGTTGAGCGTGCCGAAGACGATGACGGAGGCACGATGGCTTGGGGAGGAGGCGGCCGGCAAGGAAGCGATCAAACGCGTGCGCGCGATGCGGGCGATGGTGACGGGGCGGGGGGAGAGGCTGGCGAAGCTTAAGAGCGAGATACGGCTGGGATGGACGGCCGATGCGCTTTGGCTTCACGCGACGCTTTATACGGCGAGCCTGGATCGCGTGGAGAAACTGGCGGGGGAGCCGAGGGCGTATCGGCGTGACCAGTGGGGAGCGGATGCGCTGGAAGTTCAGGTGGATATGGGGCGCACGCAGAGCCGATATGCGCATTTGATTTTGCCGCCTGGCGGGCGCGTGGTGAGTTATGAGGGGTTCAGCAATCGGCATGTGGACGGTTATCACCCGGAGATGGGGTTGGCTGTGGCGTTTGATCGTGAAGCGGGAGCATGGGTGCTGGAGGCGCGGATCGGGTTTGATGCGCTGGGGGCGATACCGGAAGCGGGAGATGTATGGGGGTTGAATATCCTGCGGGTGGATGCCGATGAGCAGGGGGGATATTCCCAGTGGGCACCAACGTATGGGGAAGCGCTCAGGCCGTCGATGTTCGGGGGGATGAGGTTTTTGGGGCCGGGTGATGCGGGTGTGATTAATGCGCAGAGCGATGCGGCTGAAGTGGCAGCGTATGGGGCGTATTGGCAAGCCAGATGCGAGGGGTTTGAAAAGCGGATCAATGGTGTTGATGAAGAAGATGCGTTGGGTGAGCTGCGGATGGGGGAGAAGGGGGAGGCGGCTAAGGACTGGAAGGCCTGGGGAGAGTATTTGGCCTGTCGGGCGCACCCAGGGCCAGTGCGCTGGGACGCGTGGGAAGCGGGCAAGGTGCCCGAGTGCGACCGCGCGACGGTGATGGCGCTGGCGGCCAAGGCGATGGAGAGGGTGCAGCGCTGGGACACGGAGCGGCCGAGCGTGGAATACCTGGACATGGTGGGGGTGGAACCGATTGCCGATGCGCTGATTTTGACCGGGGATGCGGTGTACGCCAGGGCGATTGCGCAGGCCATCCTGGCGCATGATGCGTGCTGGCGGGCGCTGATCGAGAAACCCGGAACGCCGATGGGGCATGAGCATCCGCGGCTATATCCGGACTCGCAGGTGACGCAGGCGGTGTTCATCGGGCACATCTACTTTGCGCTTTTGAGGCATGGCCCAGTGAGCGACCAGGTGCATGCCGCAGTGATGCTGCGGATGCTGCGGGCGGGCCGGTTTGCCGACCAGAACATTTCTTTGGTGTATTACTACGGAAACCACCAGGCCCACGAGAGCGCGGGGCTGGGGACGATCGCAAGTTTGTTTCCTGAATTCCGCGAGAGTGACCGGTGGGCGCAGACGGCGTCGCTGGCGATGCGGGCGCACTACCTGGGTGATGTATACGGCGATGGCGGATACATGGAGCGGTGTGGATACCACGCGGTGGCACTTTCGTTTACCGCGCAGACGATCGCGGCGATCAAAAGCAGCGGGCAAGAGAGGCGATTTGCGCCGCTGATGTGCGACGAGGTGCTGGGCGCGCTGGACCGGATGTATGACTGGACGGCGAAAATGACATTGCCGGACGGCACACTGCCGGCGTTTGGAGACTACCGGAAACACTCCCAGGCGAGGATGCTGCTGCAAGGCGCGGTGCTGCGTGGAAAGCCTGCATGGCTGGGGCCGGTGAAGCGGGCCGCGCCGGAACTGACGGCTGGATTGGAATTAAAGGAAACCGGGGATGCGGGGGCCGGATCGGTGAGCATGCCGGAATCCGGCTTTACGGTGATGCGGTCCGCCAATGGGGCCCATGCAATGGCGGTGGATCATGGGCCGCTTGGCGGGCAGCACAGCCATGTGGACACGATGGGTTTTGTGGCGTACCTGAGCGGGCAGGCTGTGGCGGTGGACTCCGGTATGGGGCTTAATTATTCCGACCCAAACTATATGGCCTGGTACAGGAATGCCGAGGCGCACAACGTCGTCACGATCGACGACGCTTTGCCCGAGAAACTGGCGCAGCGGACCGGATGGCATGCCGGGACGAGCGGCGATGTGCTGGTGATGCGGAGCGATGCCTGGCGGCACTCACGCGGTGTGACATGGGAACGGGCGATCTTGTTTTCACATCTGGGGGCGTGGGTGGTTTTCGACCGGCTGTGGCGTGTGGATGATCGACCGCCTAAGCCTGGGTTTTTTGATCTGCATCTGCACTGCCCGATGGGGCTTGAAGCCGGGGCAGACGGATGGGCGCGGGGGAAGGGCCGGGAGGTTGTGTTTGCTGTGGCGGGGTCGGGGGATGTGGTGGGGCCGAAGATTCGCTCCATGCCCGGGACAGCGGCGCCGACAGAAACACTTGGCATGCGATTGCACGATGCCATGGCCTTGTTTGCGCATGCGGTGGTGGCGGATGTTTCGCATGCGACATGGCGTGTGGCTGCGGATAAGGATGGAGGGGCGTGGTTTACGACGGTGATCGCGCCAGGGGAGCGCGGCCAAGTGGTGGCGGTGGGTCAGGGCAGCGCGGTGGTGGCGTTGAAGGAGGCGCGGGTGAGTTTTACGCGTGATGAGGGCGGGTGGAGGATTTTGACGGAGCGGGATTCGGAGGCGGGAGAGGTGGAGCGATTGAGTTTGTGATTGACGAGTCGGAACGATGAACGTGTGATTGGGGTGGGAAATGAGGGGTCGATATTCGGCGCATTTACGCATCCGCAGGCGGTCTTCACCCCAAGACGGTTCAATTCAGGGTAAAGAGGCCAAAGAGAGGGCAGAGAGAGTTGAGTCGTTGCAGGTTGATTGGCAGGCGTGTGCAAGAGCATCGTGTTTATATGTTTACCAGGGCCTGCGCGCTCAGAAGCGCTGCGACCCTGGTTGTCATAGGGCCGTGCTTTCAGCACTTGGGATGAAGAGGCAAGGGCTTAACTGAACGTATTGGCCCTCACCCCAGTCATCTCCCCAAAGGGAGAGGGAGTCGGAAAGGTTTTTGAGGCAGAGCG
>CAZIWA010000036.1:0-45060 GCA_964542875.1 uncultured Phycisphaeraceae bacterium
GTCGGCACATGCACCCGGGGTATCGGGTTTTCGGGTTATCGGGGGGCTTCGATAAAGTTCATGCCACTCAAGGTGAATGCCATTTTGCGGCATGATCCGCCTTTGGGTTCCTCATGGACACCCGGCAACCCGTCACCCGGCAACCCGGGCACGGGGAAATGAACGCCGTTCGGGCCGCCAAACCGCGTTTGCGAAGCCTTTAACCCACAAAATCAACGATAAAACGCCCTATTTTCACAATCAGCTATTGACCAGCCAGCCTCCTTTTCGGGTAAAATAACCCCTTACACATCAGGAAACATCTCAACGCGTGGGACTCGGCTTTCAAACCAGCGCAAGACCTGTCCGGAGCTTCCTCCGAAGCAAACCCGACAAAAAAAAGACCCTGGCCGGCATCAGCAAAGCGGCCCGAGAGTTTGTCTCTCAAAACATCTGGCTCGCCCGCATTTCAAACATCCAGGAAGAAGACGCATGGCTCATGGTCTCGCTCCACCCCGTCGCGGGTGATGTCCTTTTTGCCTGGGATGACGACGGCGGCAAAGTCCACGCCTCCGCCAAAACCTCCATCACAGGCCCCGGCTTCCACGCCAAAGCCCTTGATCTGCTGGACTTCATCCACACCAGAACCGGCCTCGCCTGGGACTGGACCAACGCCGACCAAACCGGATACAAAACCCACGAAGACTTCCAGGACCTCCAAAACCGCATGGCGGACCATGCCCGCCGACTCATGTACAGCCTCTCCACACAAATGCAGTCCGAAAATGCCAGCCTCAGCATCCATCTGGACCCCCAACTCCCCGTCTGCGAAATCCCCAATCACGTCCTCACGCCCATGGGCCCCGCCAGCATCAAACAGGTCAAAGGCCTGCTGGACCCCGAAAACACCCAAACCCTCTCCCACGCCACCCAGATCTACCCCTGGTGGGAAAAAGACATCACACCCCTGGTCATCCGCAATGCCGGACTCTCCCTCATGTGGACCGACGTCCCCTGGCGGCCCCCCGAAGACGACGAAGAACGCGAAGTGATGCACCTCGTCAAAGACTGCCTGGAATACGCCCAGTCCCACCCGCATTCCCTGCCTATTCCCAGCAACGAATTCATTGAGCTTTCCCAGGCCCTCACCGCCCCCGCCCACACCCCCTTCCCCGAACCCCGGCCCGACGGCATCGGCTACCGCAGAAAGCTCTGCACCTGGCAGCTTGGCTCCGGATGGACGCTCCAGCTTCCCGGCCACTGGCACGCTGATATCACGGATACAGGGCACGCCACCGTCTTTAAATACCGCGATAAGCAAGTCTTCTGCACCCGTCTGGACCTTCAACCCCAGCCGGACACCACACCCCAAAGCCTCCTCACCGCAGGCATCGACTTCACCAGCGCGCCCGGCACCCGGACCGCCCACTTCACTGCCGAACACCTTGTCGGCATGGTCACCGTCGGCCCCGACCCCGACAACATCAACCGATTCCATGCCACTGCAAAAATCGCCGATGTCGACGGCATCTTGATCTTCAGCATCTTCTATTCTGACCGCAACGATCTGGAATGGCTCACCAAGATGCTCACTTCCGTCAAACATCCCCACTGAATGTAGTTACATCCATTCCCATGCACCCCGGCCATAGGTGCCGTTTCCCGTATCGCTTCATTTGGCCACCGCCAGGTTTAAACAACATTTATATTCATACGCAGTGTTAAAACCAGGTTGGTTTTCTCAATCCACCGCCCTGTCAACATTCCGCGTAATTTCAATGGAGCTTTCAAAAGAATACGTTATTCCTCGTCATAAACCAGTTTATCTCATAGCATGTAGCCATTGCAGGCAATCTCACCCACCTGGGCGCATCCGGATGTGGAAAAAAATAAAAAATATTTTCCAGAAATAGCTTGAAAAAAGGAAAATCGGAGGATCACCTGACATAAAAGCGCAAATTCAGTATTGCATTAGTCACATCACCCCGCTACAACTTGATCAGACAACTCGCCGGTCCGCGTAGCCCGGTGAAACATAACGGTCGCCTTTTTAAGCGAGGCACGTCCATGAGACGTTTTGACGGCCCCGACCGAGTCGCGCGATATTTGGAGCGGTGGATCCGTATCGCAGGTCCAGATTCCCCACTCCCCTCAGTCCGCCAAATGAGCAGGGACTGTGGGGTAAGCCCAACCACCCTCACCACCATCCTCAAGGGTTATCAGTCAACACAACGACTGGTCATCAGGTCCCGCAAGGGGATCTACACACCTCCCGCTAGTGCGTGAAAGTGTGGCTGCCCGGAAGAGAGACTGAGCCAAAACAACCACTGGCTCTTTCCCAAAGACAAACCCGCGAGCCGTGCCCCAAAGCACCCCCGCAAAAGCGTCCCAGGGACTCCGGCAGACAATCTAATCGTTCGTTCTCGGCGCAACCAAGGGTGCACCAGGTTATTTTGACCCACGCTGGTCGTGCACGATTCGAGGCTGTTTTTGCGCAGCCTGAGATGTCCTGTGCCTCGTCCGCACAAGACATCGCGCCGGGAAACGCTATCTCCCCACGCCTGGCCCCATCCGCCAGGCAGGCAAACGCCTGAAGTGGAAAATAATTGCTTGTATTGGGAAGAAAGTCCCTTCCCAAAGGTGCCCGAACCGGGCCGGCAGGATGCCGGCCCGGTTCTTTTTTATTTCCATCACTGTTCAGGCCGCCCCGCAAACAAAGCCTCCCGGTATGCGCTTGGCGTCAGCCCGTCCACCCGCCGAAATGTTTTGCTGAACACAAATGGATCGCCAAAACCCGAAAGCCCCGCGACTTGCTTGATCGAAAGCCCCGGGTCCGCCAGCAGTTCTCGAGCCTTTTGCACGCGCAGTGCACGCAGATAGTCCATCGGGCTGTACCCCGTATAACGCTTAAACATCCGGTTGAAATGGCTCGCGCTCATCTGCGCCGCCTGCGCCAGATCCTTCACCGTCACCGACGCACGCAGGCCAGACTTCATTGTCTGCACCGCAGCATCCAGCCGCGCCCGATCCCGGCCCAGCACCCCGCCCGGCCGCCCATGAGTGTGGCCTTGCCCCTCCCCTGCCCCTCGCCACAAATCCGGCGTCCCCACCAGTTCCACCAGCATCTGCTCCAGCGTCACCCGTGCCCCCAGCCGGCCAAGCGCAGTCCCCTTTTCCCATTCCTTCACAAGCCGGTCCAGCCGTGAAAACGCCTTGCCCATCGGGTCCAGCCACACCCGCCGCGGCATCGCCAGCCCATCCCCCAGCGTCACCGCATAAGGCCGCCGGTTGTGCAGCGACTTCCTGCTGGGCGGAAAGTCCGGCGCCAGATCAAAATGCACCGCCACATGCTTAAATGTCTCTCCCGGCAGCGTAATGATCGAGTGCGCCTCAAACGGCCGAAGCCACAAAAGATCACCCGGCCCCACCTCTTCCACATCCCCCGCCACCGTCACCGTCGCCCGGCCCTGGGCAATCAAAACCAGCTCGAAATCATAGATGATTCGCGGCTGCACCTTCAGCGGCCACACCTGCGAATGCGCAATGCGAATCACCGGATGCAGTTCCTCCACAGGCAGTGTAAATGCCTGGAAATGAGCAATCGGTACCGGAGGCCCTTGGATGCGCATCACGCCGTGTCCCTCGCAATTCCCTTGATTTTACGGGGTTTTAGGGTACAATGTGGTGCTGATCTTTGACAATTTGGGGCCGACCGGTATCGACCGGACAGGGAAGATTTACCATGGCACGCCGAGGCGCACGAGGCCTCGTAAAAACGTGCAAAAACAAAAATGCCAACAACGAAGTTGCTGGTCGGATCGGCTTCGCGCCGGCCCGCCTCGCTGCCTAATTAATAAAGCAGCAGGGTTTTGAAGGACCCGCCCGTAAAAATTCAAAACCCACGATTCATCGGGACCGCTTTTGAATGACGCCATAGCGTTCAAAAGCTAAAAAATACTCTAGCTGGGCATCCAATACGCCGTCGTCAGCGGCCTGGATGCCAAGATCAAAGCGACGAACAAGCGTGTAGAGGTGGTTTATCGACTGTTACGGCACGGGGGTTCGATTCCCCCCGGCTCCACTATGTCCGATGCGACACTAAGCGCGTAAATGTTTTAACCAAAAGCATTTACGCGTTTTTTTGTTGTAACTACACCCCATTTCAGCACCTCCAAAAACCTCATTTGTCCGATTTTCAAGCATTTTCCTGTCCGATATGATGTTTGAGACCTGTCCGATTTTTGGTACCGTTGAGGCCTATCGGACAAAGTATCCACTCCTCTAAAGTTACATTAAAATGGCAGCGAAAAAAGGCAACATCACCTGGCGAGAGGACCACTTCTCGCGCGACCTGGGCTGGAAGAAAACCGAAGGCGGCAAGCTCAGCCAGCACCGCTTCCACTTCCCGCGCGACATGAACGAGAAGACGGCCCTGCGCACCAGCCTCCTCCTGGAGCAGATCTGGGAAGCGATTGAGGTCGATGCCGACCACCGCAACAAAATCGACGCCCTGAGCAGCGATCCTCAGCGCGCCACATGGACCACCGAAGGGCTTTGGATCGCCAAGGCCACCGCTCGCGGCGAGCAGCACATCGAAGTCCCCTACTTCCCAACTCCAGATGTCTGGAGCACCTACCCCGACCCTCCGCACTCCGCCATCGGCTCCAGCGCCTACGCCATGCTCTTGGCACGTCTCAAGAACCAGTACCCCTTCGTGGTATTCGTCGCCGGCGACCCCAACGCGCTCAACCAGGGCAAGCAAGAGCACAAGGTGTACGCCGAGGCCTATGCTAGAAAGTCCCGGCTGGCGTCTGCGGTGGCAGAAATACCGATCGCAACCGGAATCGGGGACACCCTCTACCAAGCCATCGACACATACGCTGACCATGTACTGGATACGAAGAAACTGCCGGGCACCACCGAAACCACGGAGTGGGGTCATGTCTTGGCCGATAACATTCGCCGCCTAAAGCGTTCGAGCAATGATATGCCCGTCGATCAAATCGACATAACTGCCATCGAGCGCACGGTCAGATATTGGACCAACCGTCCAAATGCAGAGAACAAGAGAAAGCCCATATCCCTGGCATCTGTCGAGCAGCAGGTCAAAGCGCTACGCATGTTCCTGAAGTGGTTGCACAAAACCCCGGCCTTCAAGTGGCGGGGCTACACCGACATCGAAGATGCTCTGAATGTCAACTACAAACAGCTCATGACTCACGAGGAGATTGCCGGCCTCAAAAATGGGGTCTCCACCTACAACGTCGATGAACTCACTCTGTTGTACAAATACGCGACGGATCGAGAACGCGTACTCTTGCTCCTGGGATTGAACTGTGCATTCGCACGGGCCGAGTGCGTCAGTCTGCGCAAAAATGAAATATATCTGAATCAGACCCGGCCAACAATCAAGCGAATACGCCGTAAGAGCATCGCTTACGCAGAGTTCGCCCTCTGGCCGCAGACTGTCCAAGCGCTCACGTGGCTCGCAAAGCAACAAACCACCTTTGACAACCCTAAAAACCCGTTCGTTCTTCTCACACCGCGGGGCACACCTCTGCGCGAAATCGGCATTGCCAACGCCTGGGGCAAGCTCCTCGACAGAGTCACCAAGGACCATTCCAGTTTTCGCAGGCTCAGCTTCAAGCATCTGCGTAAGACAGCCAGTCAACTCGTTCGCAATATGTCCGATGGCGAGACCGCCGCCGTGTTTCTATCACACCGGCATGCCGTAAAGTCTGACGATCTACTGAGCGTCTATAGCAACCCCGACTTCTCCAAAGTCTTTGTCGCACTCGACCGCGTACACCTTCAACTGGCCCCAATGTTCGCAGCCGCGCCCGAAGCCTTCACCAATGCCCCCAGTCCAGCGGGCGCAAATATCGGGCGCGCTACAATCGACGCCATCGTTCGTCTACACACCGAAGGCAAGAACGTGTCCGAGATTGCCAAGCTACTCAATATTAGCCGCCCGACTGTATATCGGTGGTTACCAAATAGGACGAACGAAAGCTGATTTTGCATTTGCATACTTTCTACTAAGAATCTGCACGGCTGTTCGAAAACATTTAAGACAACACGGGCCCGGAATGGCCGCCCACTAAACAGCTTTTACATCTGCACAATCATAAAATGGCTGTAAATGCCAAGAACTCGGGTTCCACCCCAAATCCTGCGGCATTTACTGGTGAAAGGAAGGAGCAAGGCACCAACCTGCATCAAAACCAACAGTGTGGCACCTTTGAGCGCAGTCGGTCAAATACCGGATCGACCGTCATAGCGAATGAAATCGAAAAAACCTACTCGGACTTGACCCAACTCTGGATCGTGGCCCCCGAATAAAAACTGTCTGCCAAGATTCGCGTTGAAGAATCGGCAGCTTGTCTCAGAAGCGTGCGCGCATGCATGGCACGCTCCGCCAAAAGCCGTGCACACAGGATCGTACAGGCAGCGGCGCGTTCCCGCGATTCGACCGAGCCAGTCCTCCAATGATTGTTCGAACAATGCCGTTAGTGCGCCGATTGTTGCACCGAAAGACTGGTTTGAATAAATGGCAAGGCTGAGCGCTCGGGGGAGAACATATTCAGCGAGACTTGTTGGATCAAGCCCACAAAGTAAGCCGGCGTGCCGTAAGGCAACATGGCTTAGTGTATGTGTCAAGCCAAACACCATGCGTGCCTGCGGATGCGTCGAGTCGATAGTCTGCCGCAGATCAACTCCAGTGAACATAGATACAAAGGATGCCCGCTCAGCAAGCACACGATTACCGGTCTTCGGAATGGTCACTGGCATCCCGTTCGCTGAAAGCCACCCTAGTACTGCTCGGTGATCCAAGCGGATTAGAAGCGCATCCGCTGATGTTACATTCACAAATATTGGGAATTTGCCACCAGCATCCCGATCGGGAGGGAACGGATTTATGAAGCATTCGTTAGGCTGATAGTCCACTCGGCTATACCCATATACCGCTGTAGTAATCGGGAACTCAGTCACGAGCGCAAGCTCCGCGAACCCTAATCGGCCCAACACGTGCTCTTGATGTGACCCACCAACTGAAGGGGTCACACCCAAAATCGATCTGATCTTGCCGTTCTCTCGGGGTGTTACCGCTTCGAGCATTTCTTGCCCCGCGCGCTCCCATACACCCCAAGTGACTCCGGAATCGCGCTCAAGCTCCGTGGCGATTCCCTGCGGCGTTGATGCTATCTCAGTAATCTGGTGTCTAGCTTGAAGAATTACCTGCATCTGTTCATATTGCGCAATCTGGCTATCCGACATCCCCCTAGCTCGGAGGGTTGCTCTATCGGCCTCAGAAAGCCCCGTCTGAAGCGTCGAAGTGGCTGCACCCGTTGCTGCAAAATCTACTAACCTACCCCGCATGGCCGCTGGTAACCCAAAAAAGCGGCCAGCTGCCACTGCTTGCCATTGACTAGTTCCGAGAAAAGCTGCCATCTCAGCACCTGGTTGGTTCAAGAGAACCACTTGGTGAGGAAAAAATGTAGCAGCAGCACGATGGACCATAATTGACATGCGCTTTTTATCTTGATCTAAGCCGGGCCAAGCGCATTGACGGCAGTAACCGGGAAATACTCCGGTGCGACCATTACAAGCACGACAAATCCATTGGAATCCGGCGATTGTCTCACTGCCTCGTGTACTAAGTGCCATATCGCGAGAGTGGTGACAGCGCTCGCACGATGGCGGCGCAAGCGACTCAATTGCCCCACAGCGATGCACCTTCACGAATCGCATTTGTCTTAGAGATCCCTGAGAATTACATCGCAAGCAATCGGCACTACGTGGTGGGTCATCCCGACGCACTATTACATGCCCGCAGTTGCTCGACTGACACCAAAAAACTAGTGGGAACATGCTAGCGTCCGCGCCACGCGGTTCTAGCAAGACGAATCGGTCTGCTAATGTCGTCACATCTTGTAATACCGGTCGATAAGCCTGTTGCCACGCGTCTAGTTGGTCTTGTACAGATCGCAGCACGAGCGCGATGTTGAGATCGCTCCTCGGAAAGCCACGAACACGGTGAATGCGTGCGATCGTGCCAATTTTCTCGAAATCGAAGGTCCGCTCAGGAAGATAGTTTATTAAAACCTGTTGCTTTCCTCTATTCATCCGGCGCGGCATTGTTATTCTCCCCAGCTAGGTACGAGATCGCCCCATGCAGAACCATTACCATCTAACTCGATTGTAATCTGCTCATCGACTTCCCGTAGGCTTCGCATTGGACTCGGCATAAGGGCATCCGATACCCACTCGGTTGTTGCACCGCCGGAAATGATTTGATTTCGGAATTGCTCTACCCGTCGCCGAATTTCATCGCGCATCTCGCTTGATCGGGAATCAGCACCTTCCTTTACGAGATACGCCCGCTCTAGCACATCAATGAAGTCATCGAATCGGAGTGTACCCTGCAATATCTGTTTGCGGATGAAATCAACCCGTGTAAACATTCCAGGTTTAGGAGACCGGTTAGCGCGATCTTGAAGAAGCACCCCCATGAAAAGTCCTGGCAATGTCCGTTGTAGGCTGAATTTGGACCACCGGTTGATAGCTACCGGCTCGACCAATCTGCCCAGAAACTCGTGGTATTTCACAAAGTATGCGAAGTGGCTCTGATCACGCTCTCGTGCAGGTTTCATACAGGTAAATACGATCCCGCAGTGAGAACGGCCAACCCGGCTGGAAGCCTGAATATACTCTGCGTTCTGACGCGGCATACCAAAAAAGAACATTGCGTTAATCCTATCAATGTCAACGCCGTGGCTGATCATACTTGTGGCGAGGATCAAGTTGGGGGCTTGCCGGCCAGGAAGATCACCGCGCTCCAGCCGTTCCAGTGTTCGAGTCACGGCATCAGTTGCGGTGCTTCCCGACAATTCCTCGATACGGAACGGGTCAATACCATCCTGTTGGAGAATCGGAGAACTATGACTATCCAGGTCCGTTCGCAATGAACTCAATTCTCGCGTCGCTGAGAAATAACACAGGCTTGTTCGGTACGGATCGACCAATGCTTGCCAGTCGCGATTTCCCGGCTTGCAGCTACCGCCAAATGGATTGTCAGCTCCTTCCTTCAATTGACACAAAGACCATATCTCACGCTGGTATGCCTCCAGCAATTCAAGCATCGCGTTGTGGATTGTCTTATTGTGAGGCAGCACCCCGAGATACAACCGCTGTGGATAGTCTCGTGTAAGGGAATAGAAGCTTGCACCCAGCCGTGGACCATGCCCGGGGAATACTCGTGCAGGGCGACCATATAGATGCTCTGCTTGACGTTCAAATGCTTCAATAGTAGCCGAAGACGCAATAATCTTGAGCGACGCAGTCTGGCCGAAATTTCGCAACAACTCCTGGACAAACGTTTCGTAATGGGCATCAAACGTGCCCAAGCCTTCTTTCAGCAGATGCAACTCGTCTTGGACAAAAAGCGTCGGGCCACTCACACCGGCTGGAACACCTGCGGTAATGAGTGTTGCATCCCGACAGCCCCTTTGACAACACTCCTGACAACAGTAGCCATGCACTCGACACTTGCCAGTGACCCGCCCTAATAACAGCGCCATTTTTCGCTGGTTGCCCAAACTGGCTAGTTTGTCAATGGTTCCGACGACGACGGAAGGCAAATATCGGAACAATTCATTGTCCACGACATGAACGGGTAACTCGCCGCGTGGAAAAGCACAGCCACGCTCACCACATCGATGAATCACTTTAATTCTCTGAGGATCGAAATCCACTGATATGTTCGAAGTACGACAAGAAGGACATCGGACAACTTTCTTCCACCGCTGCCTGGCATGAGCATCGTTCGCGATGCTCCAGTTGGCGTCCGGCACCGAACCTAGAAGCGGCGCCACCAACTCATTTGGAGTCGCCTCTTGACCCGCAAGATAACCAATCGCGAATCCGTCTACGTTCGAACCCGAAAGTCGCGCATCACTGTGCCGCTGACGAATAAGTTCAGCAGCGCCCACAACATCGGCCGCCCTTTGGGTTTGCTGCAATGTAAGCAGGCGAAGTGGGAAGCGTGTCCAAACGCTAACGCCGGCGGTCTTTCCTCTGAGCCGGTCCAAAAACAACTGAAATGCGATGACGCCAAGATACGCCTCCGTCTTACCACCCCCGGTGGGGAAGTAGACAATGTCCACATGCTGGCGATCACGAAGGTCACCGTCATGTCCAGTCTTGAGCGCTGCAAGGCCAGGAATTTGTGAAACCAGAAAAACGATCTGGAACAAACGCCACGATGGCTTCTGTGGGTTCCCGGCAAACGACTGATTGGTTAGCCGGAAGGCAAGCTGTACATCAGCATCTGAGCGAATGATCTCCAATCCTCGGTCAAATCGGGATATTTCATCCTGGAATTTCTGGCGATCCTCTGCATATTCAAGCGAATATCGCGCGACCCACTCTGGAATCCTCGTCTGGTATTCGCGCTCCATTCGAGCCCATTCGGCATCGTACGTATGCATCGCAGTGCTAATAGCCCCCAAGATTCCCACTGGATCGCGGGCCAGTGAATCGAAAGTTGCTGGCGGTTCAGAACTGGTCGCGAATCGTGGCTGTTCCAACAATGGGACATTGGTGCTTTGCAGCACATCCATACCATTGTTGTCTACTTTCCGTTCGATACCGCAATTAAAGCCACGTCCCCACATATATCGGTCGTATCGAAATCCGCGCGGGATCAAATCTAACTCAAACGGTCTAATCACTCCCAAAGGAGCCTTAACCTTCAACGCAATATCGAAGAAAAAGCCTTCAAACCGCCAGTCGTCCTGATCCACTATAGAGCGATTGGTCGCTTCCAATTCCAGCACGATATCTGTTGCGGTTTCACCTGGTCGGATGGTAGCTGAAACCTCCCAAGCCCAAGGCGGCACTGGCAATTCGGATTGGTTGGTCCAGAATTGCTCATACGCATCATTACTTGCCAGTGCACTCGGTGGAATGGCGTGCTCCTGTGTACCAGCCCAGCGAATGCGATCCTCTGCCCGACCAATCTCCGCATGTGCCCGTGTAATTTCAGCAACAACGGCGCGTTGCAATTCATCCGTATTACAAACCCAGCCGGTTGCGTTGCGATTCAGAACTAGCTGTCCCGAGCCTGAGCAGGCAACTTTCCGATACCGAGGGAATAAGCCTCCTGAATCATTGCGCTGACTTGAGCGACCGCCGCGCGCCTGCGTATTGGCGGTGCCTTGCCCAGCTACCACAACGACACTCCCTACATTGTGGTTGGCAGCGCTACGCCCACCTTCCCCATCCGTAATTCCCTGGTGCGACATCTGTTGTTCACGTATCGGACGAACACGGTAGTAACAGGCCCAAGAAAGAGTGACATTCAGTTCAAAACGATCCTGTTTCGGCAACATTCGTACATCAAGCCCGAATGCAGACGGGGCGATTTTTCGAAGCACTTCATCCGGCAGCCTTTGAGGAGTACCAGCCGGAGTTGCGGGTGGTGCTGGCCGCAATGAACCAATGAAATAGGTATCTCGCGGACGATTGTGGGTACATTCACTATGCAGACGTCCTGTGGCGCCGTCACAAACCCGGCCAGCAAGATATCGTGCTAAAAGGACTTCCTCCACTTGAAATTCAGCCACTGTCATAGTCATGATGTAGCCTTTCTCAAATAACCGATGTGCGACCGCAAGAATGGACCCAAAACCTGCGACACAGATGCAACCCTTCCTCGTACCAGCGAATGTTTGAAGTCGTCGACTGTAAGCCCCAAATCGGCATCAACGACGGCTTGAGATCCAGATAACATAACGGAACCGGTTCCGTCTGATTCTAACCAACGGTTCAGACGATGCGACAAACTCCTGTGTAATCCGGCTAACCGACCTGCCGCATTACCGATCTCACGTGCGAACTGCTTGGCTATGGCGATGTTCAAAATCTCTCCCAACCGCTGAATATCCTGCCAATCGCTCGGTGCCAAAGTAAACCCCAGAATCCATCCTCGAATGGAAGCCGCAGTGGTAATAGTGCTACCTTGCCTGCGAAGAGCATTCAAGACACTTTCGAATGTGGTTCCCGACCGTCGCTTACCCTCAATGAAAGCTCGCCGCAGTTCCTGATGCCACCGATCAACCAAAGTGAGCCACGGTGCAATCGTTGAGTGCGAATGCACTCGGGAGACCAATAGGTCATATACACCACGTCTGTGCTCACCATGTACCAATAGAATTTCATCACCCACACGAAGCGAACGCGAGTATCGTGGCTCCACCTTGACGCCATTTGACGTGCGGGCAACCACATTTACATAGTCATGAAGCGGCAGCAGTATTTGCGAGCCGTCGTCTAATGTGACCTTCAAAGCATCTTCAACCCAGTCATCCTCGCTGGTTGATGCACCGACATCGGTCACTTCAGAAGCCCGGTTGAAGATTTCCGGCTCATTGGTTTCGTCTTCCTCGATTTCCTGGACCGCAAACAGTGCTCGAATAGCATCTGCGGCCTCGGGCCGGTTCCACAATAATCCCGAACTCACTGCCCTGAATCCACTACTATGGCTAGTGATACCTCGCCCGGTAGCGACACGCACCCGTGAGTTCCTGATGTTTGAACCATCAGCTGCAATTCTGAGCGGAGACGGGCCATCACAGCCACCACATAACTTATCCGACCACTCGGCAACCCTACGTCGCAGCACGTCTACTAAGTGCGGCCAAATAATCACACGAACTTCTTTGTGTTCCAAAATGGATTCGATTCGCCAATCTAGGGCGCGGGAGGGCAGTCCAATCAATGTGACTTGCTCCCATTGGGGTAGGCGATCGTTGTATGAATAATCAGGCAAAGCAACTAACGACACTCTAATATCACGCAGGTCATCCTCAGAAATATTGAGCTTACTTAGCAGAGCAAATCGAAACAAATCCAGATGGGCTCGGCTTTGGAAGACAAACAACGATGGAACTGTTGCTGCTACGACAAGGTTGGCCGTGGTAAGCCACATAAGCGAGGCCGATTCCTCTTGCAACATTCCATGTACAGCTAAAAGTTTTTCGTACACCACACCCAAGCTGAGATGAATTTCGCCAACATCTCTCAGCGCTCGAACGAACCGTTCTAGCGTCCGCTGGAGCCGGCTTAACGTCGGCATGCCCCAGTAGTTCACACACTCCGCCTCATACAGGTCGACCGGCACCGAAAGAGTTTCCAAAAGCCGCAAATATCTCCAAGCGACTGAAATAGCATCGCGAGTCACCTGCCCGTGCAATCCCCCAGCGTTCCGAGTCAATTGGTAGTAGCAATGTGTTAGTTGGTCAGCAACGCCGACTGCGCTTGCCCCGTCGAGAACCAGCGGCGTAAGGATGGTCAATCCTGTGCGCCGTCCAAGTTCATCCAGCGATGCGATACGAATCGGTGGCCCGGTGACCTTGGGCCAACTGTAGACGCAACCTCCTTGTCTTCGCCACAGGTCGATCATGGGGGACAGGTGTAGCCCAGTCCATCCAATGACGGGAATACTCATATTTTTAGCCGCAGCAAGTAGCGATGGAAGCCATAGTGGTGTTTTTCTACGGCCACAGTCCACCGCTATCCACCGAGGATGCAGAGCGCGGATAATCTGCTCAGGCTGCGCCGGCGACACAATCGAAGTCACAATAGGCAATGAACTTTCCGGTCCTATTCGATACAACTGGCTGTCTCCGCGCCCAAACTCTTGGGTGAACACTCCGCCGAGCGCTGTGCCACCTACTCGCACCGAAGCAAACTGCTCACGAATCAACATATCCGCACCGATATAAAGAATCCGCTCTCTGTTCATTTCGCCACCTATGCGCGACACCGAATCGCAGACGATTCCCGCCGCGAGCGCGAGCGGTGCCCGTCGCTCATCCAAATCCGGCCATACCATCAACAGCGATGAACGTGCTGCGATGCACTCGCAGATCAAACGACTTGAGTAGTCATCGATGATGTCACAACGACTCTCCGTCGAAGTTGCATAGCGCAGTCGGCCACCCTGCACCAATTGCACGAAAGTAGATTGCCGAGCAATAGCTAATCCATCGAAAGCTCTGGTGAGTTTAGCGGGGGATGTTAACATGCTTTTTCCCCCTGTGATCAACAGTGCCGCATGCAAGTCCGGCGAGCATCGACTGCGCGACGGATTGTTCAAATTCCGGCCAGGAGAAAACCCGGTAATCCCATGGGGACCGGAGGTGAATTACTACATCAGGTTGGAGTTCATGTATGAAATCAGCCCAGCTTGCTGCTGCCAGAAACACTGTGACGCGAAGACGCTTAGCGCATCGCCGCAGATTCCGGGCGACAATGCTGGCAGTGATGGGATCAAGTGTGGCGCAAAACTCATCAGCGATCCAAACATCCGAATGGGATGCAATTAATTTGGCCATCATTGCGCGATAGCGCTGACCATTGCTCAATTCGCCAAACCGCTTCAAGTAAAGGTGGGCCTCTGCCAGCCCCGACACATTGAGAGCATACAAGGACTCGTCGAAGGATGGTCCTCCGAGAGTATCAATCAGCGGCTTCTCATTATCAAGCGGTTGCAGCACACTCACATCAAGTGATGGCTTCACCCACAAACGCCCCGTGAGACCTGGGGGGCGGTATTCGCTATTGATAAGCTTCCGCTGTAATAGTGACAGAAGTGTTGTTTTACCTGCTCCTGAAGGACCACAAATAAGCACGGTTTCTCCCCGCGCTATCTTGAAACTCAAGTCAGTAAAAAGCGTACTATGCAACATGTCGTTATCGATACCAAATGCTTCTTGGACACGGCGGGTGAATCGCGTACGGTGAATAGTCGCTGACATCTTGAAGCTGCATCGGGTTGCTGTCACAATCTGCTGGGGTTCAATCCGGTGCGCGGAAGGAATTAAAGCCGGACAGGTCGGCGGCAAACAAAGCTCTACGATCCGCTTCGCGGTAAACGCTTCGGCATCGTGGTTCAGTCCCATTAGAAAGGTTGGTTTTGGAAGTCGGAAGACCTTGTGCAGCATCGTCCAGTCTCGATCCGGCAACCGATGGGGATCACGTAGTAAGAGTTCCATGATCGACTCACGATTGAGTCCCTTCCGCTTTGCAATTCGATTCAGCCTCTTGGCATAGGAAACTTGCAGTTCCACGATCCCGGCGGACTCTTTATTCAGGATTTCCTGTTGCCGAATCCGACGCATGTTTCGTAGCACATACTCCATGTCCTTTGTCAGCCGCTCCAGATTCCCCTCTGTCATCCCGATGTAGTGCATCCCCGCCCGTTCAACAAACGGCACATAGCGCAGCATATCGGCTGTAATTTCCATGAAAAGTGGTTTCAATCTGCCCACATTCCAGTGTTCACGCGCGTAGTTGGCTGCATGCCGAACTAGCAGGCTCGCCAACCCAAGCCCCCGAAACTCCGGTGAAATTACTGTTCGTGCGATGCGCACAATCAGGTTTGTGTACTGCCGAACAGTGTCTTTGGTCCACTCAGTCCAGCCAATGCCGCTGTCAGAATCCACGAACGGCGCACTCAGTACCATTGCTCGCGGTTTGTTCATCAAGAATGCCGTTGCTAGCTCAATGTATCCAAGGACGTTGGGCAACAACGGGTCGTGACATACCATGATCAACGGTGATCGACGACCATGCAGTTCCTTTCCACGGTAGTGATACTTGGCAAGCTGTGCGTACCCACGCAGTTCGTCCGCGGTCTCAATTTCCTTAACTGTCACTAATACGCGCCGCTGTCCCACGTCGATATGGTCAACCGCTTCGTATGCCGGGAATAGTTTTGCGACACCGTTCTTGCAGCGAACATGCGCACAATTCGCACTGCGATACACTACGTCATCTCCTGGTCCCAAACACGCAAATCGATGAGTCTGAATCCGGCGATTATTTTTCAGCCGATAGCTCTTGGTGAAGTCATTAAACTGGACGGACTTGACCTGCATCTGTTATGCCTCGCACTTTCCAGGTCGGTGAGCTTGGAACTCGTAATTCTGCCTCTTCCCGAGGCTCGACAATAACGCCTACCCCAGCAGTTTGCGGTTGACTGGAAGATCATGTCGACTGATCTTTTTGCCAGCTTAACTTGCTTCGAAGTTAAAAGATATTCCCTTAAATCATTGAGCATCCCATTGATGACTATCTCGTGGCATCTCTTCACTGAAGAAAAGACTCGTTCACTGCTGTGCGATCTCCCGAGTGCAGATCAAAGCGACTACGCAGTCCAATCGATGGCTCATCCCAACAAGCTCAGGCAACCAGTGGGCTATGCCCTATTCGCCCCCATGCGCAGGCTACACGCTCGGTAAAGTAGTGGTAGCTCTTGGTGCGCTCAGGATTGATTTGCTCAACCGCTTCGTTGAAGCGAAAGTTTGGTTCTAGCCATGCTAGACTCTGTTCCCACAAACCGGGAGCCTCACACGCTATGTCCAACGCCTTCTTCGATCATCCGATCCTCAACTCGCCCTATGACTATCCAGCCAAGCACTGGGAGCTTGACGAAGAAGGCATGCCCACGCTCCGGGTGACACCTGAACGCCGCAAGGCCTCCTATATCACGCCGATCCCCAAGCCCAAGACGGCCAAGAAGAAAACCAAACAAACAGAATTAGTTTTTGACGATCAGCACGGCCTTTCCACCCAGGCTCAGCAGTACGACCCCACATCCAACATCAACGAAGTCCGGCTGCTGGTGGATCAATGGCGTCAGCTCCCCGAGAACCAATGGGGCGTCACCGCCGAAACTGCACGCCTTCTTCACCACTGGCGCAACCACAGCTTTACCGGTGTCCGGCCCTTCTTCTGCCAGATCGAGGCTGTCGAGGTCGCCATCTGGCTCACCGAGGTCGCTCCCACCTACCCAGGCGGGAAGCGCATCCTCGACTTCCTCAAGAAGGCCAATGACGATGCAAACGAAGGCCTTAGTCGGCTGGCGCTCAAACTCGCCACCGGCGCCGGTAAAACCACCGTCATGGCCATGCTCATCGCATGGCAGACGATTAACGCCGTCCGCCGGCCTGCAAGCAAAACCTTCACCCGTGGGTTTCTCGTCGTTGCGCCAGGCCTGACAATCAAGGACCGCCTACGTGTCCTCCATCCCAACGATCCCGACAGCTACTACAGCAGCCGCGAACTCATCCCCAGCGATCTCATGCCTGATCTCCAGAAGGCCAAGATCGTCATTACCAACTACCACTCATTCAAGCTCCGTGAGCGCATAGAACTTTCCTCAGGCGGCCGCGCATTGCTCCAAGGACGCACAGGCGAAGAACTAGACACCCTGGAAACCCCCGGCCAGATGCTCCAGCGCGTCATGCCTGAACTCATGGCCATCAAGAATGTCATGGTCCTCAACGATGAAGCCCACCACTGCTATCGCGAAAAAATGGTCGACTCGGAGGAAGAAGACCTGGCTGGCGAAGACCGCAGGGAAGCCGAGAAAAACAACGAAGCCGCTCGCCTCTGGATCTCCGGCTTGGCTATGGTCAAACAGAAGCTGGGCCTAAGCCGCATTATCGACCTCTCTGCCACACCCTTTTTCCTCCGTGGCTCCGGCTACGTGGAGGGCACTCTTTTCCCCTGGACCATGAGTGACTTCTCCCTCATGGACGCCATCGAGGCCGGCATCGTCAAGCTTCCCCGAGTACCCGTCGCCCAAAACATCACCACCACAGACGAGATGCCCATCTACCGTGACCTTTGGGAACACATCCGCAAAGATATGCCCAAAGCTGGGCGCGGCAAAGCTGGAAATCCCAAATATTTCTCGATGCCACCCAAGCTTGAAACCGCATTCCAAGCCCTCTACGGCCACTACGAGAAGACTTTTAACCTCTGGCAGGAAAAGAAAATCGCCGTCCCCCCGTGCTTCATCATCGTTTGCCAGAACACCTCCATCTCCAAGCTCGTCTACGACTATGTCTCCGGCTTCATTAACACGAATGAAAACGGCATCACCACCGTCGAACACGGCCGGCTCCCCCTCTTCAGCAACTTCGACCTCAGCACCGGCAATGCGCTGCCCCGCCCAAACACCCTTCTCATCGACAGCGAACAGCTCGAAGCCGGCGACGCCCTCGACGATGGCTTCCGCAAAATGGCATCTGACGAGATCGAGCGCTTCCGCCGGGAAATCATTGAGCGCACAGGCGATCCTCATGCCGGCGACAACATCACCGACCAGGAACTCCTCCGTGAAGTGATGAACACCGTCGGCAAGCCCGGCCAACTCGGGGCCGACATCCGCTGCGTCGTCTCCGTCTCCATGCTCACCGAAGGGTGGGATGCCAACACCGTCACCCACATCCTGGGCGTCCGGGCCTTCGGCACCCAACTCCTGTGCGAGCAGGTCATCGGCCGCGCGCTCCGCCGTCAGTCCTACGACTTGACCGATGACGGCCTTTTCAACGTCGAATACGCCGACATCTTCGGCATCCCCTTTAAGTTCACCGCCAATCCCGTGGTCGCCCCGCCCCAGCCCCCGCGCCAGACCACCCAGGTCCGGGCCATCAGCCCCGAGCGCGATCATCTGGAAATCCGTTTCCCTCGGGTTCAGGGGTACCGGTCAGAGCTGCCCGACGAAGCCATCACAGCGAAATTCACCGACGACTCCGTCCTGGAACTCACCCCGCTGCTCGTGGGTCCCTCAAAAACCAAGAACTCCGGCATCATCGGTCAGGTCGCCGACATGAACCTGGAACATCTCGACAAGATCCGCCCCTCTACCATCCTCTTTAACCTGACCGAACACCTGGTCGACACCAAATACCGCGACCCAGACCAGGACGCCCCCGTTCACCTCTTCGGCAAGCTCAAGCGTGTCGCCAAGGAATGGCTCGACAGCTACCTGGTCTGCAAAGGTGACACTTACCCCGGGCTCTTAATGTACAAAGACCTGGCGGACATGGCCTGCAACAAGATCACCGCCGCCATCACCCGGCAAAACCTCGGCCAGCGCCCCATCCGGGCCATCCTGGACCCCTTCAACCCCTCCGGCTCCACCCGTCACGTCCGCTTCAACACCTCCAAGGAACTCCTCTGGCAGACCAGCCCGCTCCTGAGCCACGTGAACTACGTCGTCTGCGACTCTGGCTGGGAACAGCAGTTCTGCCAGGTCGTCGAAGACCACTCCCAGGTCAAGTCCTACGTTAAAAACCAGGGGCTTAGCTTTGAAGTCCCCTACACCATCGGCATTCAAAAGCGGCTCTACCTGCCGGATTTCATCATTCTTGTCGACGACGGCCATGGCCCTGATGACCTGCTCCATCTGATCATCGAGATCAAGGGATACAAGAACGAGGGCGCCAAGATCAAGAAAGAGACCATGGAGGTCTACTGGGTCCCCGGCGTCAACCACCTGGGCATTCTCGGCAGGTGGGACTTTGCCGAGCTTACCGACCCCTTCGAGTTCGCCGCAGACTTCGAAAAGAAGCTCAAATCCCGGGTTGATGAGATCATCCAGGCTTCCATTCGGCGCTCGCAAAATAGAAATGCGCCCCGATAGCACTTTGAGCTTGATCCGTTTAAGATGTTAGTGACACTTTTTCCACAACGTACAAACATGACGGCCTAAAAGGATTTAGCCCATGGACAGATATCAGCTCGCCACGCTTACCGCCTGGGCAGGCGAAAGCGGAATCCAGGGACGCAAGCGCATGCAGAAGGTCATTTACTTCCTGCAAGTTGCAGGTTGCGACCTGGGTTGTGACTTCACCCTCCACCACTATGGCCCTTATTCCCGGGACGTCTCTGACACCTGTGATGAAATGGTCGCCTCTGGACTCTTGGATGAAGTCCAGGACTCAACGCAATACAACTACTACCTTCCAGAGGGGACCCAGGAACTTTTGGCGGACGTAAACCAAAAATCCCCAGCCAGAGCCAAGGCGCTCAAACCCTTCGAAATATTAGCCAAACATCTTTTGGAAGAAGTAAGCCTCTGGCACCTCGAACTGGGTTCTACGATCCTGTATTTCTATGACTTCAACGAGCCCAAGGACTGGAATAAGGCCCTCCAAGACGCTTGCAAATTTAAGAAGGCCGTCACCGACCACCCCAACACCCAGGCAGCATTGACCCTGGCCAAAAACGTCTACGACGGCAAACAATCCGCAGCCTGAGCACCACGGGGGCCATGTGGCAGACAAAATCTTCCGAGACGCGCTCTACAACTACATCGCGCTCGACAAAACCCAAGACAAATGGCTGATCAAACTTCTCAACTGCCGGGAAGTTCAGCGGCTCCGTCGCATTCATCAGCTCGGTGTCAGCAACTACACCTACCCCGGCGCCGAACACACCCGCTTGGCGCACAGCCTCGGTGTAGTTCATCTCATGCTGATCGTGCTCAATCATCTAGGCCGTAACGACGAATCTGCCCGGGTTGCTGAAGCCCGGAAGCGTCTGCTTGCCGCCGCCTTGCTCCACGACGTCGGTCACGGGCCGTTCTCCCACTTGTTTGAGCCGTGTCTCGCCATCGATCATGAAGACTGGTCCATCGCTGTCATCAAAGACGAGCACACGGAGGTTCACAAAATCCTCAGAACCGAAGGTCTTCTAAGCGTCGTCGGTCTCATCCAGAAAAAATCTCCTGACGTCCCAGCATGGCAGAAAGCACTCATCTCCAGCGAATTGGACGTCGACCGCCTGGACTACATCCGCCGGGACAGCCTCTTCACCGGCGCCGGGTATGGCCACTTCGACTTTTACCGACTACTCACCAGCATTGAGTTTCACAACGAAGGCACGGAATTGATCTGGCCTGAAAAAACCGCCTTCGCGATCGAGGAGTACATCTTCGCCAGGTATTACATGTATCAGAACGTCTACCTCCATAAGACCACCCGGGGCATCGAATCCATCTTGAAGGCCATGTGGGGCAGGGCAGACAAAATCAGAAAAGCCGGCGGTCATATCAATGCCGTTCCAGCGCTCGAACAGTTCTGGAAATGTGAAAAACCTGTCCCGGGCTTTCTCGAAGTCTCTCACTACCTGAATATCGAGGAGTTCACAGTTCTCGAACAGATCCAACGCTGGACTCAGCACGCTGATCGAGCCATGGCAGACCTGGCCAATCGCTTCCTTTATCGTGACGGTTTCGCCTTAATCCAGCCCCCTCAGCCATCCAACGAACTCGATGTTCAGGACGACGAGTGGAGGGAGGAACTGGGCAAACTACTCAAAAAGCAGCAGAAATTTGAGGACCTGGAAATGTATCTGCTGATCGATCAGGTCAACAAGAAGTATCTTCAACCCTACCGCGAAGAAAAGGCCGAGGATAATCTGCCAGGGGCTACATCAATCCGTGTACTAACGGCGGATGGCGAACCCAAAACCATCGGAAACTACCTTCCCCGGCTCAAAGAGATCATCGCGACCCGCAAAGACGCTCTCCGGTACTACGTTCCCAAAGAAGTCCGAAAAGACGCCCTCGAACTCAGCCGCAAGATGACCCAAGATCGAAAGACGAAAGTCACTTAAGCGCTCCCTTCCGAAAGCAGCCCTATGGCCCGCCCATCGAAAAATACCGATAAAGCCGCCCCCAAGAAAATCGAAGCCTTCAAGCACGAAGCCGACAAGCGCAAAAACATCCCCACGGCGGAACTCCAGTCCGTCGTCACCAAAGAAGACCTGAAACCCAAACCCGTCAGATACCCCCGCAACACCGACTTGGATCCCCAGCTCATGTGGCGCGGCAAAGATGAGCAGGACTGGTCAGACCTTGTCGTCCACGCCCCGCCGCTCTACATCCAGGAAAAAGTCCACCCCAAAGTCCTCGTCGACGATCTCAAACGCCAGACCGAAGCTTTTGAAATCGCCAAAAAACTCCTATCCGGCAAAGCCGGCAAACCCGAAGAACAATACAACCTCTTCGCCGACTTCAACGGCGTTCCCGAAGGCGTCGACAAAACCGACTTCTACAAACACGACCAGCACTGGTCCAACCGCATGATCCTCGGCGACTCACTCCAAGTTATGGCCTCTTTGGCAGAGCGTGAGGCTTTGCGTGGCAAGGTTCAGTGCATCTATTTTGATCCACCCTACGGCATTAAATTCAACTCTAACTTCCAGTGGAGTACCACCAGCCGAGATGTGAAGGATGGAAACACTGCTCATATCACCCGCGAACCAGAGCAAGTAAAAGCGTTCCGGGACACTTGGCGTGATGGTATTAACAGCTATTTAACTTATCTGCGCGATAGACTAACTGTCGCACGAGATTTATTGACAGAATCCGGGTCGATCTTTGTTCAAATTGGAGATGAGAATGTTCATCGCGTTCGAGTAGTAATGGATGAGGTGTTTGGAGATGAAAACTGTGTCACTGAAATTCTCGTCAAAAAGAAGGGAAGCCAAAAAGGCGGAACTCTTGATCCAGTTAATGACTTTATTCTGTGGTATGGAAAAAGCGCCAAATCGTCAGGTAAGATAAAGATTCGGCCAATATATGAAATTCGAAGTTCTGCTGAGTTATTCGAAGATTTTCCATTTGCTGAATTGAATAACGGACAACGACTGCGGGTAACGGAACTAGAGGCGCGAGATGGCAGACAATTGACGAACGACTTCAGCGCTTTTAAAAAATATTACCCCGACGCCAGGCTATTTGCCGCAAACCCACTCAAAAGTGGCGGAAACCGGCGTCAACAATCTCTAGACTTTCACTTTCAAGGGAGGACTTTTCCGATCAAAGCTGGGCAGTGTTGGAAGCACACTGTGATAGAGAATGACGGCAGCACACCGGGCATGTCGCGCTTAGCACTGGCAAATCGGCTTTACCCGCAACAAACTGATGTTCGATTCGTTCGGCACTCACCAATCCCCTCAATACGCGAAATCTCCAATTGGTGGGATGGTTTTGGAGGAGCACCCAACCAAGTTTATGTGGTGCAGACCAACGAGAGGGTAATTGAAAGACTACTTCTTATGGCTTCCGACCCAGGGGACCTCGTCCTCGACCCTACTTGCGGGTCAGGCACAACCGCCTATGTCGCCGAGCAGTGGGGCCGTCGCTGGATCACAATAGATACCTCTCGTGTCGCACTCGCGCTCTCTCGCGCTCGCATTATGGGCGCCCGCTACTCTTACTACACCCTAGCTGACTCTCCCGAGGGACAAGCTAAAGAAGGGGAAGTTGCCTTCAAAGCTCCCAGCACCAAGCCCACCTACGGCAACATCAAACACGGCTTCATCTATGAGCGTGTGGTCAATATCACATCAGGTTCGATTGCCAACAATATTGAAATCGACGTCATTTGGGAGACGTGGCAACAGAAGCTCGAACCACTCCGTGAGCAACTCAACACCGCCCTGAAAAAGAACTGGCAGGAATGGGAAATTCCCCGCGAAACTGACGCCAAATGGCCTGAAGCCGCGATCAAACTTCACACCAACTGGTGGAAAGCCCGCATCGCCCGTCAACAAGAGATCGACAAGTCCATTACTGCACGTGCCGATTACGTGTTCCTCTACGACAAACCCTATGAGGACAAGAGAAAAGTCCGGGTGGCTGGCCCATTCACGGTCGAGAGCCTTAGCCCTCATCGCACCCTGGATGTTGATGAAAACGACGAACTTATCGATCCCTTCCGGAAAAATGGCGTCGACATTGACCCCCGACAGACATTTGAACAGATGGTTCTGGAAAATCTCAAAACAGCTGGCGCCCAGCAGCCCAACAAAGCTGATCGAATCACCTTTTCCGAATTAAAACCCTGGCCGGGAACTTATCTCTGCGCCGAAGGATTTTACGAAGCAGAGGGCAAAACCGTGCGTGCCGGAATCTTGATCGGGCCGGAGTTTGGTACCGTCCAACGCTCCGACTTAGTTACCGCTGCCCGCGAAGCAGCTGATGCCGGTTTTGATGTGGTCATTAGTTGCGCTTTCAACTATGACGCACACACCACCGAGTTCAACAAGCTCGGGAAAGTCGCTGTTCTCCGCGCCAGAATAAACGCCGATCTCCACATGGCCGGCGACCTCAAAAACACTGGTGCCGGCAATCTTTTTGTCATCTTTGGTGAACCCGACATCCGACTTATGCGAGAGCCGGACAATACCTTCCGTGTTAAAGTACTCGGCGTCGACATCTTCAAGCCTCAATCGGGTAAAGTCGAGTCTAGTGACACCGACAAAATCGCCTGCTGGTTCATCGATACTGACTACAACGAGGAAAGCTTCTTTGTCCGTCACGCATATTTTTTAGGCCAGAACGACCCATATAGTGCACTCAAATCTACACTTAACGCTGAAATTGATGCCGAAGCTTGGGCTAGCCTAAATAGCGATATATCACGACCATTTGAAATCCCCAAATCAGGTAGAATAGCGGTAAAGGTAATTAACCATCTTGGGGACGAGGTGATGAAAGTGTTTAAAATAAGCAGAGACGAAGCGATTTCTTAAACAAGAGAAAATATCATGACTACATTAATAATGACATTAAATCGAGAACAAGGCGGAAATCGAGAGTCACAAGTGCAACCGCCATATGAAGTTTGGGAGCGATTTTTTGGGATCAGTCGAAGTGCCACTCAACTGCCCACTTTTCGGATCCAATCTTTCAACCCCAGTACTCCGACGGAAACAAGAAAAGTTGTTAGACATCATCACAACTTGACGATTGAAATTAGTGACGCCCGAGGGGAACGACCCGCGATCCTCGTCATGAAGCCAGACGGGGCGAACGCATTTCGTTACGAGGTTCTAAGAGCCACCAGCAAGGATTTTCGCCATTATTCTTGGTTACTAAAACAATTTGGCGGGGTTAACGAAAATGAACGTCGCTGGTTAATAATTTTTTCCAACGAGTAAGTTATGAAAAATCCTGAAGAAAATTTAGCTTTTAGCCGTCTTCGTCAAATTGCGATTGATCAATTGTGCTCCATGTTGCCTGGCACCTCGATAGATGAGATACCAATACCAAGCGACTCACAAAAAGATCGAGCGCAAAGCGTAGACGCTACTACACTACTGCTTCAACCTAAAGGAGTTAGTGCGTTCCAGTTGCAATTAAAAGGAAGTCGAGCATTCGATGAGACAGAGAAAAAAATCGTCAAGAGTTTTGTAGAAGCATTGGGTGAGATATGGAAGGCTGTGGATGAGCCATACTTCCCTTCATTGATTCAATATTGTGATCAAGATGTCGTCGCGCGCAGCGTCAAGCGAAAAAACATCGACGATACCCTAATTCCAAGTATATTAAGATTATTTGACACGTGGTCTAGTCAAACTTATGAAGGTGGGCGAATTACAGCTGCAATTGGTATCGACCCAAATCCTCAAAGCTCCAACATATCACGCATCCATTTTTCAGAATTTATTCACAAAGACTTTACCAAGGTTCTGACAAATGGAATGGACGTATTACTAGTTCTATCCCCGTCTGGGCACGTTGTTGAACATATCGCGTTATCCAACGACAATGTAAGCCCTAAGAAGCAATCTCTATTCGCACCAATACGCGTGATGTCACTTGCACGCTGGGCAGATCAAGGACGGGTAGCTATAGTTCTGAACCGCTTAGGAGAGACACTTCTTTTAGACAACTCACAACTCCGATTTGCCAAAAGAAGGGGAAGTTGGTATCACCTGGCGCATGCCGCAGTAATACATAGCATGGGAAATAAAATTAGCCATAATATCCTGAAATCAGTCTATGAAACATGCTTAGACATTTCATTTGGAAGGCACGGCGGATGCATCGCAATAGCGCAGACTGGCAAAGATCATATCTTGAATGATTGCTTACCTCTTTCGGAGCGATTATCTAGCCAGCAAAACGACAGAACACGCGTTCTCCACCATTGTATTGGGGCCAATTTTTCAAAGTTACCACGCCTTACGCGATTGGCAATTGCTTCGGCTGATGGCGCTGTCGTGTTAGATCAAAGCGGCAATCTAATTGCGGCCGGATCAATAGTTAAAGTAAAGGGCGGAAGCGAGAGTGGCGGTCGAAGAGCAGCGGCGGTTGCTCTTTCGCGAACCGGGCTTGCGATAAAGATTTCCGCCGATGGAGGAATTACTTGCTTTAGCAATGTTAATGCGACTGGAGACCCAAAAATATTATTCGAGCTTTGCACATAAATACCAATAATTCAATAACATGTCCATACTTCAACTCAAGACGTCGAACCCAAACATACGATATTAATTATGAACTTTCTCATCGCCGACACATTCACCGACAGCCTCGCCAAGCTCATCGGCGATGAGCAGAAAGCCGTCAAGACGACTGCGTTCGACCTTCAGGTCAACCCGGCCAGTCCGGGGATGAGTTTTCACAAGCTTGATGCAATCAAAGACAAGAACTTCTGGTCAGTTCGAGTCAGCACAGACATCCGCATTATCGTGCACAAAACCCAGGTCAGCCTCCTGCTCTGCTATGTCGATCACCATGACAAAGCCTACGACTGGGCCAAGCGCCGCAAACTCGAAACTCACCCCAAGACCGGCGCCGCCCAACTGGTAGAAATCCGCGAAACCGTCAAAGAGATCATCGTCCCAACCTACGTCCCCGGTGAGCGCCCGCCCTCTCCCCTCACCAAGGAACTCCCCCTCTTCGCTTCACTGCCTGACAACACCCTACTCAGCTATGGCGTGCCGCAGGAATGGCTCAGCGATGTCAAAAGAGCCACGCAGACCACGCTGTGGGACCTGGCCGACCGGCTCCCCAGCGAAGCAGCGGAGGCACTCCTGGAACTCGCCACCGGCGGCTCTCCCGCCACGCCAGAGCCCGCTCCTGCCCCGGCAGACCCCTTCAGCCACCCCGACGCCAAGCGCCGGTTCCGGGTCATGTCCAGCGCAGAAGAACTCAAGCAGGCGCTCGACTACCCCTGGGAGAAATGGACAGTATTCCTCCACCCGCAACAGCGCCAGTGGGTCGAGCGCAGCTACGCCGGCCCCGCCAGGGTCTCAGGCTCAGCAGGCACCGGCAAAACCATCGTCGCGCTCCACCGGGCCGCGCACCTTGCCAAGGCAAACCCGCAGTCTAAAGTCCTGCTCACCACATTCTCCGCCTCCCTCGCCAATGCTCTAAAGGCCAAGCTTGCCCAACTCCTGGCAGGCGACGCAGACGCGTTAAAATGGATCGAAGTCATCCCCTTCAACGACCTGGGCCTATCGCTCTACGCCCAGCATTTCGGCAAGGCCAGCGTCGCCACGAATCAGACGCTTCAAACACTGGCCCGCGCTGCATCAAAGACCGGGTCTGATCACAAGTTCAGTGATTCTTTTATTTTGGGAGAGTGGCAGCACATCGTCGACGCTTGGCAGCTATCCACGTGGGAGTCGTACCGCGACGTGACCCGGTTGGGACGGAAAAATCGCCTCAACCAGCAGCAACGCGCGACCCTCTGGGCCATTTTTGAAGCGATTCAAAAGCAGCTTACAGCCAGGAAGAGCATCACCCAGGCCTTCCTGTTCACGCACCTTGCAGCACATTACGCTGGCGCGGCAAAACCGCCGTACGATTTCATCGTGGTGGATGAGGCACAAGACCTGAGCGTCGCTCACGTGCGCTTTCTGGCCGCTTTGGGCAAAGACCGGCCCAACAGCCTCTTTTTCGCCGGCGACCTGGGCCAGCGCATCTTCCAGCAGCCCTTTTCATGGAAGGCACTGGGCATCGATGTCCGAGGCCGCTCCCGTACGCTCCGCGTGAACTACCGCACCTCCCACCAGATCAGAGCCCAGGCAGACCGCCTTCTGGAGACAACCCTCACAGACCCGGACGGCAACGCCGAAAAACGCAGCAACACCGTCTCCGTGTTCAACGGCCCCCCTCCGGCCATCCAGACCTTTAAGTCCCAAGCACTGGAAACCAAGGCCGTCGCCCAATGGCTCGCAGACCGCGCCAAGGACGGCATCCTCACCCACGAGATGGCCGTCTTCGTCAGGTCTGATGACCAGCTCCCACGTGCCAAGGCTGCCGTCGAAGCCGCCAAGCTGCCATTCAAAATCCTGAGCGACACCGTGGAGAGCACACCCAGCCACGTCTCCATCGGCATCATGCATCTGGCCAAAGGCCTGGAGTTTCGCGCCGTGGCCGTCCTCGCATGCGACGACCAAATCATCCCGTCCCAGGAACGCATCGCCACGGTCGGCGACACCGGCGACCTCCAGGAGGTCTACGACACAGAACGCCACCTCGTCTACGTCGCCTGCACCCGGGCACGGGACCACTTACTGGTCACCGGTACCCAGCCCGCCTCAGAGTTCTTGGATGACTTGCTGACGTAGCGCGAAGCAACAACGTGCTACAATCGCCCAATTAATAAACTAAACTTCAGTTAAAGGTTTGCTATGTGGGCAACACAAATTGGCAAAAGAGTACTCACGGGGATTGAAGCCCAACTTTACCGAGAAGGCTTAGATCGTCTATTTGACAATATCCATGAGTTTGAGGAAGACGACGATGAAGGGAACTCGCCGTGGACGTCTGTTGGAGTAAAAGTTTTCGATCGTCTAACTCGATCTCAAAAGATTGGCATTCTTGAGCATGTTAGCCGAGCCCTTCTTTTGAAAAGCGTTTCGTGCCCGCTCCAAACGGCGGTGGCTGAAGGCGCCATAGCAGCTGTTTATCGCACTATTTTGATCGAAATCGAAATTGAAATCGAAACGAAACACAAGGATTTTCGTAAATTAGTACGAAAAACCTGCGTTGCATATGACATGAAAGATCTTTGTCCGCTTATTAAATGCGATGACGTAGAAGAATGGCACTGGGCAATCGAAGCTTTGCTTGAACGCATTTTCTGGGATAGAGACTGGGAGGATGAATTTATTACCATGGACAAGCCTCCGGAAGTAACTCATGTACAGCAGCTTATGTTTGGCATCCATGAGGATTACTACACTGCATTAGCACCGGACCCCACCCCTGCTCAACTGAAGCTCATTGTTAAAAGATTACATCGCTTACTAAATAGACGTAAGCGCAGCAGTTGAAGTCCTAGCCATCTATTGCCAGAGAACCATCAGGTCTTACATCACAGGGCCTTCTGGCTCGCCCAGTTTCCCGAGGCGCTTACGCCCGATATGACGTCATCCAGTTCGACCGCCTTAAGGCCATCCGCCACCTGCGCGAAGTTGAAAAACTCCGACTTCCCAAAGTCGGCGGTCCATGGTTTTTCCCGGTGTGGTGTGGAGGAGGGATCGCTGGCGTTGGATGGATGACGATGGGCAGAGGATGGGATGAATGCGTGAGAATGTTTAGCGGAGGCTATCATCCTCGCGACAGTCCAGCTCGTCCTCGGCATTGTGCTCGCCTTTGCCGGCCTGCATGGCGATCCTGACATCATCCCCGGTGCAACCGATCTGGGGATCTTCCACAGCGGCAAACCCATCAGCCGCTCCCACCTGGAAAAAGAACTCACCTCCGACACCATCATCATGGTCTCACAAAACGCAGACCAGAACCCCGCCAACGGGCAACTTGAGGGTGGTCAACCCGTACACCATGCAAGCGATGGCGACAGCCCAGGTAGCTCCGGCCCCTGCCGACCCGGCGCTTGCCTTCAACGACCACTCGCCAGTGCCACTGAAGGCCATGCCGACCAAGCCGCAGGCCACCACGGCAAATCCAGTCACCACAAGGTAGACGGGGATGGAAATCCCGTCCTTACTGCTTTGCTTCATGAGCACCGTGCTGATACCGAATAACAGGGCTGGGACCAGTCCACCGATAACAATCGACATTGGCTTCATCGTTGTTCTCAATCATGTTGAGGAAAATTCGGATTGGCTCACTCACGATAGATGTACCCCCTGCTCCCGACACAGCGGGGATTTCCCCGTACGTGCCCCACATTCCATCCCTATATGTCCAATGCGCAGTGGGGAGAAACCCGATCAGCGAGCACGCATTTTCCCGGTCCCGCCCGTCTATCTCGTTCGCTACGCTCCAAAAAAAGTAATCCCATTGTTTCGTGCAAATTCATGAAGCGGCAGGACTGACCATGACTCGAAGATTCATCCGCGATAACGGATTGTCCATTGCGGTCATGTCGCTGTTCTTGATCTTCTTAGGCGCCCAAGCTTGGGTGGGGTGGGTGGACTTCAACAACGACAGACAAGATCACAGCGCCCCCACGGTGACGTTTGCCAGATATCTCGCCAGCGGCGATTTTGGTGAAGCGGTATTCGAGAACTGGGAAAGTGAGTTCCTGCAAATGGGGTTATATGTGATTCTCGCCGAGCAGAAAATGCGAAACGCATTGCAAGGCTCGGCATATGCCGACGGCGGTCTGAAGGTGGCCGAGTTGCTCAAGCACACCAAGGGCGCCCCACCGAAAGTGATTGCGCACGTGGTGTCGCGTGCGCTCAAAACCAGCCGTCCCCGCCGGCGCTACGCCGCTCCGTTTGACGCCAAAGCGATGATCTTCTTAGTGAGCGTTTTGCCCACCTGCATGTGGGAAGGGTTCATTCAAGCCATCCTGAAAGCTTATGCCCGGCAAATTCCTGCCCAAGGGTAAGCATCTCATCGAAAAATCGCATTCACTTCCATGATTCGGCTGTATGCTTGTCCATGCTTTAGTGCGGACGACATGAACCAAGTAAGAACCACGAAATCGCAATGATTGGTGAATGGCCTTCTGTCAACCAAAAGTAAAGTAGCGCTTTATGAACATCTCCAGACGGGAGTTTAATTTGGGCTTGGCATCCGGTGTCGTTGGATTCAGTGCCCTCTCGTCCCTCCAAGCTTCGGACGCCGCGCCTCCCGGGACACCGGCTAAAATCGGTTCTATCCGGTTCTTTCAGCATCCCACATTCCAGATGATCTTCCTGACCGCGCTGGGGCGGGCCTACCACTCGGCAGGAAACGTGGGCAAGGTGTTGCATCTGGCCAGCCAGGTGCAGGACGGCGATTTCGAAAGCGCTTTCCTGGCATTCAAACTTGCCGGTGACGAAGCACGCATGCTGGCCCGGGAATCACTGGGTCAGGGTCATAAGGAAAGTGCGCGTCAGGCTTATATGTGGGCACAGAACTATTACGACAGCGCCACCTATTTCGCCGACGGCTCCAAAGACCCATCGCGTTTACTGCCGACCTGGGAATTGCTTTATGACTGCTGGCTCAAGGCCGTTCCCCTGTTCGATCCGGCAATTGAGCCAGTGGAGATTCCATATGAGAACACCAAACTGCGTGGGTTTTATTTCAAAGGAAAAGGTTCGTCGTCCAAGCGGCCGGTCCTGATTCTGGTCAACGGCAGCGACGGGTCGCTTCTGGATATGTGGCTCTGGGGTGGCGCGGGAGCCGTGGCGCGCGGCTACGACTGCCTCACCTTCGACGGTCCCGGCCAGGGCTACGCCCTATGGAAGCAAAATCTCTATTTCCGCCACGATTGGGAAAAAGTCATCACCCCGGTCGTGGATTACCTCCTGACCCGCGCGGAGGTGGACCCCAGTCGAATTGCGATTCAAGGCATAAGCCAGGGAGGATATTGGGTGCCGCGCGCCGTCGCATTTGAAAAACGCATCGCCGCCGCCATCGCGGACCCGGGCGTGGTGGATGTCTCCACGTCCTGGGACGCCAACCTTCCCAAGCCAATGCTTGAACTCTTAAATACTGGACGCAAGGCGGAGTTCGACGGCTACATGCTTAAAGCGCAGACTCCTGCCGACAAAGCCATCTTGAACTTCCGCATGCGCCCCTACGGCATGGCCTCCTACTACGATGCTTTTACGGCGGCACGTAAATACAACCTCAAAGAGGTCGCGCATCGCATCCAGTGCCCCATGTTGATTACCGATCCGGCAAACGAAGCCTACTGGCCAGGACAGCCCCGGCAACTGTTCGACCTTTTAACCTGCCCCAAGAAACTCGTAACTTTTTCCGCAAGCGACGGTGCGGATCTTCACTGCGAACCCGGCGGAACGGGATTGCGTGACCTCCGTGTATTTAACTGGCTGGATGAAACGCTTAAATAACGGTTGGAATCTGATGCGGCGCAAGCCTGCCGAAAACATCGGCAGGCAAACGTTTAATGGCGGAAAGACATGACGTCATCCAACCAGTCAAGCGTTCGCAGATTCAGCAGGGTTCGATTTCGCAATTCGCAGTGTTCGCCCGCACCCTCAAAAGCTTCAAACCGAAGCAATGTTTTAGGGCATTGAAGAGCGTCAAAAAGCCTCGGGGCGCTGGATGAGAGGGAATCGTTCCCGGCAGCCGTGATGAGAGTGGGACACTGAATGAGTTCCGCGCGGTCTTGCAGCGTGAAACGCTCGACACTGCGGAGATAGTCGCGCAGATTAGCGACGCCATGAACCCAGTACCCGCGTTGCATGACGCTCCAGGTCAACCGGCGATTACCCGTGATGACGGCATGCATTTTGTCAAGGATCGAATCATCAAGCATGCCCAGGTTTTGCGCTTCCTGGGGTGTAGCCCCCAGTTTGATCGCTGACTCTTGGAATCCTCCCGCGACGCTCCAGAGACCTGGATCGACAATGCATGCGCACAACCGGTGTTCCTGCGTGGCAGCCCGCGCGGCAAGGTAGCCCCCAAGGCTCCAGCCAGAAAGCGCGATTCTGCTGGCGTCCACAATGGGAAGCGTAAGCGCAAAATCCACCACGGGAGTAATAACGTTTTCCCAGTCGTGACGTAGCCGGACGCCATGTTCGATCAAGAGTTCACCTTGGCCAGGGCCGTCAAATATCAATGTGTGATATCCCCGGCGCGACGCCGAAACGGCAGAAGCGAAATACATATCCGCCATGGTGGCATCGTAGCCGTTGGTGAAGATCACCAGCGGCCGCACGCTGTTTGGGTAGTCCTGCGCCGGAATGAAGTGAGCTGGGAGGGTTGTGCCTTGATAAGGAATACGCACAGATGCCGCCTTGGGAGATAAGAGAGCCAGACCGCGCTCCAATGCATTGGTGCACTTGCGGTGGCAGGCAACAAGACGGGCGTCCACCGGTTCGCCATAGATGGGACGGTAACTGGTGGAAAAGAAGCAGGATGCTTTGAGTAAAAGGGATGCGCCCGTGTGAACCCGGCCATGGCCCAGGGCGTCCTCCGCCTTCGCTGCAAGGCGATCACCAGCTGCCGCCCATGCACTTAAAAAAGCGCAGTCATCACCCCCAGCGACAGCTTGCGCGACAGCGAGCACTTCGCCGTAGTCGGCCCCGCCGAAAGGGGCGTAGCAAAGCGGCATGCAGCCGAATTCATCATGGAATGGGTTTTGGAAAATCATGATTGGATGGACTCCGTCGGCAATAACATCGGCCGACCAATCGTACGAACCTTGGCGATGTTCGAGCACTTGCACACGAAAAACGCCGCGAATTGATCAAGGATATACGGCTCACACCTGCATGGATGCATCTGATTTTCAGGAAACTTGCGGAGAAGAAATCATGAAGCTGAAATTCCTCGCTTTGCATCTAAGCGAACAAAAATTGTATCTTGATGATGTCTCCTGCGACAAGGAGCGCTGTCATTCCGCTTGACGTTGTCACCTCCCAGCCGTATTGTCACTGCGATGGTTTCTCGTGGCCCCATTTACACACTTGCCTGCTGGCTCTGGCTGACCTTGTTCAGTTTGATGTCTCTTTTTTCGGGTGCTTTTGTCCTGTGTTCAGACACATTCGGCTCTCGTCTTGAACTGGGATGTGCCAAGACCGACACCGGCCAGTGCTTGATCACCACCGCCACGACAACCTCTAAAATCTCCTCGAATATGGTGAGTGCGTTCGACATTCAGAACCCTTGCATTGAGACGCCTGTGAGTGTCCACTTGAATGCGACACCTGTTTCAGCATCTGCTGACACCAATATTCAACTCCCACCTCCGTTTCTGATTGCCACCCTCATTTCTCTGACGACGCTGGCCGAGCCCGTTCAATCACGGCCCCAGTACGGCGAACTGCAACGACCGCCTGACGCGGTCGAAATGCTCGGCTCCATCGTCCTCCAAGTCTAGTTCTGTGATTTTGCGACCGCTGGTTTAACGATTGACCTGCCAAGGCGGCGTCTCGTTCGCACCCAGCGCCGGTTGTCATTTCTACATCAACCTGAGCCGCAACTTTCACCTTGAATTAAACAGGAACTCTTATGAACTGGGTCTTTCGATCCGGCGATCTTCGCCGGACGCCTTGCCGCTTTCCCCGCTCTTACGTGCGCCCACTGGTCGGCGCATTCCCCCTGGCGATGTTGATCGCCATGGCGGGCTGCCAAGCCCCGCCACCCGATCACGCCACAGAAGCAACCGTCTCCATGCAAACCGGCATCGGCGACGCAATCACCTTCAAGTCCGAAGGCGGTCCACTTGATGAACCTGCCTTAGAAGGTGGTCTGACCGCTACTGATGCTCTGCGTCGGGCCATGACCACCGACCCGCGACTTCAAGCCGCGTTGGCACGCGTCAGGATCGCCTTGGCCGAGGCCGATCAGGTCAGGCTACTGCCCAACCCTGTTGTGAATGTCGTCTACCGATTCAATCTCACCGGCTCCGGTGAATCGCAGATCGAGGCGTCACTTAGCCAGGACTTGATCCAAGTCCTGATGATCCCCAACAAAGCCAGTGCTGCTGATAACCGCTTGCGTCAGGCCGCCAGCGAGGCCGTCGCGCTGGCACTGGACATCGCCTCCGAAGCTCAGGAACTCTACGCCCGGGCACAGGCACAGGACCGGCTGGTGGTGGTCATTGAGCAGCGTCGCGGACTCCTGGACAAAATGCGCAACGTCGCGCAATCCCGGCTAGAAGCCGGTGAAGGCGCACGATCAGACCTGACAACGCTCGATTCCCAGCGGGTTGAGCTTGAAGTCGAAGTCGCCGACGCCAAACTGCAACAGCGCGAAACCCGGCTGAGCCTCGCCCGCGCCATCGGTGAGCCTTCGGGCGCGGCGACATGGCCTCTGGATGCTTGGGAGACCCCGCCCTCCGATAACAAGCCCGAATCCCAGTGGATTCAGACGGCCCTCACCCATCGCCCTGAAATCCAGGCCATTTCATGGCAGCTTAAAGCACTCGGAGATGATGCCGCGCTGGTGAAGCTCCTGCCCTGGGACGGGACCAATATCGGTGTGGATGCCCAGCGCGATGGCGACTGGGCCGTGGGGCCAAGTGTTTCCGCGCCCATCCCGATCTTTGACATGGGTCAGGCCAAAAAGTCCAAGGTGACGGCCGAGCAGATCGAAGCCCGTCACCAGTTGGTGGCCGCCCAGCGCAAGGTGGTTGAAGAAGTCCGTCTGGCCTACCGGGCACTGGCGGATAACCAAAGCAACCTCAAGCGCGTGCGCAATGAGTTCATACCCCTGCAAGAACAGCGCAGGTCCGAAGCCCAGGACGCCTATCAGGCTGGACAAACGGATGTCACACCACTTTTCCTTGCGGAAGAAGACTTGAGGTCGGCTCAAGCCAAAGCCGTCCAGATCGAAGGCCAAACAGCCATCGCCCTGGTGCGCCTCCACAGGGCCGTGGGAGGCAGCGGTATCGCCTCTTCTCAAGATTCCTCCGTCACCCAACCCGTTTCACTCGCCAAATAACCACCGCTGGCCCTTATCCAGCACTCAATAGAGATCACCCATGAAAACAAGCCTCTTGACCAAACTTCCAATGACTACAACACGACTCAGTCTTGTCCTGTGCATGGCCCTTGCGGGCGCTTTGGCGCTTGGAGGGTGTGACAAGAAAAAAGAACACGCCAAAGGCGATGGCCACGGCCACGCTGAAAAACACGCTGACAAAGCACCAGAGAAAGATGAGCACGGCCACGCTCACGGCGGCGAAGAAGCCGAACATTCAGACGAAGTAAAACTCACCGCCGAAGCGGTCGAGCGCTATGAGATCAAGACCCAGCCCGCCCAACTCTGGCAACTGCGGCCCACCTTTGTCGCTCCCGGACGCATCGCCTTCAACACCGAAGCAATGGCCCATGTCGGTTCGCCAATGCGTGGCCGGGCTGTGGAAGTGAAGGTCAAGCTCGGCAGCCTTGTGAAAGCCGGTGACGCTCTCATGGTCATTGAAAGCCCCGACCTGGGAGAAGCCCAGAGCGACTTTCTGATGAAACAGGCCACTGCCCTTAATTCTTCACCCGCTGTCGATCTGGCAAAAGTCGCCTGGGACCGCGCCAAGGGGCTTTATGAAAAGTCTCAAGGCATAGCACTTACTGAAGTGCAAAAGCGCGAAGCGGAATACAAAGTCACCCAGGCAAATCTCAAAGCCGCGCAGGCCGCCGTCGTCGCCGCTGAAAACAAGCTGCATCTCCTGGGCATGAAACAGGCGCAGATCGATGCCCTGACCAAGACCGGTGAAGTCAACCCCCGTTTTACCATTACCGCGCCGATCCCCGGCCAAGTCGTCGAGCGGGATGTGACCCTCGGTGAGCTTGTGAACCCCGACAGTGATTCTCTCCTGATCATCGCGGACACCACCGTCCTCTGGGTGCTCGTTGACATCCCCGAAGCCCGGATCAATCAAACCGCCGTGAACGCCAAAGCCTGGGTGCAAGTCGGCGGTGAGGAAGGGACGAAGCTGGAAGGGCACATCAAGTTCATCTCTCCCATCGTGGACGAAGCCACCCGAACGATTCAGGCCCGCATCGAGCTTCCCGGCAACGACGAAAAAGTTGCTCTCAAGCCGGGCATGTTCACACAGATCGAAGTGACCGCCACCGACCCCAAGGCCCCCGAACCCACCCCGGTGGTGGCCGTTTCTGCCGAAGCCATCCAGACCGTCGAAGGCGCCCCGGCTGTCTTTGTACCAGTGGCAAATGAGCCAAACACCTTCGCCAAACGCACCATCACCATTGGCAAGCCTGTCGGTGGCCTCGTGCCCGTTTACTCAGGCTTGGCCGAAGGTGAGCAGTATATCGGCTCAGGCACCTTCCTTCTCAAAGCTGAACTCGGTAAGAGCAGCGCGTCCCACGAACATTAAATCCCCGTCTTAATCCCACTTGATCGCCTTTTGGATCAATCACCGGAGATACTTCCATGCTCGAATCAGTCCTTAGATTTTCCATCAAGAATCGCTGGCTTGTCCTGCTGCTCACGGTCATGGTGGCCGCTCTAGGCACCTATTCCCTGATGCGGCTTCCCATCGACGCCGTGCCGGACATCACCAACAACCAAGTCCAGATCAATGCGCTGGCCTCATCACTTTCCCCTCTTGAGGTTGAAAAACGGGTCACGTTCCCGATTGAAAACGCCTTGGCGGGGATACCCGGCCTGCAATCCACCCGCTCGCTCTCGCGCAACGGGTTTTCCCAGGTCACCGCCGTCTTTGAAGACAACATCAACATCTACTTCGCTCGCCAACAGGTCGCCGAACGCTTAGGCGAAGCCAAGGAATCCCTCCCCCCGGGCGTTGATCCCAAGATGGGTCCCATCGCCACCGGCCTGGGCGAAATCTACATGTATGCCGTGGAGTTTGAACATCCAAACGGCAAAGGCGCACAGATTGCCGATGGCAAACCCGGCTGGCAGAAAGACGGCACTTATCTCACGCCTGAAGGCCGGGTTCTCAAAGGTGAACTTGAGCTGGCTTCCTACCTGCGGGAAGTCCAGGACTGGATCATCCGCCCCCAGCTCAAGGGTGTGAAGGACGTCGCCGGCGTCGACACCATCGGCGGCTATCTCAAGCAGTATCACGTCCAGCCTGACCCCATGAAGCTCGTCTCCTACGGACTCACCTTCACGGAAGTGATCGAAGCTCTTGAGAAAAACAATGTGAACGTCGGCGCGGGCTACATCGAACACAAAGGCGAGTCCTACCTCGTCCGCGCGACCGGACAGATCGAAAATGTCGACCAGATCGGGTCCATCGTGGTCGGTGTCCGTCGCGGCGTTCCCATCTACATCCGCGACATCGTCGGCCCCAATGGCGTTGGCATCGGGCGCGAATTGCGCACCGGCTCGGCCAGCAAAAACGGCAATGAAGTGGTCGTAGGCACGGCGGTCATGCTCCTAGGGGCCAACAGCCGCACCGTATCCGCCGCCGTTGACGCCAAGATGACCGAGATCAACCGGGGCCTTCCACCGGACATCATCGCCAAAACGATGCTCAACCGGACCAAGCTGGTCGATGCGACGATCCGAACCATTGAGAAAAACCTCCTGGAAGGGGCCATCCTCGTCATCGTCGTTCTCCTCCTTCTCCTGGGCAACGTCCGCGCCGCGCTCATCTGCGCCATGGCCATCCCCATGGCCATGCTCATGACCGCCTTTGGCATGGTGCAAGGCAAGATCAGCGGCAACCTGATGTCCCTGGGCGCCATCGACTTTGGCCTCATCGTCGACGGCGCAGTCATCATCGTGGAGAACTGCCTGCGTCGCCTGGCGGAAAAGCAGCATCACGAAGGACGCATCCTCACCCTCCAGGAGCGCCTGCATGAAGTGATGGTCGCCGCCAAGGAGATGATCCAGCCTTCCGTCTTTGGGCAGGCCATCATCATCACTGTTTATTTCCCGGTCCTGGCGCTCAGCGGCATTGAAGGCAAGATGTTCCACCCGATGGCGTACACCGTCATCCTGGCCCTTGTCGCCGCGTTTGTGCTCTCCCTCACGTTCATCCCTGCCATGGTGGCGATCTTCGTGAGCGGCAAAGTCACGGAAAAGGACATGTTCCTTATCAGGTGGGCCAAGGCGGCCTATACCCCCGTTCTGGGCTGGGCGGTGAAACTCCGCTGGCCCGTCGTGGCCGTCGCGGTGGCTGCGTTCGCGGCCTCGGCACTCCTTTTCACACGCCTGGGGCAAGAGTTTGTCCCCACGCTGGATGAAAAAGACCTCGCCCTTCAGGCACTGCGCATCCCCAGCACATCGCTGACCCAGGCGCAGAACATGCAGTTCGACCTGGAACGCGCAATGGCCGCTTTCCCAGAGGTCGACTTCGTCTTCTCCAAGACCGGCACCGCCGAGCTTGCCGCCGATCCCATGCCACCCAATGCCACCGATACCTTCGTCATCTTCAAGCCGTCAGAGAAATGGCGTAGCGAGCAGGAATTGGACAAGCTCATCGCCGAGCAGGAAGCCAAACTGGCTACACTCACCGAAGGCTATGAAGAAGAAGAGGAAGAGGAGGAAGGCCCCAAGCTGGAAGGCCATAAGGGCAAGCTCATCAAGCTCATTGAACTTACCGTCAAAACCCTGCCGGGCAATAACTATGAGTTCACCCAGCCCATCCAGATGCGCTTCAATGAACTCATCGCCGGCGTACGTGGCGACGTGGCGGTCAAGGTCTATGGCGACGACTTCACAAAGATGGGCGCAACCGCGCAGCAGATCGCTGCTGCTCTGCAATCCATTCCCGGCGCCGCCGATGTGAAGGTCGAGCAGACCGAAGGGCTCCCCGTCATGACGGTGGATATCGACCGGGCAGCCATCGCCCGCTATGGCCTGAACATTCAAGATGTGCAAGACGTGGTGGCCGCTGCCATCGGCGGCAAGGAAGCCGGACAGGTCTTTGAAGGCGACAGGCGGTTCGACCTGTTCGTCCGCCTGCCCGATTCCATGCGCGGCAAGATGGATGCGCTTCAAAATCTCCCCATCCCGCTTCCCAAAACCCAGGACGGTCCATCACCCATCAAGGTCGCCAGCGCCACCGGCAAGCTCAAAAATGTCAGTGAGCGTGAAGAGATCGGCTTTATCCCCCTTGGAGATGTCGCCAAGATTGAAGTCGCCGAAGGCATCAACCAGATCAGCCGTGAAAACGGGAAGCGCCGAATCGTCATCCAGGCGAACGTGCGCGGGCGTGACCTGGGCTCCTTTGTGGTTGAGGCGCAGGAGAAGATCGGCACGATCCCCATCACCGCCGGCCAATGGCTTGTGTGGGGCGGCCAGTACGAAAACCTCGTGGCCGCCAAGCAGCGTCTCACCCTGGTGGTGCCGGTCTGCTTCTTCCTGATCTTCCTGCTGCTTTTTAGCACCTTCAAGAGCGTCAAGTACGCGGTTCTGGTCTTCAGCGCCGTGCCTCTTGGCCTCACCGGGGGCATTGTCGCCCTCTGGCTGCGGGACATGCCCTTCTCCATCTCCGCAGCCGTGGGCTTCATTGCTCTGTCCGGTGTTGCGGTTCTCAATGGCTTGGTGATGGTCTCGTTCATCAACCAGCTACGTCGGGAAGGCGTAACTCGGGACGCGGCCATTTTGACCGGCTGCACTGTTCGGCTCAGGCCCGTGCTCATGACCGCCACCGTGGCAGCTCTGGGCTTCGTGCCCATGGCATTGGCACACGGCACAGGCGCAGAGGTCCAAAAGCCTCTGGCGACCGTGGTGATCGGTGGGCTGATCTCAAGCACGTTGCTCACTCTCATCGTCCTGCCGGCCCTCTATCGAATCTTCACCGGTTGGGACCCTGACGGGAAGCTGGAACCAGCCACCCAACCGTGGGAACAACCCGACACCGGCCCCCTCGAAGTCAAACCGGACCAATCACCCACCCCTCAACCTCCTACGTCTCACGCTTAAAAACCCTTGTCCATTCCGTGGACAACGTAGTCCACATCACCCGGCCGTAAGGCCATCTTGAAAGGTCCACCTATGCAGAGTTTGAATCGTAAGAGCATGTTCGTCGGTCTCATCGCTGGCCTGGGTCTCGCAGTTTCCACCGGCATCCTCATGGGCCAGGGCGCGTCCCAGCCTGTGAAGTCCGAAGCCCAGTATTTCGTCACTGGCGAAGGCGACCACGCACACCTGTGGGTGCGCGAAGGCGTCAATCTCCGGGTCGTCGGCCACGGTGAGTGCAAGGCCGGCTGCCCCTGGGAGAGCGAGCATAAAGAGGGCGATGGTCACGACCATGGCAAACCCGCACCGAAAAAGTAAAAAGAAAAAGGCCAAGCCGTCCCATCAGAAGGACACAGCCGCCAGCACTCGGACGCGTGAAAAACTCGCGCGTCCGATGCTGGGGGTATGTTTGGCTTTGACCGCCATAACCGTTTTGATCTTCATCGCGACTGTTCCGGCAGCTCTCGAACACTACGAATTGCATGGTCACGTTTCTGTGCCCGTTGAAGCCATCATTCTCGGCTTGGTTTTCACCGGCACCACGATGGGGGCCTACTGCATCTGGTGGCACCATCACAAAAAAGAACAAGCTCAGAACAAAGACGATCCGCCGCCAGATGAATCCAAGTAGTTCCGAAAACACCGCCGCCCCAGGGATAGGATGCCTCAATGGCCAAAATCACATACGACATTCCAGCCATGGATTGCCCCGCCGAAGAGGCGCTCATTAGAAACCGTTTTAAGTCGCTCAGCGATGTGCAGGAAATCGCCTTCGACCTCTTCAACCGTCGCCTCACGGTGACGCATGCCTACCCCGACGACACGGAAATTCTTGCAGCCCTGGCCGATATTGGAATGAATCCACAGACAGACGAAAAACCAAAGGCTGGTGGTTCTTGCTGCACTCACGATCACGGCCATTCCCACGGCGACCACAACCATGACGGGCACGATCATGCGGATGTCCAAATCCAGCAAGGCGCAAGCCCCAATTGGGGCCAGTGGGCGCTGGGCCTCTCCGGTGTGCTCGCATTCGCCGCCGAGGGCATGAACATCGCCGGCTGGGGCGATACCTCCGTCCCGGTGATTGTCGTCGCTCTGGTTTCCATCCTCCTGGGCGGCCTCCCCACGCTGAAAAAAGGCTTCATCGCCCTCCGTACCTTCACGCTCAACATTAACTTCCTCATGACCGTTGCGGCCATTGGCGCAATGGCAGTCGGGTCATGGCCGGAAGCCGCCATGGTGATCTTCCTCTTCGCCCTGGCGGAACTCATCGAGGCATACTCTCTCGACCGCGCGCGCAACGCCGTGCGCGGCCTCATGGCCCTCACGCCTGAAACCGCTACAGTCCAAGGTGAAAACAACAGTTGGACCCAAACGCCTGTCGATGCCGTTCAAACCGGCGCCATCGTCCGGGTGAAACCCGGCGAACGCGTCCCCCTCGACGGTCTGGTCACCTCCGGTACCTCCTCAGTCGATCAGGCGCCCATCACCGGCGAAAGCATCCCGGTGGATAAAGCCCCAGGCGACCAGGTCTTCGCCGGCACCATTAACGGCAACGGTCTTCTGGAATTAAAAACCACCGGCGGCAAAGACCAAACCACCATCGCCAGAATCATCCGCAGCGTGCAGGAAGCCCAGGGCCAGCGTGCGCCCACCCAGCGCTTCGTCGACAACTTCGCGCGGTATTACACGCCCGTCGTCGTGGTCATTGCCATCATCATCGCCATTGCCCCCTGGACAATCTTTGGCCAACCTTTCCTCCCCTGGCTCTATAACGCGCTGGTGCTTCTGGTCATCGCATGTCCCTGCGCATTGGTCATCTCCACACCCGTCACTGTCGTCAGCGCATTGGCCGCAGCGGCCAAGCACGGCATCCTCATCAAGGGCGGCGTCTTTCTCGAAGGCGGCCGAAAACTCAAGGTCATCGCCTTGGACAAGACAGGCACGATCACGGAGGGGAAGCCCAAACTGACAGATGTCTCGAAATTCAAATCAGGCGTCGGGTCTCTCACGGACGATGAAGTCTTAAGAATCGCCGCCAGCCTGGACTCATTGTCCGACCATCCAGTGGCCCGCGCGGTCAGTTCTGGGTGGGACCCCGTCAAAGGTCCGCTTTACCCCGTCACGGATTTTGTGTCCGTCGTAGGCAGAGGTGTACAAGGCAAGATCGACAACCAGATGTATCGCGTTGGCAATCATCGTTGGGCTCATGAACAAGGCGTCTGCTCCGCAGCCCTTGAATCAACCCTGGGGGAACTTGAGGCCAAGGGCAAAACCGCCATCGTCCTCTTCACCGAGGCCGCAGCCTTGGGGGTCCTGGCCGTTGCCGACACCACCCGGGAAACCAGCGCCACAGCCATCAGCGATCTCCACGCTCTGGGGCTGCGTACCGTCATGCTCACCGGCGACAACCAGAAAACCGCCGCTGCCATCGCCAAATCAGTGGCCATCGACGACGCACGGGGCTCGCTCCTGCCGGAGGCCAAGCTCACCGCCATTGACGAACTGATCGCCAAATATGGCCCCGACGCCGTGGGGATGGTGGGCGACGGTGTCAACGATGCTCCCGCGCTGGCCAAGGCCGGCATTGGTTTCGCCATGGGTTCCGCAGGCACCGACACCGCCATTGAAACCGCCGATGTCGCCTTCATGAAGGACGACCTGCGCGCTCTCCCGGAGTTCATCCGACTCTCCAGGAAAACATCCTCAATTTTGGTTCAAAACATCACTTTCGCCTTGGTATTCAAGGCTGTCTTCTTCGGCTTGGCACTCTTTGGCATGGCCACCCTGTGGATGGCGGTTATCGCCGACATGGGGGCAAGCCTGCTGGTCGTCGCCAACGGTTTGCGCCTTCTCAGGCACAAAAATCAAGGCTTATGACTTTCGTTTGGGAAGTGTCCGCGTTTCGATAATCTTCTTCATCGCAGCCAGCGTTTCTTCGCTGACATGATGTTCCAGCCCTTCGGCATCCCGTTGCGCGGTGTCCTTGGAAATCCCAAGCACGTTCAAAAACTCCACAATCAACAGGTGTCTGGCCTTGCATGTAGCCGCGAGTTTTCGGCCTTCATCCGTTAAGAAAATAGACCGATACGGCTCAGTCTGAACCAACCCTGCTTTTTGAAGCCGGTTCACTGTTTTGATTACCGTCACATGCGTGATCCCCAGCTTTGCGGCCAAATCCACGGCCCGCGCTTCCCCTTTTTCTGCGATCAGGTCGGCAATCGTCTCCACATAATCCTGTGCCGTCTCCGTGGCGTGTTGCGTCCGAACACGCCGAAAAGGGTTGAGGGATGGGTCTTTGACCACCGTGGGTTTGGAACTCACTTTTTTGTTCATATCTGCTGAAAAGCCCGGCGCAGGGCGACATTCTTTGTGAACCGCTCCCACACCCGTCAATTTACCTAAAAGGCCGGAAATAGGTCAGGCACTGCACAGCTTCAACACAGCCGCCTTCAAAATCCAATTGACAAGCCTCGGCTTCAAAATGTAGCCTATGCTACAAATGAGCACGCTACCCCCATCCGACAGCGACGCGTTAAAAGACATTCCCTCCCATGGCTGGAACAGAGAGGCCACCACCGTCAGCCTCCCGGAATCCCACCGAACCGTCCCTGTTCCTCTTAACGCTCCCGTATGGCGCAAGATGCTCGCCTTCGCCGGCCCAGGCTTCCTGGTGGCAGTCGGCTATATGGACCCGGGCAACTGGGCCACGGATTTGGCGGGCGGCGCACGCTTTGGTTACACACTCCTATCTGTCATTCTGATTTCCAACCTCATGGCCATCCTTCTCCAGCACCTGTGCGTCAAGCTCGGGGTTGTGACTGGTCGAGACCTCGCCCAGGCCTGCCGCGACCATTACTCCAAGCCCACTGTCTGGCTCCTCTGGATTCTTTGTGAGCTTGCCATCGCCGCTTGTGATCTGGCGGAAGTCATCGGTTCGGCCATCGGGCTGCAACTTCTCTTTGGCATTCCCCTGGTGTGGGGCTGCGTCATCACCTGCCTGGATGTGTTGGCTGTATTGCTGCTGCAAAACAAAGGCTTCCGCCTCATCGAAGCCATCGTCATCACTCTCATCGCCACCGTGGGCGGCTGCTTCGTATTCGAACTCTTCTTCGCCAAGCCCCACATCCCCACGCTCGTCGCCGGCTTCATCCCCAGCAAAGAAATCCTCCAGAACAAAGAAATGCTCTTCGTCGCCATCGGCATTCTGGGCGCAACGGTCATGCCTCATAACCTTTACCTTCATTCATCAATCATCCAGACCCGCAACTTTGAACGAAACCCCACCGGCCGCCGCATGGCCATCCGCTACGGCACCATCGATTCCAGCATCGCCCTCACCTTTGCGCTCTTCATCAATGCTGCCATCCTGATCCTTGCCGCCGCCGCCTTCCACTGGTCGGGCCAGCAGGACGTCGCCGAAATTCAGGACGCCTACAAGCTCCTAAGCCCCAGCCTCGGCGTCGGCATTGCCGGCACCCTCTTCGCCATTGCCCTGCTGGCCTCAGGGCAGAACTCCACGCTCACCGGCACCCTGGCGGGCCAGATCGTCATGGAAGGCTTCTTAAACTTTCGGCTCCCGCCCGCCGCACGGCGTCTGGTCACCCGTGGGCTCGCAATTGTCCCCGCCGTCTGCGTCATCGGTT
>CAZIWA010000037.1:0-4398 GCA_964542875.1 uncultured Phycisphaeraceae bacterium
CGGCCCCCGGAGGTGTCCGTGCCGTCCCCGACGACGACACGGGCACCTGTGCGGTGGTGGAAGGCGGATGGAGGGCCTTTGGGGGGCGCTGCGGGGGGCACGGGTTACTCCGGCTCGAGTTGGGGGTCGAGTAGGACGGTGCGGGGGGCGAGCGTGGGCTGGCGCATGAGGTCGATGAGGATCTGGCCGGCGGTGCAGGCCATTTCTTCGAGGTCGACGTAGAGGCGGGTGACGGGGACGGGGAAGAAGAGGTCTTCGCCCTTGTTTGTGAGGGTGATGATGTTGAGGGCGCCGGGGATGTTGACCCGCTGTACGAGGCCGGCCTGGACGACGCCTTTGGCGACGGTGGCGTCGGCGATGATGAGGGCGTCGGGAAGGTTGGGCTGGGAGAAGATGTGGCGGCCGGTGTTGAAGCCCCAGGCTTCGCGGCCGACGAGCTGGGAGGAGTCGGGGTCGATGCCCTGGATGACGGCGACGCCGGGGGCGGCGTACTGGGCGACGACCTGATCGTGGCCGAGGCCGGTGCCCTTGGAGAGGATGGCGATGTTCTGCTTGTTTTTGGATTTGGCGAGGTCGACGGCGCGGCGGAGGAATTTGTGTCGGTCGACGTCGACGCGGAAGGCGGTGGGGATGGCGCCGATATCGACGTGGGGGACGGCGCAGAGGCGCCAGCGTTCGGAGAGTAGGTAGCGGTAGCCGAAGATGCTTTGGATGGTGAGGAGGCTTTTGAGGCGTGCTTTGTCGAGGTCGTCGTCGAGTTCCTTGGGGACGCCGAGGGTGGAGTGGGGGTCGTCGTTGTAGACGCGGACGGCGAGGCCGGAGCGGTGGAGGTAGGCGCAGACTTTGGCCTGGCAGACGGCGGAGAAGGAGGAGCGTGAGCCGTCGGGAAGGATGCCGCCGACGAGGAGGCCGACCTGGTCGCGGATGAAAGTGCTCTTGACGTAGGCACCGGAGCGGGGGGAGACTTCGATGTAGCCTTGTTCGCGGAGGCGGTCGATGGCTTTCTGGATGGTGACGCGGGAATAGGGGTAGGCTTGTTCGAATTCCCGGATGCCGGGGATGCGCTGACCCTCGGACCATTCGCCGGACTTGATGCGTGCGGCGAGGTCATCGGCGAGTTGTTCGTAGGGGTGCTTGGTGATCATGTTAGGTGGGGATGAGGGCGGAGGCGGGCGTCACTGATATTTCAGTGACATATGACAGATTAATCGATAATTGGCTTGTGTCAATGGATTTTTAAAATTTTGTTTTGTTGTGAATAGCGGCGAGAAAATAATGATTTTCTAATAAAAAAGGATTGTAAGGCGTTTGGGTGGAGGTTAAGGTGGGTGTTATGTCATATGACAGATTTTGGATTTTGAAGGGGTGTTTGATGCTGGCTGCGCTGGTGTGCGCGGCGGCGGGGGGCGCGGCTGCCTGCGCACAGGCGGGGCCGGGCGGGGAGGATGTGCACCGTCTGCATGACGCGATGACGGTTTTGTACGACAACGCCAGGGGCGGGGCGTTTGAGGTGTCGGTGAAGGTGCGGGACATCAACTATTCCTCCAGGGGGCCGGCGGAGCTGCTTATCAAGATGTACGACCCGGAGGGCGGGCTGGTTTTGCGTGAAGTGGCGGTCGATGACGGGGTGAAGGGGGATTTGTATGCGGGGGCCAGCGCGGGGTTTGACCACCTGGCGCTTTACTTTGCGGATACGCAGGCCAAGGGGTTGACGCCGGCGGTGAAGTACGGCGCGTTCATGAAGCCCGAGCGCGTGAAGGCGATGCCGGCGAGGGAACTGAAATACACGGTGCCCGGAGGGAAGAAAGGGGTGTATCGGCTGATCATGGTGGGTCAGCCGGATCTGCTGGTGAGTTTTTCGACCAAACCGGAGATGCGCAGCGGCACGGCCGGGGGGCCGGATTTGTTGTATGCGGCGGGTCGGCAGTTTGAGACGGGGTATTTCCGGGTGCCCCAGGGTGCGACTGGATTGGAATTGTCGCTCCTGCAGATTGATCGCCCGGCGGACCGAACGTTGACCGTGTGGGATGGGCAGGGGAAGGTGCTGGCGGCCTTGTCGGGGGAAGGGGGGTTTGCGGCGCAGAAGGTGAAATTCGAAGCGCCGATGGATGGACAGGTGCTGAAGATGGGGCTGAGCGCCGGGGCGGGGTTGGAGGCGAAGAAGGGAATGTGGGGGGCGGGGGGGGGGGGAGGGGGGGAGGAGGGGGGGGGGGGGGGGGGGGGGGGGGGGGGGGGGAGCGATGCGCTGATGGGGGTGTACCTGACTGTGGCCAAGGGGGCGCGTTACGGGCGGCCGGGCGGGAGGCTGGCGGCGGTGATCTGCCCGGATGAAGCGACCGCCAGGGCGCTGAACAACGGGGCGATGGAGCACGACGGGCAGGTGTTCTACCAGCGCTACGCGATGACGGTGCATGACTATTTAAAGACGCTGAAGGCGGAGGACTTCGTAAGCCCCAACCAGACGGCGACGAACCCGGGGACGTATACGCCATTGGGGTCGCACGAGAAACCCGCCAAGACGTGCGCGGATGTGCAGATGTTTGATTACCTGCACAACAAGGACCGGGCGACGCTGAACCGGGCGTTGAAAGACATGCTGGAAGGCATGCGGCAGATGGGGTACGACGACCAGGTGATGCGCGGGCCGAACCTGGCGTATGAGATGGGGACGTATTCGTATTTTTACCCTCGGCCGGCGATGTGGATGATTCAAAAGTCCGACCTGCCGGAGAACGTGAAAGGCGCGCTGAAGGACTTTACGCTGGCGGTGGGGGATCGATTGGCGTTTTGCCGGGGGCTGGAACTGGTGAACGGGAACGCGACGGCAAGCCTGGTGTCGCAGATGCGCTACTGCGCGGAGGCGTCAGGCGACAAGATGCTGGCGGGGCTGTTTGATACGTACATTTCAAGGTTTTCAAACGGGGGATTCGGCGCGCGGGTGGGCGTGGGGCCAAGCGGGCCGATCCAGGAGGGATTCGGGTATGACCAGCATTACGGGACGTATCCGATCCGGGGGCTCAAGGCGGTGATGGAGGACTTTAAGGACCCGAGGATCGGGAAGATCTACGAGGGGCTGATCAACTTTTACAGTTATGCGTACAACGAGGAAGTGGCGGGGGGCGCGTGGTCCAGCCGGACGGCGGCGAAGATTCCTTCGCGCACATATGAGCCCAATGGGCCGGTGCCGTGGAAGGGGAACCCGGGGCCGGCGTTTACGGAGAACGTCAACGGGGCGGGCGAGGTGTTTGCGGCGCGGCGGGCGGGGTATTACGTGCAGACGTACCACGGGCGGATCACACCGAGCTATCTGGCGGAGGTGGGGCTGGGGCAGATCGGGTTTGGAGGCGGGATGATCGGACAACTGCATGTCCCGGGGCGGGGGCCGGTGATCGTGTCGCGGCTGCATGGGGACTACGGCGCGCAGATGCACTGGACGAACTGGAAGGAATACGCGATCCACAGCGTGGTGGGGACGACGATGGACGGGCTGCCGATGATCGGCGCGGACAGCGAGCCGACGGATGCGAAGCTGTCTGGGACGGTGCTTTCAAGCAGCGCGGATGTGCGGGGCGGGTCTGTGCGGGTGTGGCGGACGTATGACTTTCAGGATGACGGGATCAAGTGCGCGGTGTGGCTGGGGGCGGCGCAGGGGGATAAGGCGTTTGGGGTGTGGAGCAAGAAGAGCCCGGTCCGTGGGGTGGTGAATGAGGGTTATGAGGTGATTCCGCTGCTGTGCAATAAGCCGGGACAGGGGAGCAAGCCGGTGGCGGTGAAGGCTGCGCCGGAGCGCAAGGCGGTGGGGGTGGCCAAGCCGGCGACGCTGCCGCTGACGGCGTTTGATGCGGATGGGAAGGGAGTGGGGGAGGTTCCGGAGGAAGGGGAGGTGTTCGCCAAGGCGGTGGTGCTGGACCGGGGCGGGTACGGCGTGCGTGTGGAGTTGGATGCGCCGCGCGCGGTGCGGCGGGGGTTTGAGGGGGCATTGTTCATCAAACTGGCGGAGCCGGGAACGGCGGCCAAGGACGTGAAATTGGAGTATCGGCTGATTCCGTTTGGGGCTAAGGTGGGTTTGGATGCTTCAAGCCCGATTGCCCGGGAGGGAGATCAGGCCAAGGAACAGGATGCAGGAGAATAGTCGTAACGATTGCCTGGGGCGGTGTGCCCTGGGCCGCATGTCTTGAGGGATGGTGTGTTGTTTCTGGAGATGCCGCGATGCCATATCAAAGAAAGCGGTTGGGGATGGGGAGTGGAGGGGGGCTTGCGCGTTTGTTGGCGTGGGGAGAGCGGTTACAGCGGGTGATTAGGATGGTATTGTTGGCGCGTGCGGGGCACAGCACTGTTTCGGTCCGTGCTGTGCCACCCGGGTTGGTTTGCGCTGATGGTGGCGATGGGGTTGTTGGG
>CAZIWA010000037.1:4498-44973 GCA_964542875.1 uncultured Phycisphaeraceae bacterium
CTGTTTCGGGCCGTGCTGTGCCACCCGGGGTGGTTTGCGCTGATGGTGGCGATGGGGTTGTTGGGGGTTTGGTGGGAGGTCGGGCTGGCGCCCGAAGACCCTCGCTGGCGCGTCGGGCTAACGGGGGGTTGGAGTTTTGGGGGATTAAGGGTTTGTTGTCGGCGCGTGTGGGGAACAGCCCTGCTTCGGGCCGTGGTGTGTCACCCGGGTTGTTTTGCGCTGATGGGGGTGGTTGGGGGGATTGTGGGTCCGAGGGGAAGGGGGACAGGTCCCTGAAGAAAGGGGACCAGTCCCGGGAGAGGGTTGTGGGTGGGTTTACGTTGATTGAGGTGCTGGTGGTGATTGTGGTCACTGCGGTGCTGATTGCGATCATGGTGCCTTCGCTGACGAATGCGCGGCGGTATGCGGTGCAGGTGAAATGCTCCAGCAACATGCGGCAGATCGGGATCGGCAATGGGTCGTACATGACCGATTACAAGGAATGGATGCTGGGTTTCAAGGACCCGTCGGGGGTGGGGCCGCTTTGTGAAACCTCGATGTCGAATGTGACCAAGGAGCAATGGACGACGTATTGGCCGGTGCAGATCCGATGGTGCCCGGACCTGGCGACGGACCGGGATTTGATTGACGGCGGGCCGGGGGCATGGGCGCCAGCGTACGGGGTGCGGGACAATGCCAACCAGAACTACCGGACACGGTTTGGCTATTCCATGCCGGCGCTGTCGGAGACGGCGGTGGAGTCGTACGGGTATCACACGACGCGCATGGGGGGCGCGACGGAGAACAACTGGTACACGCGGCCGGAAAAAGATGGGCTGGCGCGGAGTTTCGGGAGCAATCCCAGCGTGTATGACGGTGGCAAGACGTGGAGGTATCGGGGATCGCTACCTTATGCGTTTGACCTGGTGTGGATGAATTCCGCATCGCCGACGCGGTTTGTGGTGGCGCACGATACGGATGGGGACCCGGTGGACAGCACATACCGGGTGACGCCGACGGGGGGGAATGGGCTTTGGGGAGATGGATCGGTGAAGTGGTTTCCGTGGGTGCAGGCAAGCGCGTTCAACGGGGAGTACCGGGATGTCGCGGTGGGAGCGGTGGTGAGTACGCAGAAGCAGCGCGAGGACTGGTGCCGGATGTATTCATCCGTGAACTTTTTCTTTGTTGCAAGAAGGGGCAGGTAAGGGGATATGAAGAAGCACAACACGTCGGGGCGGCGTTTGACATTCATCCGGCATGCGAGCCGGCTGGATGTGATGCGGCCGGAGTGGGTGGTGAATGCGGCGCGGCCTTACGACACGCCGCTGAGCGATGAGGGGCATGAGCAGGCGCGCGCGGCGGCGGTGTTTTTTGAGGCGAGGGCGAGGCCGGCGCATTTGTTTTGTTCGCCGTTTTTGCGTGCGGTGGAGACGGCGGGGCCGATTGCGCGGATGCTGGGGATGAAAGTGAAGATCGAGCCGGGGCTGGGGGAGAACTACTATCCGCAATACTTTCCGGTGGAGCCGGAGTTTTCGCCTGTGCATTTGAATGCGGGGGAGCTGATCGAGGAGGGGTTGGTTGAAATGGGGTACCGGGGGCTGGTGATACCGACGCACCCGGAGACGAACGCGACGAGCGCGGCGCGGGCACGGCGGACGATGTGGGGTTTGATGGAGCGGTTTGAGGGGGATTTATTGATGGTGACGCACGGGGGGATCGTGCATGGGCTGGCCAAGGCGGTGGTGCCGACGGCGGTGTTTCTGCCTCACTTTGCGGCGGTGATGGAGCTGGAGTGCGATGCTGTGGGGCGGTGGCGGGTGGTGCGCGACGGGAGTGATCTATCGCATCTGAGCGGGGTGGCGGGTAGGGTGTGAGGGGGGAGAAGAAGGGTCTGGGGTGCGGGGTCTGGGCAGAGGGGTGAAGAGCAGAGTTTTTGACCGGGATTAAGAGGATTGAAGGTGATTAAGAGGATGGGGGAGGAGCGGAGTTTTAATAGGAATCAAAGGGAATTGGGCTGGCCCCAGACACCCGCGGTCGAAAAGTGTTGCGGCACAAGCTGCGATAGACTCGATTGACAGGAGTCAGGAAAGACCAGTTCCGGCTTGAAGGCGAGGTTGTTTTGGTGATTCAGATGTCAGTGGGTTAGGGGCGTGGCTGAAACTCATTTATAAAAGTGGTTACATCTTTTGGGAGGCGGATATGGCGAGGCGATTTGGGGCGACGGATGAGCAGCTCAGGGCGTATGAGGAGGAGGGGTATTTTGTGGTGCGGCCTCTGTTTGAGCCGGAGGAACTGCGGGAGGTGACGGCGTACATTTTGGATCGTGTGGTGGAGAAGAAGGAACTGCCGGAGATTCAGCCTCATGTGAAAGATGCGTATTTGAGGGACTGGTGCCGGAATGAGCGGCTGCTGGATCTGGTGGAGCCGATTTTGGGGCCGGATATCGCGCTTTGGACGGTGCATTGCTTTTATAAGCCGGCGCGGGTGGGGGTGCGGACGCCGTGGCACCAGGATGCGCCGTATTGGGAGATGTCGCCGATCGTGACGGCGTCGGTGTGGCTGGCGCTGGAGCCGGTGGACCGGGGGAACGGGTGCATGGAGGTGATTCCGCGGACGCATAACATCGGGGTGGTGCCGCATGAGAAGCTGGACCTGGAGAAGGACCCGGCGGCGCTGGGATTGGAAGTGGTGAAAGGGGGCGTGGATTTTTCGCAGCGGGTGCCGATTGAACTGGCGACCGGGGAGTGTTCGGTGCATCACAGCCACTTGGTGCATGGGGCGATGGCGAATGTGTCGGGACGGTCGAGGAATGGGCTGGTGATGCGGTTCATGCCCACAAGCTGCGTGCGGCGGGCGGGGGATATGGTGCTGGCGCGCGGGGTGGACCGTTCAGGGGGGAAGAGCGTGTATGTGGGGAGGACGGCGTGAGGGCAGGGTAAAAGCATTTGTCGATTTCCCACGCGCCCGGGTGACCGGGTGACGGGTTGCCGGGTGTCCATGAGGAACCCAAAGGCGGATCATGCCGCAAAATGGCATTCACCTTGGGTGACATGAACTTATCGAAGCCCCCTGATAACCCGAAACCCCGATACCCCGGGCGCATGTGCCGACAAATACCCCAAAGGCTTTTACCCTGGGCGTGAGGCAGGGGGAGGAAGAATTTTTGACTGGGATTAAGAGGACTGGGGATGATTAAGAGGATTGGGATGTGGTTGGGGCAGCCGCTCTGAGGGGGAGTGAAAGAACCGGAGGGGATTATTCGAGGGAGGATTGGTTGATTTTGAGAGATTCAAGTAAGCTTTTGCGTCATGGTGCCGATCACGATTGCTGGCTTACAAAAACGCTTTGGCAAGACCGTTGCCGTGGACCACATCGACCTGGTGATACCGCAGGGGTCGTTGTTCTTTTTGCTGGGCCCTTCGGGGTGCGGAAAGACGACGCTTTTGCGGATGATCGCGGGGTTTACGGAGCCGACCGGGGGGACGATTTCGTTTGGCGACAAGGATGTGACGTATCTGCCGCCTGAGAAGCGCAACTGCGGGATGGTGTTTCAGAGCTATGCGCTTTGGCCGCATATGACGGTGGCGCAGAATGTGGCGTTTGGGCTGGAGGTGCGGGGGCTGCCCAAAGAGACGATCAAAAAGAAGGTGGGCGAGGCGCTGGAACAGGTGCGCATGAGCCACCGGGAACTGCACAAGCCCAATGAGCTTTCCGGCGGCCAGCAACAGCGCGTGGCGCTGGCCCGGGCGCTGGTGATTCAACCCAGCGTGCTGCTGCTGGATGAGCCGCTTTCAAACCTGGATGCGAAGCTGCGGCTGGAGATGCGGTCGCAGATCCGGCAGATATGCAAGGAAGCGAAGATCACCGCGGTGTATGTGACGCATGACCAGAAGGAGGCGCTGTCCATGGCCGACGGCATGGCGGTGCTGCTGGACGGACGATTGATCCAGACGGGTGATCCCCGGACGCTGTATGACCGCCCGGTGAGCCGGTTTGTGGCGGACTTCCTGGGTGAGACGAATTTCATTCCGGCGACGGCGGTGCACCCGCAGGATGCGCAGGGGACGTTTACGACGCACGCGGGGATCGTGCGGTCGGAGACGGTGCCGCCTAGCGTGAAGAAGGATGACAAAGTGACGCTTTCGGTGCGGCCTGAGGCGGTGCGGGTGATGACGCGGAGCCAGGCGCATGCGCGGCCCGAACTCAACCAGATGCCGGTGAAACGGGTGGAGAGCATCTATCTGGGCGAAGTGGCGCAGCACACGCTGGACGCGGGGCATGGCGTGGTGATCAAGAGCCTGGAACTGAACCCGCGACTGCGCGGGGAGGCACAGGGGGAAGACCTTGCGGTGTGCTTCAGCCCGGCGGATGTGGTGACGCTGGCGGAGTGAGGGCAGAGGGAGGGGATTTTTTGACTGGGATTAAGAGGATGGGAGGGGTTGGGGAGGGAGGCAGAGTTTTTACATGATTTACAAGATGTTCAAGATTTACATGCTTGATTTTTGGTTGGTGGGGCGGGAATGCGTTTTTGGGGGTGGAGAGGATGTGAGGTGTGGTTGTGGTGTCTAAAGGGGAGAGGGACTGGCTCCGGGAGAGTTGGTGTTGCAGTGGGTGATTAGGGTGGTGTTGCGCGAGCAAGACACCGGGCTGCTGCGGGCTGTGGTGTGGCACTTGGTTGGTTTTGAGGGAGGGCTTGGGGGGCTAACGGGAAGGGGACAGGCCCTTTTGATAAGAGTGTCGGCATACTGCGAAGGGGGGGCAGATGGAGCCTGGTATTAGCGGCGGTCGTTTGAGTTGCGGCTGCTTGAGCCGCGGTCATTTTGGCCGCGATCGTTTGAGTTGCGGTCGTTGGCGTTTGGGCGGTCGCTGGGTGAGCGGTCGCCGGAGTTGTTGGGGCGGTCGGGATTGGCCGGGGGTTTGGAAGGGGATGGGTTTGCGGGGCGTTGCGGGCCTGGGGCCGGTGATGGCTGGGGTGCAGGCGCGGGAGCCGGAGGAGGCTGGGGCGCCGGGGCGGGAGCGGGCTGGGGTTGCGGGGCGGGCGCGGGAGGGTCGGATTTTCGAGGAGGATTGCGGTCGGGGTTTTGTTGGGGATTAGAGGATGCGCGGTCGCGGCCGGCGGAGTTGCCGGAGCCGCGGTCGTTTTGGCCGCGGTCGCTGGAGCCCCGGTCGTTTGATCCACGATCGCCGGAGTTGCCGGGGCGGTCGGGGTTGGGTGAAGGTTTGGAGGGGGGTGGGGGAGGCGTGGCGGGGGTTTTGCCGCTGCCGGGGTTGGGTGAAGAGGAAGGGGGATTGGGGTTTGAGGGGCGTTGAGGGGCAGGAGCGGGGGCGGGAGCCGGGGTGGCATCTCGTTCGGATTTGCGTGGTGGGGTGCGGTCGGGGTTTGAATTTGAACCTGAGCCGGCGGAGTTGCGGTCGTTTTGGCCTCGGTCGTTTGATCCGGCGGAACCACGGTTGTTGGAGTCGCGGTCGCTGGGGTTGCCGGGGGCGGGGCGGGGGGAGGGGTTGTCACCGGGCGGGTTGGAGCCGCCTGGGGAGTTGCGGTTTGCGTCGCGGTCGTTGGGGCGATCTTTGGTGCGGCCGTCGTTTGGGTTTGTGTTGCGATCGCGGTCGGTGTCGCGGTTGGGTGCGGAGGGATTGGGGCGGGAATCGCGGCGGTCGTTGGGTGATGGGGTGTTGCCGGGATTTGGACGCGATGGCGGGCTGGAGACGGGGGAGCCCTGGGTTTTTACACGGTCGGGGCCGCGGTTGTTGTCGCGCGGGTTGTTGTTGTTGTTGTTGTTGTTGTTGTTGTCAGGACCGGAAGGGCCGGCTGGAGAGCGGCGGTCGGATTCCCACCGGGAGCGGTCCTGGCGGAATTTATCGAATTGATTGTTGCGGTCGGAGAGCTGGCGGCGCTCGTCGGGAGTGACGTCCTGAAAGCGGGCGCGGTTGTTGTTGTCGGCGATGTAGCGGTTGTAGGGGGAAGCGGTCTGGAGGTCGCGGCGCTGGGGTTCCGGGGCGCGGGCGACGCGGGCTTCCATTTCGCGGTAGGTGCGGGCGGGGCGCAGGTGGGGATCGGCGCGGCGGTTGTCATAATCGCGGCGGCAATCGACTTCCCAGCGGGGGTTGTTGCGCTGGTTGTACCAGCGGTGGTGCTGGTAGATGGGGTCGTACCAGGAGCGGCGGCGGTCGCAATCAAACCAGGGGTAGATGCCGACGCTGATGTAGACGTCGTCGTAGTAATCGCCGAAGTAGAAGTGGGAGTAGCGCGGGCAGGCGAAGAGGCTGACGGTGAGGCCGCGGAGGTTTACGACGATGCTGGGGGAGTAGCGGTAGCTGTGACGGACGTAGACGGTGGGGGGGATGTAGACGGGGGCGAAGAGGACGCCGCGATGTTCGAGTTCGTAATCCCAGTGGCCGGGGACGAAGACGTGGCCGCGGGGGGTGCGGCAGTAGTAGGAGGGGACCCAGACCCAGCCGGGCTGGGCGGCGAGCCAGTAGCCGTTGCGGAGGACGTATTGTCCGCCGACCCAGTAGTAGCAGGGGGGAACCCAGATGGTGTCGGCGGAGGAGGTGACGACGATGGGGTCAGCCTGCTGGATGACGGGCGGGGGTGCGAGGTATTCGATTTCCTTGGTGGCGGATTTGGTCCAGAAGCCGGGGACCCATTCCCAGCCGGTGGGGACCTGGTGCCAGTAGCCGGGGACCCATTGCATGTCCGGGACGGTGGCGCGCCAGCACGCGCTGACCCAGATGTAGCCTTTGCGGTCGGTGTCCCAGGACCAGTAGCCGGGGACCCAGAAGACGTTTTCGCCGGCGGGGCGTGCGGCGGGCGGGTCTTCCTGGATGTTGGCGGGAGGCTGGGTGGGGGCGATGGTGCTTTGCTGCTGATCGGTGGGGACGGGCTGGGCGAAGGCTTCGTGGATGGGGCCGCCGGTGAGGGCTTCGGGCTGTTCTTCGGCGGGGACGGCGGGGGGCTGATCGCCCTGGGCCTGGAGGGCGGCGATGAAGCCGGGCCCGGAAGAGGGAAGGAGCGTAAGGGCGATGAGGGCGGCGATGATGGGCCGGGACATCAGGGCCCTGCGGGTGTTGTTGACGGGTTTGTTGACATTGGGGGTCATGACTGGCGCCTTTTTGTGGGTTTCCACGATTGATCCTAGGAGGGTGGATGGGCGTGGAAGCGCACAAAGCGGCGTGCGAGGGCGGGATGGCAAGGGGAGGTGGTGCGTGCGGGAGGTGTGGCGTCTATGGCAGAGAAGACTTTTTCAGCACCCATTGAGGGTGCTGAAAAACAAGAAACAATCAAATGGTTGTTGTCCGGGGCTGCGCTCGAAGATTCGCTTGCGCGCGGCTACAGCCGATCGCCCCCGCTGGGGCGGGACAATGGTATCGGGCTTGGTGTGGTGGGCCTCGAAGACTCGGCACCACCCTACGAAGAGGGTTTTCAGACAGACTCGCTGATCCCCCGGCTCTGTGCGGTCGCCTCGCTGGGGCGGAGAGCAGCGGTTGAGCGCTCAAGAAGACGTGCTGACTCGGTTGGGTCAGGGGTTGGGCTTGGTGTCTTCGGGGACGGCTTTTTTGCCTTCGAGCATGGCGGCGAGGCGACGGCGGAAGGAGTTTAAGCCGACGGGGCCGGAGGGTTCGCCTGCGGGCTTGGGGATTTCGGCAGAGGTGACGATGACCTCCGGCGAAGGGGCCGGGGTGGCGACGGCGTCGAGATTGATGGCCGGGGCCGGTTGAGCCTGAGCCGGAGGAGCCTCTTGTGCGATCGTGGCGGCGGGCTGAGCGGCGGTTTCCGGGGCCTGGGGGGCTGGGGCGGGTTGGGTGACGGTGGCCTCGGCGGCCTTGATGGCTTCCACGACGACGGCGGCGGCCTGTTCCTGGGTCTTGGGCTTGCGGATGATGAGGTCCGCGGCGGCGGGGACGGAGTCGTCGGCGATGACTTCTTCTTCCTCGACGGGCGCGGGCTTGGTGGCGTCGTCTTTTTGCTGCTGGGCGATGGCGGCGTCTGCGATTTTGCCATCGGCGCCGACCTGGTCGAAGCGGACGGCGACGCGCTTGCTTACGCCGCGTTCCTGCATGGTGACGCCGTAGAGCATGTCGCAGCCCTGCATGGTGCGCTTATGGTGGGTGATGACGATGAAATGGCTCTTGTCGAGGAAGCTTTTGATGACGCCGGTGAAGCGTTCGACGTTTGCTTCGTCGAGCGCGGCATCGACTTCGTCGAGGACGCAGAAGGGGCTGGGGCGGGTCTGGAAGATGGCCATGAGGAGTGCGACGGCGGTCATGGTTTTTTCGCCGCCTGAGAGCTGGGAGAGGGCGCGGGGTTCCTTGCCCGGCGGTTTGGCGGTGATTTCGATGCCGGACTCAAGGACATCGACTTTGCCTTGTTCGTCGGGGACCATGATGAGTTCGGCTTTGCCGCCGCCGAAGAGCTTGCGGAACATGCCGGAGGGGCCGGCGAAGTTTTCCTTGATCTGGTTGAAGGTGTCTTCGAAGCGCTTGCGGGAGTCGTCGTTGATCTTGGTGATGAGTTCGTCGAGCTGGCGCTTGCCTTCCTCGATGTCCTTGACCTGGGTTTCGAGGTTGGCGAACTGCTTTTCAAGGTCTTCCTGCTCGGTGATGGCGTCGACGTTGACGGAGCCGAGGCGATCGAGCTTGCCGCGGAGTTCCTTGATCTGGGCTTCGATGGCGGCCCATTCGATTTCCTGGGGCTGGTAGGTCTGGTAGGCGTAGGCGACGTCGAGGGCGAGCTGTTCCTGGCCGCGTTGCTGGACGCCTTCGACCTTGACTTCCAGGCCGCGTTTGCCGAGCTGGTGTTCGCCGATGGCCTTGTCGAGGATTTCGACGGCCTTCTTTTCCTCGGTGTATTCCTGCTTGAGCTGGGCGATCAACTGGTGGGACTTGGTGAGCTTGTGGGTGACGAGTTCGTGGCGGAGCTGGAGCTCTTTGAGGCGGGCTTCGGCCTGCTCGACGGTCTGCTGGGCTTCCTGGGCGGTTTTCTGGAGGTCGGCGATGCGGGTGCGGTGGTGCTGGGATTGCTCTTCCAGGGATTTGGCCTGGCGGGTGACATCGGCGACGGTGGTTTCCAACTGGCGCTGGTGGCGCTGAGCGCTGCCGAGCTGTTCGACGATTTTGCCGGCTTCGACGCGGATGAGGGTGAGCTGTTCGCGGACCTGTTCGGTCTTGGTCTGCAGGCCGGTGATGCCTTGTTCGAGGGCCTGGACGTTTTTCTGGCGTTCCTGGCTGTCGGCTTCGAGCTTGGCAGCTTCGCCCTGATGGAGCTTGCGCTTGGCGTCGGCGTCGGTGAGCTGCTTGTGGATCTGCTGGGCTTCGGTGGCGAGGACGGGCTGTTCGCGTTCGAGCCGCTGAGCCTGGCTGGCGACGTTGTCCATGCGGCTGGAAGCTTCGACCTTGACGCTGTTGGCTTCAAAGACGGATTGGCGGAGTTTTTGCGAGAGGCGGTCGATGTGCTGGGCGGTTTCCGACAAGCCGGAGAGGGTTTGCTGATCCTGGGCGATTTTTTCGTCCAGGGCCTTGATATCGGTGTTGAGTTTGGCGAGCTCCGAGCGGCGGGAGATGAGGCCGGTGGCGGCGGAGGCGTTGACGGGGCCGGCGATGACGCGGCCGTCGGGCTCGATCAATTCGCCGGTCTGGGCGACGAAGCGGTAGCCGGCGGGGAGTTCCTTGCGAAGAGCAAGGGCGGTGGCGAGGTCTTTGGCGACGATGGTGCGGCCGAAGATGTTTTCGACGAGGCCGATGACTTCTCTGGGGCAGCGGATGAGGTCCACGAGGCGTTTGGCTTCGGGGAGGGCGGCGATGCGGTCGAGGATGACGGGGTTTGAGCTAAAGCCGTACTGGTCGGCGGCGAGGAGGGTGACGCGGCCGGCGAGGGAGCGGAGGAGTTCACCGCCTGTGGAGGGGGTGGTGAGGTCGTCCATGCTGTCGACGACGAGGGCCTGCTGGTAGTCGCCGAGGGCGATTTCGACAGGGCGTGCGTTTTCGACGTCGGCTTCGATCATGTCGGCGAGGAGGCCGCGGACGAAATTAAGCGGGGCGGGGGGGAGATTCTGCTGGTTGGCTGCCCTGGCCTGGGCGAGGCGCTTGTCGTCGGTGGCCTTGCGGGCGAGGACGGCCTTGACGGCGTCGGCGACGCCCTGGCGCTTGTCTTCCATCTCCTGGAGGAGGTGGCGGCGGGAGGCGAGGCCGGAGCGGTTTTCCTTCAGGGAGCCTAAGCGCTGGGTGACTTCCTTTTGCTGGCCGGAGAGCTGTTCGCCCTGCTGCTTGATCTCCTGAATCTTGGTGTTTTCACTCTCGATGAGCTTCTTTACTTCGTCGAGCTTGGCGGCGTATTGATCGCGGGCGGTGTAGAGCTTTTCAAGCTCCTGCTTGATCTGGCCGGCGCGGTTGTCGATGCGGTCGCGGTTGGAGAGCAGGTTCTTTTCGAAGACGCCGATGGAGTTGATTTCGTTGTGAAGCTGGGAGGTGCGGCGCATGAGGCCGATGACGCCGGCTTTCTCATCTTCGATCTGGCGGCGCTTTTCGTTGAGCTCGTGCTGGAGGAGGCGGTAGTCCTCCTGGGCCTGGACGACCTTGGCTTCGGCGGCCTTCTGGGCGTCGACGTATTTCTGGATGGCGGCGGTGGCGTCGGCGACTTCTTTTTCGAGCTGGGTTTTGCGGCCGGTGAGCTCGTTGATGCGCTGAGTGTCGCGGTCGATCTGGCGGGTGAGTTCGGCGGCCTGATCGGTGGAGAATTTGGCGCGCTGGGAGGCCTGGTCGCGGGCGCTCTGCTGGCTGACGCGGTCGTGCTCGACCTGCTTCAACTGGCCCTGGATGGCCTGGTGTTCCTGCTGGACGTCGGCGAGGGATTGCTCGGCCTTGGTGAGCTCACGGGCGCGGGCGGCGCGGTCGGCTTCGGCCTGCTCAAGCTTTTCGGAAACTTCCTTGAGCTGGGAGGTGAGTTTGTGGTACTCGGCGAGGGTGTAGGTGAGCTGAAGCTCGCGGAGCTGGGTGGTGTATTCCTGGTGGTTGCGGGCGCGGCCGGCCTGGATCTTGACGCTGCGGAGGCGCTTTTCGGTGTCTTCCAGGCGCTGGCGGGAGAGGCCGAGGTTCTGCTCGGTGCGCTCAAGCTTGCGGAGGGCTTCCTTTTTGCGGGCCTTGAACTTGCTGATGCCGGCGGCCTCTTCGAAGAGCTCGCGGCGCTGGTCGGCGTTGGCATCGAGCATGAGGGCGACTTTGCCCTGTTCGATCATGGAGTAGGCGTCGGTGCCGATGCCGGTGTCCATGAACAGTTCGCGCACATCGCGCAGACGGGCGCGGCGCTTGTTGATGAGGTAGTCGCTGGAGCCGTCGCGGAAGAGCTGGCGGGTGACGCCGACGGTTTCGGCGTCGACGGGGAGGATGCGGGTGCCGTCAGGACGCTTGGGGTTGTCAAAAGTGAGGGTGACGGAAGCCATGCCCGAGGGTTTGCGGGCGGAGGAGCCGTTGAAGATGACGTCCATCATGGCATCGCCACGAAGGCTTTTGGCGGATTGCTCACCCAGCACCCATTTGATGGCGTCGACGATGTTGGACTTGCCGCAACCATTGGGACCGACGATGCCGGTGATGGGGGCATCGAAGGCGATTTCAGTCCGGTCAGCGAATGATTTAAAGCCGGAAAGGGTGAGCTTTGCAAGACGCATCGTGTGAAACCTCCGTGTCGGGGGGACGGCCCATCCGTAGGCCGATGAACAATATTCACTTAATTGATGGGTTGCGTCAAGACATCCTTGCCGGGCATAGGGCAATCGCATTTGACGAAAGCCCACGCGCCCGGGTTATCGGGTGAGCGGGTTACCGGGTGTTCATGAGTGGGGTGAGTGAGGTTTGGGTATCAAAGGGGCATGCACCTGGGAGGGGCAGGCTTTTTCGTTCAGGGTCCCCGGGAACTTGAAACTCCGATACCGCTGCGCAGGCGTGCGGAACTGCTTTGAATCGGGAAACCAACGGGATTCCGGGGCAGCCGCGGACGGCAGCCCCAGGCACTCTTTTTCAAGCACATTGCCCTGTTGCCCTGGGTGAGGCATTGGCTTGTCGGGGTTGGGGCGGATACCATCACCGGGTTTCGTACGTTATGAGTAACTCACCGGCCAGCCCACAACTTGAGCCTGCAGAACCGGCCGCCGCGAAGCTTAGCGACGAGCTGCAGGGGGTTCTCAACAAGATGCATGAGGCACCGATGACGATCGGCGCGATGCAGCAGTTGCTGAAGGGGCGGGGGTTTATGTTGCTTTTGGTGGTGTTGGTGGCACCGTTTGCGGTGTTGCCGATTGCGCCGCCTGGGCTGACGATTCCGGTGGGGGTGGCGACGATTGTGATTGGGGTGCGGCTTTCACTGGGGATGAGTCCATGGCTGCCCAAGCGGGTGCTGGACCGGAACGTGGGCAACTTCATGAAGAAGCTGCTGACGAAGATGGTGCCGGTGATGCGGCGGCTGGAGAAGTGGTTTCAGGAGCGTTGGACGTTTTTGCTTTGGCCGGGGTTTACGAATTTGATCGGTGTGTCGCTGGCGTGGTGTGCGATTTTGCTGATGATGCCGCCGCCGATGGTGAATCCATTGCCGGCGGCGGCGATTATTCTGCTGGCGATCGGGTTTATGCTGAGGGATGGTCTGCTGTTGGTGCTGGGGTATGTGGTGATGGCGGGGACGACGTTTTATCTGGTGCTGGTTGCGGGGACGATCTGGGCGCTGGTGATGTCGGTGGTTGGGTGGATCGGGAGTTTGGGGGGGTGAGTGGGAAGCGGAAGAGTTAACCACTAAGGCACGAAGACTCGAAGGTGACGAGAAGTTTAAGAGGGGATGATAGAGAAGCAAGAGCGGATTTTTTTACCGCGAAGACGCGAAGTGAAGAGGCGGAAAGTGGAAGAGCGTTGGGCATGTGTAAGCGCTGGCTAAGCGCGGTGATCTTTTTGAGTTGAAGAGAATTAAGATGCGAAGGCCCGGGGGGTTGGGTGTTTATGCCACTGGAACAGGATGGGGGATATCGCTATACTGTTAGCCTTGACCAAAAGTCTGATCTGATTTCAGGAGAGGCTCTCGATGCTTGACGCACTCAAAGACGACCGGATCATTAATAAGTTCGGCGGCCGTTTCAAGTTCACCGCATTGGTTCAGCACCGTATCCGTGAGTTGATGGCCGGTCAGCGCCCGCTGGTGGAACGCAACGGCCGTAACGACTTTGAAGTGGCTGTGCAGGAAATCGTCGAAAACAAGATCAGCCTTGAACTGACGCTGGAAGACCAGGGCAACGACGAAGCCGAAGCCTAAAGGGCTGCGGGTTCTCATCACCAAGGACTATTTATGAACGCCCGTGCCTGCCAAGATCGAAAGATTCTGGTGGGAGTCACGGGCGGTATCTCATGTTACAAGACGTGCACACTGGTGAGCCGGCTGGCGCAGGCCGGGGCGAGCGTGCGGGTGGTGATGACGGAGTCCGCGACGAAGTTTGTGCAGCCGCTGACGTTTGAGGCGCTGTCGAATGCGCCGGTGGTGACGAGCGTGTGGCAGCAGGTGGAGCATAAAGACTCCCAGCATGTGAACCTGGCACGGTGGTGCGATCTGTATGTGGTGGCGCCGGCAACGGCGGACTTTATCGCCAAGCTCGCCGCAGGGCTGTGCGATGACATCGTTTCACTGAGCGCGACAGCGCTGCCGAGGAACCCGAAAATGACGCCGGTGCTGCTGGCGCCGGCGATGAATGCGCAGATGTGGGAGAACCCGGTTACGCAGCGGAACGTGCAGACGGTGCAATCGCTGCTGGGGTACGAGTTTGTGGGCCCGGCGGAAGGGTGGCAGGCGTGTCGGACGTCCGGGGCGGGGCGCATGAGCGAGCCGGAAGAGATTTTTAACGCGGTGTGCAAGAGGTTGGGGGAGGGGTGAGGGGCGTGGGCGGAGGGGGAATGTCAGATGTATGAGGTTTAGATGTTGGATGTTTTTTAGAGGGGGAGTCGGAGGGAGTCGGAGAGAGTGGGGGCGTTGGGGTGGGGGTATGGGGGAATTGATTTTTCGGTGTAAAACGGGTGTCAGATTACGACGAGGACGTCTAATCCGACCTACTTGAAGGGGTGCGGGCTTGTGGGGGGACCCGGTCAATTCTGAGGGGGTGGTGGAACATTTCCCTATGTCTTTTGAGGGCGAGTGGTTCTAATTTAGATAGAGGACTTTTTATTCACACACCACGACGCACCTTTTAGAAGGGGGCCGCCATGATTCAATTGAAGAAGACCAGCGATATTGCAGAACTTCCCACCGAGCCGCATCCGAACCCAAAGCCGGCTGAAAAGGTGGTGCAGAAGGAAGCGATTGCGAATTGGGAGAACGAAGGGGGGCATCCGCTGGTGAAGCCGACGCATGAGGAGATCGCCAAGCGGGCGTTTGAGATTTATGAGGAATCCGGATGTCTCCCCGGGCACTGCGAGGAAAACTGGCATCTGGCCGAGCGGGAGTTGCGCAAGCTCACTCTGGCGAAGCAGGATTTTAAGAACAAGGTTGAGGAGAAGTGAAGAGGAAGAGTTAACCACAAAGGCTCGAAGACACGAAGTTAAGATGCGGAAAGAGCGGAGTCAGGAAAAGGGAAGATGTAGACGGAGTTGGATTGTTACGGGTTGGATGGCGTGGACGCGGGCGCGTGCAAGAGCTTTTTTATAAATGGTTCAAACCCAGGGTGGCGCATGAGTACATGCTTACCCTGTGCTACAGCCGGTCGTCCCTTATCAGGGGCGGGCGAATGTAACGTCATTGGGGAATGCAATGGTTCATGGCGGTGAACTATTCCGTTTGATTGCTGGGTTTATGCAAACTGGTGAATCTGTCCTACAATAGAAGGTCTGACTATTTAGGACCCAGACCGCCATGAATCAAGCTTTTCAAAAGTGCATCGACCCGGACTGCGGCGCAACCTTCGGCATTGAAGAAGTGCATGTCTCATGCCCTGTGTGCGCGCGTAAAGCCAAGAACTCCCTGCTTGAGATCCGGTATGACTGGAGCCGGCTGGCCGTGCCCAAGTCGATGTCGTACTTTGAGCACCGGTGGAACACCAAGGGCGAAAGCGGCAACGGGGCGCTGGACTTTTCGGGCGTGTGGCGCTTTCGCGAACTGATGCCGTTCTTCCGGCGGGAATCCGACATCGTGACCGTCGGCGAAGGGCGGACGAACCTGCAGGAAGCCCGGCTGCTGGCCAAGCACCTGGGGCACACCCCTGGCAAGCTGTACCTGCAATACGAAGGGCTGAACCCTTCGGGCTCGTTTAAAGACAACGGGATGACCGCTGCGTTCACGCATGCCAACATCATCGGCGCCAAGCGGGTGGCGTGCGCCTCCACGGGCAATACGTCGGCCAGCCTGGCGATGTTCGCATCGCTTTCGGGCATGCAGGGCATCGTGTTCATCGGATCGGGCAAGATCGCCTACGGCAAGCTTTCGCAGTCGCTGGATTACGGCGCGCTGACGCTGCAGGTGCAGGGCGACTTTGACGCGTGCCTGCGCAGAGTGCGGCAACTGACGGTGGAGCGGCCGGAACTGGGCGTCTATCTGATGAATAGCGTGAACCCCTTCCGGCTGGAAGGACAGAAGTCGATCATGTACCGGGTGCTGGAAGCGCTGGACTGGCGCGTGCCGGACTGGATCGTGGTGCCGGGCGGAAACCTGGGCAACTGCTCGGCGTTCGGCAAGGCGTTTGCAGAGCTTTACGAACTGGGCCTGATCCGGAAGATTCCACGATTGGCGGTCATCAACGCGCAAGGCGCCAACACGCTTTATCAACTGTATGAAGAGCAAGGGCTGCGCTGGAACGACGGCCGGTATGACCGGGCGAAGGTGAAGGCGTTTTACGACAAGATGTTCGCGGAAAACCGGCATGCGCATACGATCGCCTCGGCGATCGAGATCAATGAGCCGGTGAACCTGCCCAAGGCACTGCGCGCGCTGGATGTGATGAAGGGCGTGGTGCGCGAAGTGGATGATGAAACCATCCTGGAGCACAAGGCGATGGTGGGCCGGTTCGGGTTTGGGTGCGAGCCGGCGTCCGCAGCGAGCGTGGCGGGCGCGCACATGCTGCTGAAGGAAGGCGTGATCCACAAGGATGAGGAAGTGGTTTGCATCCTCACGGGGCATGTGCTGAAGGACCCGGATGCGACGGTGAAGTACCACACGGGCATCGACATGAAGAGCGTGCAGGACAAGGCGACCCGGCTGGAACCGCATGGCCGGATGGCCTGCCGGCCGGTGCCGGTGCCGGATGACCTGGAAGCGATCATCAAGGCGATCAGCTGAGAATGTTAGATGTCTGATGTGAGATGTTAGATGTTTTTTCAGACGAAGACACGGAGCTGGCTCCGCGTCTTTGTTTTTTTCATTGGACGAAGATTATTTTTGGGGGGGTGTAACCGGGGGATGGTCTGGGCGCACTCCTTGTGTGTACGGCCGATGTAGGCCGGCGAAAACACACTCTCAAAGGAGTACGACTGTGAATAATCAATCCAAGTGGGTTCCTGTTGCGGTTCTGGCCAGCCTCTTTCTTGCGGGCGCTTCGGCTTTCGCCGGGCCGGGCAAGGAAGGCAAGGAGCATGGCGGCGCTGGTAAGGAGCACCCCCGGGCGGCGGCGGCAGGCGAGCGGATGGGCAAGCTGCAGGAACTGGGCAAGGAGCTCAACCTGACGGATGACCAGAAGAAGCAGATCAAGGAAGCGACGGCGCCGTACCGCGACACGATGCGGAGCCAGGTGAAAGCGGTGGCGGATAAGCGCCTGGCGCTGCGCGACGCGGTGACCTCCGACGGCGCCAATGAATCGGCGATCCGGGCGGCGGCGACGGAACTGGGCAAGGCGGCGGGCGATGCCGGCGTGACGGGCAGCAAGATTTATGCGGGAATCAAGGCAGTGCTGACCCCGGAGCAGGTGAAGAAGCTGGAAGAGTACCGGAAGGAAAACCGGGAAGCGCTTGAAAAGTTCATTGATGCTTCGGGCAATGATTGAGGCATGGAGGCCCGCTCTGACTTCACCCGTCTGGGTGAGGGCAGGGGCGAGGGTGCTCCGGAAGTCTTTCAAGCAAGCTACGTGCAAGGTGGCTTGGGGGGAGGATCAACGAGCACCCTCGCTCCTGCCTTTTTTTGTGGGGGAGGCTCACTTTAATGTGTTTGAATCGGCGAAAGTCCATCCAAGACACACGTCGCCCGCGGACGGCCTACAGTGTGCCAACCCGGCTTTTGCGTGTGGAGCGATTTGGAGGCGCAACGGGAAGGGGACAGGTCCCTTGAAGAAGGGGACCAGTCCCCGCGGAAGGGGGGGGGGAAGCCGTTGCGTTGAGAGCACTGTTTGTGGGGAATATCCATGATGCCGTTTCCGATCACACATCCGATCCACCAGCTTTGTGCGGGGCTGCTTGTTCCCCGGTCAGTGGTTGGGGAAAATGGGCGTCCCATGGATGCCGGTGTTCAAGTTGAGATCGATGCTGCGTGCCTGATGCAGGCGCAGTCGGGCAATCCCGATGCGTATGCGAGGCTCATTGGGCATTATCAGCCGCTGGTGGCGCGGAGAATGGCGCGGTTTTCCAGGAACCGGCAGGCGGTGGAAGAGCTGACGCAGGATGTGTTTGTGCAGGCGTATCTTTCGCTGGCGGGATTTTCCGGGTCTGCGCCGTTTTCGCATTGGTTGAACAGGATCGCCACGCGGGTGGGGCTTAAGCATTGGGAAGAGCAAAAGCGACTGCCGACCCAGGTGACTGAATTGACGCTTTCGCGGGTGCCGGAGGACGCGCAGACGGATCGGGCGCAGGCGGCGAGGGATGCGCTGGATATCGTGCTGGCGAAGCTGGAACCGGTGGATCGGATGGTGATCGTGCTGATGCACCTGGAGGGGAAAACCGCCAGGGAAGCGGCGGACCTGATGGGGCGGTCGACGACGATGATTAAAGTACAGGCGTTTCGGGCAAGGCTGAGACTTAAGAAGATGATTGAAGATTCGCCGGACCTCACACGGCTTATTCAGGAGGCCATGTCATGAGTGGTTTTGAGGATCTCAAAGAACTCGACCGACGCGCACAGGCGATGCCTGAGGTGAAGGTGGATGTGGCTGACGCGGTGCTGGCGAGGCTGCGGAAGGGGGAACCACTTGACTTGCGGATCACGGGCGAGAGCGCGCCGATCAGGATTCTCGCGGGGGCCTCGCTGCTGGCCGTGGCGGCGGCGCTGGTGGTGGTGGTGATTGTGTGGACCACCCTGGACACGCATGTGGACCCGGTTGACCCTGTGACCCAACAAACCTCGGAGTGGCTGCTATGACGCAAGATACGGCCCCGTTACCGGTGATCGCTCCCGTAAAGCCCAGGTGGTACGCCCGGAAATGGGTGGTGGCTGCGCTTGCACTGGTGTTGTTTGTTTCCGGCGCGATGGTGGGCGGCGCGGGGATGCTGGCGATTGTGGTGAACCGGGCCAGGAGCGCGGCGAAGCATCCGGATGAGGCGCATCGGAAAGTGCTGGAGCGGATGGTGGGCAAGCTTAATTTGTCGCCGGCGCAGCATGAGCGGGTGCAGGGAGTGCTGACCAAGAGGCAGGCGGCGATGCGGACGATGCGGAGTGATTTTCAGCCTCGCGTGCGCAAGGAGCTGGAGGTGACGGCCAAGGAGATTCAGGCGGAGCTGAACCCGGACCAGGCCAAGCGGTGGCGGGGGATGGTGGACCATTTGAAGTCGAACTGGATGCCGGAGGGGGAGCGGGAGTGAGGGTGTTTTAGTTGTAGTTTAAAATTTTAAATTTTAAATTTGTGATTTGAAGAGGGGCGGGATTGTGGGGGTGCGCAGTAGAGAGTGGAGCAGCGGAGGTAGATGGTGGTGGGCTTCGCGGACTGGGCCGCACCCTGCGGGACCTTACGGGGATGAAAAAAGACACGCTGGGGGCGTGTCTTTTTTTGGTGGTTGGATTTTGGATCAGAAGCCGATGACGAGGGCGGCGTAGAAGTTGAAGTTATCGCGTACGCCCTGGGGGGTGAGCAGGAAGGAGGTGTATTCGTTGGTGAGACCGACCTTAAAGAGGAGGTTTTCCACGTCTGAGAGGGCGACGCTGTATTCGGCGGCGCTGACGACGCGGTAACGGCCGAGGTAGCGGAATTCAGGCAGGATGGCGGTGCTGCCGGTGAATTTCTGGTTTTTGGTGATCTTCCATTCGAGAGCGCCGCCGATGGACATTTCAGGCGTGATGTCTTCGTTTGGCGAATTGAACTGTTTATAGAAACCGAAACCGACTTCGCCGTTGAGCTTGAACTTTTCTTCCTTGACGAACCAGTAACCGGGACCGGTGCGGGCCGAGAGACGATGGTTCCAGTCGCCGAACTGGTTGTAGTCGTATCGGCCGAGGGCGAAGATGTAGGGTTTTTCGCCGAGGTTGAAGTCGTTGCGGATGCCGGTGGAGACTTCATTCTTGGTGTTGGAGCCGTCGGTTTGACCCCAGACGTAGGAGAAGTCGATTTTGGTGAGGTTCTTGGGGGTGTCGCGGACGGTGTTGAAGGCGAAGCGGAAGTTGGTGGTGTTCTGGACGTAGGACTGGCCCGATGCACCCAGTTCGATCTGGGTCTTCCATTCCTTGAGGAGGTTGCGCAGCCACTTGGGGGTTACGCTGAATTTTTCTTCCTCTTCGGGTTTGGGGGCCGGTGCGGTGGCCGTGGTGGGCGCCGTGGCGGTGAGGGGCCCAGCGCCCTCGGGAACGACAACCTTGGCGGGGGCGGGGCTGTCAGCGGAACCGGGGAGGGGTTCGCCGATGTGCTCGCCGTCGGCGAACTTGATGCCCTTGATGTTCTTGGTGTTGATCTTGAGCACACCGAGAATGTTGTGCTTGACCACGGTTTCTTCCGGGGTCTGCGAGATGACGTAACCGGAAATCTTTTCGCCGGTTTCCAGCTCGACCTCGGCGCCGAAGGCGGTTTGCGACAATCCAAATGCTGCCAGCGCGCAAAGCAACGCGGCTTTGGAGTTCAATTTTGTCAGGTACTTCTTAAGCATTGTGGAACTCCCGTCAGTATTGCGACCGAGTATATAAATCGTTGAGGGGCTTGTCTCCTTTTGGGGAAGTGTTTTGCGAAACTAATTTTCTGTTGTGTGCGCTGCGCTTTTTGTTCTTGACTCACTGGTGTTTTTGTATCTACCCTTCAACTCCAGCTACAGCGGCGCACCGGTGTGCGGGTTTCCACTTTGCGGGAAAGGGTAATCCATGGGTCGCTTCTACGATGAGTTGAATGATTCGCTGCGCGAGTTCATCGGTGCGCAGCACATGTTTTTTAACGCGTCGGCTCCCAACAGCGGGCGGATCAATGTTTCGCCCAAGGGATTGGACACGTTTCGGATCCTGGACAACAAGCGTGTGGCTTACCTGGACCTGACAGGCGGGGAAAGCGAAACGACGGCGCACCTGATGGACAACGGCCGGCTGACGCTGATGTTCTGCAGCTTTGACGAGAAGCCGATGATTCTGCGGTTGTACGGCAAAGGGTGGTTTGTGCGGCCCAAGGACCCGGAGTGGGCCGGGCTTGCGCCGCTGTTTCCTAAATTGCCGGGGGAACGGCAGATCATCGGGATGGATATCGATTCGATCATGACCACGTGCGGTTTTGCAGTGCCGCGGTATGAGTTTCAGGGGCATCGCGATACGCTGGTCAAGTGGTCTGAGGCAAAAGGCGAGGAAGGCCTGGAAAAGTACAGGCGGGAGAAGAACGCCAAGAGCATCGACGGGTTGGACACTCATCTTTTTGACGGCCAGGAGGCCTGATCCATGCACTATCTGCTGTTTTATGAAAAGACGCCGGGCTATGCGGAGAAGCAAAAGCCGTATGAAGAGGCGCATTTTGCGTATGTGATCGAAGCGGTGAAGTCGTCGGGCATGGTGCTGGCGGGGAATTTAGGCGCGGCGGAGGACGGGAGCGCGGTGCTTTTGTTTAAGTCCAACTCAACTGAGAAGGCGGAGGCGTTTGCCAAGGGTGACCCGTATGTGGTGCATGGGATCGTGAGCAAGTGGTATGTGCGGCCTTGGCGGACGGTGGTGGGGAGAGATGCTTCGGGGTTGAGCTGAGAGGGATTCCCTCTCCCAACAGGCTGATCATTCCCCAGGTTTTGAAATGAGCGTTGGATGCGCAGAAGGGAAGAGGAAGAGTTTTACCGCGAAGGCGCGAAGACGCGAAGTTAAGAGGCGGAAAAGTCAGAGTCGGGAAAGGGTGAAGACAAAGGCAGACGGAGTTAGGTCGTTACGGGGTGGCTGGCGTGGACGTGGGCGCGTGCCATGTCTTCCAGAAACTTGGGTAATGATCAGCCCAAAAGGAGAGGGGGCAGAGACGTTATGGCGTCAGCCTGAGGTGTTTGGCTGTTTGCCTGCGTTCATTTCTTGAGTCAAAACTGCGATTAAATCTGCGGCGGGAATGGGGCGGGAGTGGGGCGCGCCCTGGCCGGCCCATTGACCTGCGAAGCCGGTTTCGCCTTGTTTTTTGGCGGCGAGGTTGAGGAGTTTGCCTGCGTCGTAGGCGATGGGGTAGTCGGGGATCAATGCGGGGTCGGTGATTTCGTCGAGCTGAGTGAAGCGGTTGCCGAGGCAGCGGGCGGGGCGGCCGGACATGGCGCGGATCATGCGGGTGCGGGTGGCGCCGGGGCCTTGAAGCGCTTTGCGGTAGGCGTCGTCGATTGCGGATTCGGGGCAGGCGATAAAGGCTGTGCCGAGCTGTGCGGCGCTTGCGCCTGCTGTGAGGGCATTGGCGATACCCTGGCCGTCCATGATGCCGCCTGCGGCGATGACGGGGGTATCAAGATGTTTTGTGATGAGAGAGGTGAGGGCCAGGGTGGTGAGGTTTTGGTCGGGGGCGTCGGGGGCGAAGCAGCCGCGGTGGCCGCCTGCCTCGTAGCCCTGGGCGATGATGGCGTCGATGCCGGCGTCGGCGATGGCCGCGGCTTCGGCGGGGTTGGTGGCGGAGGCGAGGAGGACGGCGCCGGCCTGATGAAGACGGTCGATGGTTTCCTGGGGTGGGAGGCCGAAATGGAAGCTGACGACGCCGGGGTGGAAGGCGAGGAGCATGTCCAGCATCTGGGGGTTTTCAAGGAAGCTGGGGTAGGGGGACTGGAGGGATTGAGGGGGTTGGCCGCCGAAGCGTCGGAAATAGGGGGCGAGGTGGGCGATCCATTGGGCTTCTTTGGCGGGGTTGGGCTGGGCTGGGCGGTGGCAGAAGACGTTTACATTGACGGGTTTATCGGTGAGCTCGCGGGTTTGGAGGATGGCGTTTTTTGCTTGCTGGACGTTGGAAGAGCCGATGCCCAGAGAGCCGAGTGCGCCGGCGTTGGAGACAGCGGCGGCCATGGCGGGGGTGGAGACACCCGCCATGGGGGCTTGAATGATCGGGAGCATAATTCCGAGCTTATGCAGCAAATTGCTCATGTTCCGGTGTCCGGTCTGATTTTTTGGCAGGCTGATTCAGGGCCTTTGAGTTACTATATCCGGTGTTGATCCGTCACCATTCGTCTGGGTATTTTGATCATCAAAAACCTGGGTTGTATTTCCAATTAACGGGCTTTTTTATGACATCGCATCATCGTTTTCTGGTTGTTTGCGCAGGTTTGATCGTTCTTATGGGCGCGGGTGAGTTGATTGCTCAGGATTCGGCCTCAAAACCCGCGGCGAGCGAGGCTGCGGCGGCCAACGTGAGGCCCGAAGATGCGATCCGGCAACTGGGGCTGGGGACGGAGAAGCAGGCGCAGGTGCTTAAGGCGCTGAGCGATTATCAGAAGCAGATGAACGACTTTAAGGAAAGCTCCAAGGAGAAGGCGGCGGCGCTGCAGAAGAAGATGGAGGAAGACAAGCAGTCGCCCAATGCACAGGTGCGGCAGGATGCCGGGAAGGCGTGGGATAACTTCTGGCGGTCGTCCCCTAATGCGGAAAAGCGGGACCGAATGCTGGCCCAGCAATTGACCCTTGAGCAGTACATTCAATACCGGGAACTGGTGCATCCGACGCAGCCGATCGTGATTGAGACGTTCAGCGACAGCAAGATCGATGTGCTTTCGCTGGGTATCGAAAACACGGCACAAAAGCTGCAAGGGTTGACCGGGGAGCCGCAGGCATGGCGGACGACAATCGTGGATGGGTTTGTGGACGCGACGCGGACATTGAGCACGGAAGAGCTGACGGTGTTTCTGGGAGGGACCAAGAGGCAGGAGTCCAAGCGCCCGCCTGGGAGCCTGACTACGGGTCAGATGAAGCGGATCACGGGGCAGCTAAAGAACCTGCAGCAGGAGCTGGTGAAAGCGGAAACCACGGCCAAGCGGAGGGAAGTGATCGGACGGATGATGCCGGAACTGACCCGCGGGCAATTGGCGGACTTCAAGGTGGTGATTGCGGAAGAGATTGCGAATGCGAAGAGGTGAGGGGGAATTTGTAAGTTGTGATTTGCGACTTATAAATCGGAGAGCGGGAATGGGGTGCCGGGGCGGTGTAGCGGATGATTAGAGCATTGCCGGTACATGCAAAGCACACCGTAGCCCGCGGACGGTCTATGGTGTGCTCCCTTTTTTAGAAGTGGATTTTTAGTCCATGGGCTTGTATTCGCCGCGGGCGTTCCAGCCGGGGTATTGGGCTTCCAGGGCGGCGAGGGTTTGCTTGGTGTAGTAGGGGTGGTTGGGCTTGGGGAAGCGGAAGAGGGCGCGTTCTTCGGCAGTGCATTGGGCGATCATTTGCTTGAAGACGGGATGCTGGCCGTGCATGGTGTAGTGGACGAAGCCTTCAAAGGGGTGGTCTGCGCGGCCTGCGCCAAAGCCCCAGACGAAGCGTTGGCCGTCTTTGCGTTCGTAGGTGCTGGCGGCGTGCCAGGTGTAGTTGCTGAACATGGCGACTGAGCCGGCGGGGACGACGACGGGGACGGCTTTGGAGAGGTCTTTGCCGTGTTTTTTGGCGACGAGGCGAAGGGGGGCCTGGTCGGGGCCGACGTCTTCGAGGTGGATCCATGCGCCGATCTGGCCGTATTCGCGGGCGGATTCGCTCATGGGGAGCAGGGAGTTGTTGCCGTTGTCGATGTGGCCCATGTCCTGGCTGGAGTTGCCGGGGTAGCGGGCGAACATGTAGCCGACGCGGAAGTGGATGTCTTCGGTTTTGAGGTAGCGCTTGCAGATGCGCAGGAGTTCGGGGTGGCGGTAGAGACCCGCCATGGTTACGTCTTCGGGTGGGTACTTTACGAACATGGCGTTGTTGTTGTAGTTGTCGTTGGGCGGATTGTCCTTGACCTGTTCCCAGGTTTTGAGGACGCGGCGCTGGGCGGCCTGGAGGGTGGCAAGTTCTTCGCCTCGGATGAAGTTGGGGATGATGAGGAAGCCGTTTTCGACGAGTTCATCGAATTGGGCGTCGGTGATGACTTGATGGGGATGCATGGGATACATCTGCTGAGGTTCCTTTTGCGGGGGTTGGAGGAGACAGGAGATATCTTGCCGTGCGCGAGCCGGGCGTCCATGTGCGCGCCTGCCGAAGTGCATTGAGAATTCTGCTATTGGGGGGCGCAGATGGAAGAGGAAGAGTTAACCACTAAGTCACGAAGACACGAAGATTTGAAGATGGGTCTGGGGTCTGGTCAGAGGGGAGTCAGGAAAGGGTGAAGGGTGGTGTTGAGGTTTGGGGAGCGTTGCGAGGATCATTTTTTAACACGATTTACAAGACTTGCAGGATATACATGCTTGGTTTTTGGATGGAGGGGTGCATGACGGTTTTTTGCGGACCTGGGGAGTGAAAACCAAGCGCGGAATTTTTACCGCGAAGGGAAGAGTTGGGGAATGATCAGCCCAAAGGGGAGAGAGGGAGGAGAAGGAAGGGTCTGGGGGCTGGGGTCCAGGGGCTGGTCAGAGAGAGAAGCAGGGAGATTGGCGACTGAAGAGTTCACTTATGTCGGTGAAGGTGGTTGATCGGGAGCCGGTGGGACGCCGGCGCTCCCGGTCCAGACGTACAATCCGTCCTGCATCCGGGAGGGAGAAAGAAGCGTTCCACCATTGCTGTAACCATCGTTCCCGGGTATCGTTACGTCCCCTAATATCCGGGGAAAATACGAGTAAACCATGAGCACGCCAAAAACCTTCTACGTCACTACGCCGATTTATTACGTCAACGATGAGCCGCATATTGGGCATGTCTATACCACGACGGTTGCCGATGTGATGGCGCGGTTTCACCGGCTGGCCGGCCGGGATGTTTTCTTTTTAACCGGGACCGATGAACATGCGGCGAAGGTGGTGGATTCCGCAGCGGCGCACAACGTGACCCCGATTCAATGGGCGGACCGGAATGCCAAGTCGTTCCAGGAGACGTTTGCGAAGCTGGCGATTTCGAACACGGACTTCATCCGGACGACGCAGGACCGGCACAAGACGCGCGTGCAGGCGTATGTGAAGGCGCTGATGAACTCCGGCGATGTGTACCTGGGCGACTACGCCGGCTGGTACGACGCGGGGCAGGAAGAGTATGTCACCGACGCCAACGCGGAAAAGCAGGGCTTTAAGAGCGCCATCAACCAGAAGCCGCTGGTGCGCAAAACGGAGAAGAACTATTTCTTCCGTTTGAGTGCGTACCGGGAGCCGCTGCTGGCGCTGCTGGAGCGCGGAGAAGAATTCGACGGGTGCCGGTTCAACGTGCTGCCGGAGGCGCGTAAGAATGAGATCGTCAACCGGATCAAGGAGATGAACGACGTCCCCATCAGCCGGACGGGCCAGGGGGATTGGGGCATCAGCATTCCCGGCGACGACCAGCACAAGATCTACGTGTGGATCGATGCGTTGTTTAACTACATCTCCACCGTCGACACCGACGAGCGGCGTAAATACTGGCCGGCGGATGTGCATTTGCTGGCGAAGGACATCCTGTGGTTCCACGCGGCGATCTGGCCGGCGATGCTGCTGGCCCTCAAGAAGCAGCCGGGATACGAATGGGTTTTGCTGCCCAAGTCGGTGTACTCCCACAGCTTCTGGATCCACGAAGGCGTGAAGATGAGCAAGTCGCTGGGGAACTTCATCGACTTGAAGGAGATCGACCAGTACATCGCGACGTTCAGCCTCGATGCGCTGCGCTTTTTCCTGGCTGCGGAAGGCCCGCTGGGGACCAATGACAGCGACTTTGCGAAGTCTAAATTCATTGAGACCTACAACACGGCGCTGGCCAATACGCTGGGCAACTCGCTGAGCCGGACCTCCAACATGACCACCAAATACTTCGGCGGCGTGCTGCCTGCGCCGGTTGCAGACGCCGGTGATGCGACGCTGACGCCGGAAGTGGTGGCCGGCCTGGCTGCGGCAAGCGCGAAGGCGTACGAAGAGCTGGATCTTTCCGGCGCGATCGCGTCCGCATTGGGCATTGTGCGCAAGGTGGATGAGTTCATCGAGAAGACCAAGCCGTTTACGCTGGCGAAGGACCCTGCGAACTTGCCGCGAGTGGCGACGATTCTTTACAACTGCGCGGAGGCGCTTCGCATCGCGTCCGTGCTGCTGTGGCCGGTGATCCCGGGCAAGATTCAGGAGCTTTGGGCTCGGTTTGGCCAGGATTACACGGCGCAGTTGGCGGCGGCCCCGGCAACGGGCGGGGTGGACCACCTGGCGCAGTGGCTGACGTGGGGCGGGCTGAAGCCCGGAACGGCGATCGTCATCGGAGAGCCGTTGTTTCCGAGGTATGTGCCGCCTAAGGTTTGATGGAAGAACTTTTAGAAATGAGAACAGCACGGGCTTAGCCTGTGCTGTTTTTCTTTGATGTGGAGTGGCGGGCATCGCCCTACGGCGGTTGCCCCGGTCTGAAATGCCCATCGGGATTCCGGGACAGGTTCAGAAACCAGCTCCAGGCACCGACATTTTTGAAAATGCCGCGGTACTACGAGAGTAAAGACGGGTGTTTTATTTGGGAATGGGCGTGCGCAGGGTGTACATCATCAGGCACATGTCACGCGGGGGGACGGTGCCTGGGGTTTCGGTCCAGCCGTGGGATTCCGGGGTTTTTATGTAGGCACCCACGGGGGTGAAGTCGCCGGTGAGCATGGCGGAGAGGAAGTTTACAAAGTCGGGGGGAGACTTCTTAAACACCAGCCAACTGCTGCTTTCAGAGATCTCGATCACCACTTTGGGCGGGTTTGCCAGGATCTCCTTGATGGCCTGTTCCTGATAGCCTTCGGCGAGAGGGGTGGGAATCATCATCTGGTACATGACAATGAAGCGTGTGGCGCTGCGCCTGCGGGCGTAATAGAGGATTTGAGGTTCGGATCCGGCGATCAAAACCCTTTCATCCGGAAGGGTGGCCTGAGCTACTTTTTCTGCAGCGACGATGGATTCGCTGAATACGAAAGGGGAATAGACCAATCTTTCCAAGCGTTTGGGGGGTGTGGTGAGCGCGTAGAAATTCGGAAGGATGGCGGCGATGACACCGCAGAACAGGATGGTGCGCAGGAGCCAGGGCGTGTCACGCCCGGCGAGGCGCAGAATGAGGCGGTCCAGGGCGAGCATTCCACCTGCGGCGATGAAGGCCAGGAGAGGCATCAGCAGCAGGTAATACTGAGGATACAGGCTTCCCGCGGTGCTGATCAAGGCGGCGCCGATCAGGCCGAGGTAGAGCCACCAGCGGGATGGGCGGGTGAGCAGGAACAACAACCCCAGGAGTATGAGCGGCCACCAAGTGGTGAGAATGGAGAGGAGGTAATTGAAAAAGGGAATGTGGCTGAAGAGATGGGTGGAGGCGTAGATCTTATTGAATTGGATGGTGCATTCGTAGAGGGCGCGTCCGCCGTCGTGGATGAGAAAAGGGCTGGTGATGAGGAGCGCCATGAGCACGAAACCGGCGAGGCAGGCGCCGAGGCGTATCAGCGTGGGGCGCGGGCCCAGGGTGCGGTAGGCATCGATCGCCCAGACGAAGAAAATGAAGCCCGCGAAGGGGGCGCAGTTGTATTTGTAGAAGAATGCAATGGCGGCGACAGCCCCGGCGGCAAGCCAGATTCTGGCGGAGGCAATGCCGCGGTTTGCGGTGTAAATGAGCCACAGGCCCAGGAGGGGGAGGATCATGAAGTGTTCGGTGTTGGCGGCGAACAGGCATATGTCCGGCATGAGAAGCAGGGGGCCCAAAAGCAGGCGGGCGGGCCAGACCGCCCTGGGGCCCAGTTCGCGGCCGGCGATGGCTCCCAGCACAATGGCGCTGGCTACATGAAAAAGAACCATGAGAACACGAAAACCCAAGCCCAGGCCGTTGTCGGCGTGGAGGGCGAGCCAGTAGGTGTAAACGATCATGGGAGGCTTCTGCAAAAAAGCCTCTGAGTACGGCAGTACGCCCTGATTCAGCAGCCACGCGCAATAGGCGTATTCCCCTTCATCGCGCATGAGGGGGAAGGCTGCGGTGTTCCAATGGAGCAAGGCGAAGAAGATTGCGAGGAAGAGGATGCCGAGGATGGTGCGCCAAGGCTTTTGCGGCGCGGCGATTGGCGCGGCAGAGGTTTCATCGGGGTTGGCGGCAGGTGTGGCGGTGGCGTCCATTGAAAGAGGGATTCTACCTGCTGGGGATGGGGCATTGCGGCGGATCGCAATAGAGCGCAGGAGAGGGTAGAGCGATGGAGGGATTCCGCTGGGGTGGTGCTGCGGTGTTGGTGGTTCGGGCGGTGAGGGGCTTGTGGGGGCGGCGTGGTGGGCCTCTACGGGAGGCATGGGGCTTATTTGCCGCTGCGGGGGTCCCATTTTTCGCGGAGGCCGTCGCCGACGTAGTTGAGGGCGAGGAGGGTGACGGCGAGCATGAGGCAGGGCCAGAAGGGGAGCCACCACTTCATTTCGCCGCCGGTGCCGAAGCAGGTTTGGAATTGCTGGACGCCTTCGGCGGCCATGTTGCCCCAGCTTGGGGTGGGTGGGCGCACGCCGATGGCCAGGAAGGAGAGGAAGGATTCCTGGAGGATGGCGGAGGGGACGGTGAGGGTGGCGTAGACAACGATGGGGCTGATGAGGTTCGGGAGGAGGTGGACGAAGAAGGTGCGAACGGGGCCGATGCCCAGGGCGCGTGCGGCCTCCATGTAGGGTTGGGCGCGGAGGCTGAGTACCTGGCCGCGGATGACGCGGGCCATGGTGAGCCAACTGACGCCGCCGATGGCGACGAGGAGGGTGAGGATTTCGGCGAGGGTGGTGGCGGTGGCGGTGGGCTCTTTACCGTCGGTGGTGATGCGGGTGATGGCCATGGCCATCATGGGTTTGACGGAGATGTTGACCATGACGACCAGAAGGATGTAGGGGAGGCCGTAGAGGACATCGACGATGCGCATCATGGCGGCGTCGACGCGTCCGCCGACGTAGCCGGCGATGGTGCCCCAGAGGACGCCGATGGTGACGGCGATGGCGGCGGAGGCGACGCCGATGCCCATGCTGATGGCGCCGCCCAGGAGCATGCGCCACATGACGGAGCGGCCCAGTTCGTCAGCGCCGAGCGGGTTTGTGAGGCTGGGGCCGGTGAGTGGGGTGACGCCGTCGAGGCGTTGGAGGTCGTAGTACTGGAGGCTCCAGGGGAGGGTGAGGAGGCAGGCGAGGGCGATGGCGATCAATACGGCTGCGCCGAGCATGCCCATGCTGGGCCGCCACGGGGGTGTGGCTTGGATTTGGGCCGTTGGCATGGGGGTGGAGGTCATTCTGAAGTCCCTAGAGGTCCTGCGTCCCGCGTCAAGAGTCAGAAGAGCGGAGTTAAGGATGTCAGATGTATAAAGTTAGATGTTAGATGTTTTTCAGAGGAGAATTGGAGGGTTTTGGAGTCGTTGCGTGGAGGGCATGCGTCGGCGGCCCTCACCCCAGCCCTCTTCCGAGGGGAGAGGGGGCGGGATATTTCTTTATTTTGGGTAGCCGGAGGGGTTGTTTTTGAACCAGCGCCAGGCGGTTTCGACGATGGCGTCGATTTGGGTGTAGCGGGGTTTCCAGCCGAGTTCGCGGCCGATCTTGGAGGCGTCGGCGTAGAGCATGGCGGGGTCGCCGGCTCGGCGGGGGCCGACTTCGACTTTGAAGTCCTTGCCGGTGACGCGCTTGGCTGAATCAATGATCTGTTTGACGCTCATGCCGTTGCCGATGCCGAGGTTGTAGAAGCGTTTGTCGCCGGCTTTGAGGGCCTTCATGACAAGGATGTGGGCGTCGACGAGGTCTTCCACGTGGACGTAGTCGCGGATGCAGGTGCCGTCGGGGGTGGGGTAGTCTTCGCCGTGAATGGAAACCTTGGGGACCTTGCCCAGCGCGGCGTTGAGCAAAACGGGGATGATGTGGGTTTCGGGGGTGTGGTCCTCGCCGATGGAGCCGTCGGCGGCGGAGCCGGCAACGTTGAAATAGCGGAGTGCGGCGTAACCGAAGGTGGGCTTGGAGTGGGCGTAGTCCGCCAGCACGCGCTCGATGAAGAGCTTGGACCAGCCATAGGGGTTGATGGGGCTTTGGGCGGTCTCTTCGGTGATGGGGGTTTTATCCGGCTGGCCGTAGGTGGCGCAGGTGGAACTGAAGACCATTTTGTTTACACCCGCGGCGTCGATGGCCTTGAGCAGGGAGACGGTGCCGGAGGTGTTGTTTTCGTAATACCAGAGGGGGGTGGTGACGGATTCGCCCACGTAGGCCAGCGCGGCGAAGTGCATGACGCATTCGACGCCGTGGGTTTTGAGGGCCTTGGTGAGGGTGTCGGTGTCGAGGAGGTCGACTTTCTCGAAGGCAGCCTTGGGGTGGATGGCGGCGCGATGGCCGCGAAACAGGTTGTCTGCCACCACGACATCGTGTCCGGCTTCGATGAGCCGCTTGGTTGCGTGTGACCCGATGTAGCCCGCGCCGCCTGTGACCATGACTTTCATCAGCGAATCCTCTTCCGTGAGGGGTTGTTCCCGACAGCGCGACACTATAGCAGAATTTGAAATTCGTAATTTAGAATGTGTGAATTAAAGAGCTTGGAAATGAGGGGTTTTGGTGGGTGGGAGGGAGGATTTGAGGACCGGTATAACCGGAGAAATCCGGGGCGCTCAGGTACGCGGGGGACTGAGAAGACGCACTCATGCAGGCAAGAGCACCGGTGGTGGGGTGGTGCGGGGTTGGTGATTCAGGTGTTTGGCGGGTTTTGTGCGTGGCGTGGTGGGCCTCGCGGACTCGGCCGCACTTTACCGGGATGCGGATTATTTGAGGGTGATGTTTCCGGTTTTGGGGGCGGACCAGTGGTGGGTTTGGTTGTCGTGATTGACGGTGACCTGGATGTCGGAGTCGGGGCCGCCTTGGACGTTTACGCCCTGGGCTTGTTTGCCACCGAAACTCCAGACGGAGACGAAGAGTGCGCTTGGGGCGTTGGCGCGAACCATGAGGCAGGTGCGGGGCTGGGAGGGGTGTCGGTCGCCAATGTATTGTCGGTTATCGGGGATGGGGTCTTTGGTGAGGATGAGTTGGGCGCCGGGTGCGCCCTGGAGCCATACGGAGGCAAGGGCGGGGGCGTTGTTGAATTGGTAGGGGACCGAGGTGAAGCCGCCGCCGGTGGCAAGGAGGCGGGCGTCGGTGAAGTGGCGATAGCCGCGGGCGGTGCCCAGGTCGATTGAGGGGGCGGCGGACGGAGGAAATTGGCCGTGGCAGTGCATCGTCCAATCAAAGGTGCGGGCGCGGTCCGCGGTGACGCGATAGATGTCCAGCACGTAATCCTGCGTGAGGACGACGGTGCGGTCGAGCTTTACGCCTTTATAGACGCTGTCGTTGCTGGCGCGGATGGCTTTGAAGCTGCCTTGAAGCTGATGGGTTTCCAGTGTGCTTTGGGAGCTGGTGTCGCGCCAGAGCTCATATTCCCAGACGGATTGAGTTTCAAAGTCGTAGGGGAACATGGACTGGCCGTCAACGGAGACGGTGTTGTGCGCGACAGTGGTGCGGAACCAGGTGAGGTGGACGGGGGTTTCGTACCCTTCTGCGTAAATGTGGGGCGCGACGGCGGCGCGTTCGCCAAGAGCGTGGATGTCCAGATGGAGCGAGGCGGGCGAGCGATGGCCGGCGATGTGCGGGCCCCAATAGAAATAACTGCCCAAGGCGGCGGGGTTGCCGGCATCGCTGCGGAGCAGTGCGGAACCGTGGGCGGGGAAAAGCGTGCAGCCGGACTGGTGCTTGCCGGTGATGGAGATGTCCAGGTCCTGCGCGTGGGGAGCGGGGGCGCTGGGGAAGGTGCGCGTTTCAAACCGGACAAAGTTGATATCGGCCTGACCGGAGGTAAACCAAGCGGGGATGGGGCCGTTTTCAGTGGCGGGTTGACCGTTATTGGAGTGCTGGAGGGCCCAGGCGTAGCGCGGGAAGCGGTAGGTGTCGTAGGCCTTGTTAAAGATCGGCCACCATGCCCAGGAGCCGCGGAGGTTTCCAAGGACCTGGTCGTGAAGGAGGCAATAGTCGCCGTTGGCGAAGGCCTGGAAGATGAGGGCATCAAATGCAGCGGTGAGGGGTTTGTTTCCCCTGGGGCCGTAGGAGGCGTGTTCGTCGAAGCCTTCATCGCGCATGGTGGAGGGCCAACTGCGGTGCCAGAGATTGACGCCGATGTTCTCCATGAGGGTAAAGCATTCGCAGACCATCATGAGGACGAGCATGTGGTAGCCGGGGACGCCTTCCCAGTGCATGCCGTCGGCGAGGAAGTCGTGGCGGAGGAGGTGGATGAGCCCGTAGCGCCATTTGCCTTCGCGCTGGCAGCCGTAAAGGGTGTCGTGGATGACCTGGCGGTTGCCCAGGGCAATGCCCAGGGAGAGGCGGCCGGTCATCTGCATGGAGTTGTGGTTGTTGCAGTGAAGATGCTTGCAGGCGTCGCAGGAGACGACGAGGGCGTTGAGCATTTCGCGAAAGAGGTTGTCGTCTTCGGGGGTGAGGCCGGTTGCAGAGAGGAGGTCGTAGGCGTAAGCGGCGTCACAGGATTCGTGGTGGGTGCTGCTTGCCCATTGGACGGTGCGGGCGCAGCCGTGGGCGGCCAGGCGCATGGCTTCCAGCGCGCGCTGATGGTGGCGCGGGTCGTCGGTGAGGCGCCATGCGAGGGCGTTTTTGAAAGCGGCTTTGAGGGGCGGGACGAGGGTTCCGCCACCCCAGTCGGCGGGGGCGGTGGGGGATTTGAGGTCCGGGAGGGGTTCGTTGATTTTGGTGTTTGCGATGAGGAGGGCGAGGCAGTGGACATCCGCAGGGACGCCCTTTTTGATGCGTGCCCTGGCGCCTGCGATCTGAGGCGCGGTGACAAAGACACGGGGGCCGGCGGGGAGGTTTCCCGGCATGACTTCAAAGGGGTCGTAGTCCACGCGGGAGAGGAGGTCGGGGTGGGCACGGGGGAGGATCGGATCGGGGTACATGGACTGCCTGGGGAATGAAGGTTTAAGAAGGGACCAGAGGATTCGGATTGGTATGGTAGCGAATGATACTTTTAAAGAAAGCGGGTGGATTGGAAATTCAAAATTTGGAACTTGAGATTTGTGAAGTGAAGAGGGTGCGGTGATTGATTAGGGGCGGACATTCAGCGGTTGCGGCGAGCCTTTGGTCCTGAGGAAGGGCGCAGATAAAACAGGACACCCTTGTCCCGCCTCTGGCTGAGGGGAGGTATAAAGCGAGAAAAAAGATTTGAATTTCGGGCGTGAAAAGGGGATGTCGGATTACGGCGGAGACGTCTAATCCGATCTGCATCAGAGGGTGAGGATTAATACCACGCGTAGGTGCCGCCGCCGCCGTTGTTGAGGTTGGCGCGGATGGTGGTGCCCTGGCGCCAGGCGATGGCGTGGCCGTCGTCGTAGCTGATGGTGGTGACCCAGAGGTCGGCGTGGCGGTTGATCATGCCGAACTGGGAGTAGTCGATGCGGATGGCGCCTGCGCCGTCGGCCATGTTCAGGATGCTTGAGGGCGAGGAGACGACCTGGTCTTTTCTGCGCCAGCGGAAGTTGAGGTTGGCTTCGTTGGCGTCGGCGAGGTCGGTGCCATGGAGGGCGGAGTTTCGTGCATAGTCCACGCAGGTGATCTGGCGCAGCGCGCCGCCTGCGTTGATGGGGATGCCGTAGGTGCGTTCGACATTGGGACATTTGAAGGGGTAGCCGGATTTGCCGCCTGCGTAGGTGGCGCCGGGCCCCTGCTGGAGGCTGCGGGCGGGGACGCCGAGGTAGTAGTTGATGCAGTCTGCGTAAGCCCAGCCGGGGGTGTACCAGGTTTTATTATCGGTCTGATAGAGGCTTTCGCCGGTGCCTAACTGCTTGAGGTGGTTGACGCAGAGGATGATGCGGGCTTGTTCGCGGGCGGCGTTGAGGCTGGGGACAAGCAGCGAGGTGAGGACCGCCATGATGGCGATGACGACGAGGAGTTCGACCAGCGTAAATGCACGTGATGTGGGCTGTGAAGCCGGCTGAGTGGGCATGAATTTAGTCCTGTCGTTAATCAGACTTGAGGTGAGGCCCCATTTTGTGATTACTTTGGGCAGTGTCAAGTGGGTATGGGGGTTTTATTCAGAGCAAATGCAAATGCCGTGAGGTTTTATTCGATGCCGAATGTGACGCCGGGCCAGTTGTCGGTGCGAAAGGGGCCCAGAGGGAGGCCGGCGGCGTTGACTACATTGCAGGCGGGGTTTTGCGCCCAGGCGTACCTGGCGGCGACGGGGGCGGAGACCTGGCTGCACCAGAGGGTGATGGTGTTACCGGAGATTTGCGCCTGGGCCCAGTGGAAGCCGCGATTGCCGTGGGTGAGATCGCCGGGGCCAGCGGAAATGGCGAAGCCGGTGGGGGGCAGGCCGTCGCTGGTGAGGAGTCCGCCGCTGGTGTGTTTGAAGTGGAGATGGAGTTTCTGGCCGTCGAGCTGGAAGCGTTCGAGCTCCGGTGAGAGATGGGGGACGTGTTGGCCGTAGAGGCTGGCCAGGGCGTGCAGGGCAAGCCGGTGAGCGAGGGGGTGTTTATCCGTGGGGTGGATGTCGGCGGCGTCGCCGGTATCAATGGCGACGGCCATTTGAGTGTCGGGCAAGGCGAGTGCCATGGCCTGGGCTTCGCGGAGCTCCGCCCAGGAGTGTTCGCCGGGCAGATCGCGACGGGGGCCAAAGCGGGCTTCCTGAACGAAGTAGAAGGGGAGAGCGGGGGATTGCCAGCGTTTGCGCCAGTCTTGAATGAGGAGCTGAAACATGCGGCGGTATTGGTAGGCACGTTCGGGTGCGCCGGCGCCCTGATACCAGATGACACCGCGCACGGGCGTATGGGTGAGCGGGGCGACCATGGCGTGATAGCAGTTTCCGGGGATCCATTTGTCATGCGCGCTCATGAGCCGGGGCTGCGGGCCGGGGAGGCGGCGGCCCTCGCGCTCGGCGAGGTCTGTTTCGGGGTCCCATTTGGCGAAGGCGGCGGCGTAGGCGCCGTCGGGATCAGGGAAGGTGGCGAGGGATTGTTTTTCGCGGTCAAAGACTGCGCTGTAGGAGCCATCGGAGAGGAGGGCCTGGCGGTCGATCCAAGTTTCACAGGGTGTCGCGCCGACGGCAGCGGTGATAAGGCCGATGGGGACACCGGTGGCGCGTTGGAGCTGCTGGCCGAACATGAAGCCGACGCCGGAGAAGAGCCCAGCGGCGGCGGGAGTGCTGACGGCCCATTGACCGGCGGAAAGGAAACGCAGGGGCGTGGGGCCGGCGCCGCGAGGGACGGTGAAGAGACGCAGGAATGGGTTATCGGCGGCCTGCATCTGGGCAGGGCCTGTGTCGCAGGATTGGAGGTTCATCTCCATGTTGGACTGGCCGGAGCAGACCCAGATGTCGCCAACGAGGATATTGCGGATGACGGTGGGGTTGCCGTTGACGTTGATGGTGAGATCGTGGGGCCCGCCTGCGTCCATGGCGGGGAGGGTGATGGTCCAGAGCCCGTCAGGACCGGCGGTGGCGGAAGCCTGATGCTGGCGGAAAGCGAGGGTGATTTTGTCGTCTGGAGAAGCGAGGCCGGAGAGGGGGACTGGGGCGCTACGCTGGAGGACGGCGTGGTCAGAGAGCAGGGGGTTTGAGAAGGACATGGTGAAGCCGATCGTTGAGGGAGCGAGCCGAGTGCATTTTTATCGACACTGTAGCGGTAATCATGGGGAGAGGTTTTCTGCTGCCATCGAGGCCGCGGAAAAATTGAAGTTGTTCAAGAGATGGCCGTGGGCTGATGTGCCGAAAGGGCGGAGAAAATACGGAGATGAATGAGGATGAGTTGACCAATAAGGCATAAAGACGCGAAGTTAATAAGGAGGGAAATTGGAGGCGAGATGGGGGGAAGGTCCAACGGAGTGTCGGATTACGACGGGGATATCGAATCCGGCCTACAGAGGAGCGGCGTCGTTTTGCTGGCTTTGGGAATAGGGCTCTATGTGCGCGGTGGCGTTGCCGGGGGAGAGCATTTTTTCAATTTCGCCTTCGATTTCGCTGGCGATCTCGTGGCTGTGGGCGACGGTCATTTCAGGGTCGACCATGATGTGAAGGTCGACCCAATGGAAGGGGCCGTTGTGACGGAGGCGTACCTTGTGGAAACCCAGGATCCGTTTACTGGCGACGTGTTGATTGAGGATCAGCTCAACGGCTTTGATCTCGGCGGGGTCGGTGTGGTCGACGAGGGCGTGGAAGCTTTCGTAGAGGAGGTGGACACCCATGAAGATGATGGCCAGGCCAAGCAGGCCGGCGACGGCTGGGTCCAGCCACACGATGCCGGTGACCTTGACGAGCAGGAGCCCAAAGACGGCGCCCGCGGAGGTGATGACATCGGTGAGCAGATGCTTGCCGTCGGCGACGAGGGTGGCGTTGTCGGTCTTTTTTCCTTTGGCGATCAAGTACCAGCCCATTACGCCGTTAACGACGCTCAGGCCCGCCAGCAAAAGCGCACCGAGCACGAGTTTGTCGATTTGAAGTTCGACGGGGTGGAAGATGCGGGAGACGGACTCCCAGACGATCAAAGCGCCTGCGCCCATGATCATGAGGCCTTCCAGCCAAACGACCAGGGATTCCACTTTGCCGTGGCCGTAAGGATGATGGTCATCGGCGGGCTGGTTGCCGTACCAGATGGCCATCACCATAAGAGTGGCGGCGACGATGTTTACAGTTGATTCGAGCGTGTCGGCGAGGACGGCGGCGGAATCGGTGAGCAGAAACACGCCATATTTCAGCACCATCAGAGCGATGCCGATGGCCAGCACGATCTTGGCGGCCTTGCCTGCCTGGTGTGCCTGAGGGTGTGGTTTGGGGTCGGGCATGGATGCTCTCTGAGGCGTTTATCCAGATTGAGGCACTATGGCCTTGCCATATTAGGAAGTTTTAAGCGCATAATCATTCCCCATGAATAACACACCCTTTGCGTTTGCCGGTGCGTCATGGGTCTGGGCGGCTCGCCAGGAGAATCGGGCCCATCAATATGTTCTGATCCGGAAGGTTTTCACGACAACGCGTGTGATGGAGTCCGGTGTGCTGCACATCAGCGCGGATTCAGATTTTGTGGCGTATCTGGACGGGGAGGAACTTGGGCGAGGCCAATTCAGCGATTATCCGGAAGAGAAGACGTACAGCAGCGTGGAAGTCGGCAGGATGGAACCGGGGCGGCATGTGCTGGCAATCCATGGGTATTACCGGGGAGAGAATTTTTCCGAACATCGGGCGGGCAGGCCGGGGGTGATTGCATCGCTGTGCGATTCTTCGGGGACGCCAGTGGTGCAGACGGATGGAACGTTTAAGGCGATTCCAGACCCTGGGTTCACCCATGGGCCGCTGCCGAAAGTAACGGTGCAGATGGGTTTCACGACGATCCATGATGCACGCAAGGCAGTGGATTTTGCGTTGCCGGGGTTTGATGACTCCGCATGGGCGGGTGCGAGCGTTGAATCGGCAACCGCTACAGGCGGGTATTGGAAGTCTTTGACGCCAAGGCCGGTAAAGATGCTGAGCTTTGGAGATGCGGAGACGGCGACTTCCAAGATCACGCTGCAGGGGGATGTGATTCGGCCTGCGCAACTGGACGGCGCGGAGGTGACGGTGGCGCATCGGATGGCGGGGTCGGGGCTCATTGTCCGGCGGTTCTGGGAGAAAGGCTTGTACGGCAATGAATCGCTGACGCCGACGGGGCATTATGTGAGCCCGCCGCCGGGACCGTCGGATTTGCTGGGGAAAGACAAGGTCCAGGAACAATTGGAACTGCTTGCGCCGGCTGAAGGATCGGGCATTACGGGGCGGTTCATCATTTTCGACGTGGGGCAGCAGTCCACCGGTTTATTGAGCTTCCGCATCACGGCGCCCGCGGGCACGCGCCTGGATATCGCCCATGGGGAGCACCTGCATGACGGGCGCGTGCGGGTGGTGATCAGCGGACGTCAGTTTGCGGATTGCTACATCTGTAAGGAAGGGTTGAATGAATTCACGCTGCCGTTTCGCCGGATCGGCGGACGATACATCGAGGTTCATTTCTCCGACTACAGCTCACCGATCCGAATCCACAATGTGGGGCTGCGGGGAACCTATCTGCGGGTGAAGCAGGAGTGCGAGTTTTCCGTGCCGGGCCCCTTGATGGAGAGGATGCTGGAGCTGTCCGTGCAGACGCTTGGGCTGTGCATGCACGAGCACTATGAGGATTGCCCGTGGCGAGAACAGGCGCTGTACGCGTACGACTCGCGCAATCAGGCGTTGTATGGGTACTACGCCTTCCCCAATTATGACTTTGCCAAGGCGTCCTTCGACCTGCTGGGACGGGGGATTCGAGAGGACGGGCTGCTGGAGCTTTGCGCGCCGGCGAAAATCCCGATCACCATTCCGGTGTTCAGCATGGTTTGGATTGTGGAGTGCCAGGAGCACTGGCTGTATTCCGGGGATGCGACGTTGTTTACGCGGTTTGGGGCGCAGATGATGTTGATGGTCGACAAGTGGCTGTCGGCACAGGATTCCGGGACCGGGCTTTACATGATTCCCGAAGGCAAGGAGATCTGGAATTACTACGAATGGTCGACGGGGCTTGCGGGGACTTTTGGTGAGGTGAAGGCGACAACCCGGCTGCACGCGCCATACAACCTGCACCTGCATGAGACACTTGATGCGCTGGCGTGGATGCTGGAGCAGGCAGGGAAGGGGGCAAAGGCGGTGCACTACCGGCACGTGCGGGTAAAGCTGGGAGAGGCGATCGCCAAAGGCTTCTGGAACAAAGACACGGGGTTGTATGCCACTTATCTGCTGGAAGGGAAGCCGACGCATACAGCGCAGCTAACCAATGCGCTGATGCTGCATCAAGGGCTGGTGGCTGCGGAGCGAATCTGCAAGGTGGTGGATTCGCTTGTGCCGAACGAAGGGGGAGATTTCCGGCCGCAACAAGGCGTGGTGCCGATCACATTGAGCGCGATGTTTTATATTTTCGACGGCGTGCGCCGGCATGCGCCGACGGAAGCCAATCGGTTGGAATGGCGACTGGGGGTGTTTGCCGACATGATCACCCAGGGGGCGACGAGCCTTTGGGAGACTGCGTATGGGCAGGCGGACTTTCATGACGCGGGCAGCCTTTGCCATGCGTGGAGTTCACTGCCGCTTTACTATGCTGGGGCGATCAAGGCGGGGATCGTGCCGGTGGAAGCGGGCTTTGCCAAGACGCTGCTGGCGCCGACGCTGAGAAATGGGCAGTCGGTGCGGGTGTTGATGGCGACGCCGCGTGGGAAGATCACCGGAGGGTTTGAACGCACCGGCAATGAGATTCATGGGAAATTGTCGGTGCCCAAAGGCATTGAAGTGGAGTTCAAACCCGTCGGGGCGGAAGCCGGGAAATTGGAGATTACCTACGTCTAACGCACTTCCTACCGTTTTTGTGATCGGATCAAGCACGACGCTGCTGATGCACCCTTACCTGGTGAAGCTGAGCCAGGGGGTGTTCCATTACACCCGGAAGGGGCACGATCCTTCGCAGCTTGGCGAGGCGGCCAGAAATCTGGATGTGCCCCAAGGGGCGAGCGCGGGTGACTCCGCAATGATCGTGGCTTATCTGGCGGAGCTGGCAGGAAAACCCGGCTTTAAGCCTGACCTGGCGGTGGTTCAGGTGGGGCTGCATGACATCAAGACCCATGCAGGCACGGGGGAGCGGCAGGTATCACAGGCGGATTTCGAGCGCAATATCCTGGCGATCGCCAAGTGGTTCAAGGAGCGGAAAATCGCGCTGGCGTGGATGACCGCGGGGCCGCTGGACGAGGGTGTTCACAATGCGAAGCAGGCGACGTTCCGGCGTTACGAGGCGGACGTTGATGCGATCAATTATTCATTGAAAAAGTTAGCGGGGATTCAACGCCAGCCGCTGATTGACCTGGCTGGGTTCACAAAAGGGCTGGGGCCGACGCGGAGCCTGCTTAGCGATCACGTCCATTTCAATGACGAGGTGGTGCAGAAGCAGGCTGCGTTTGTGGTTTTGCGGGTGAGGGAGATTTTGGAAAAGGGATTGGGCTAAGAGTGCAAGAGCGAGCAACTGCGAGAGAGATGACGCCGGATGCGATCAGGCTTTCTTCTCTCCGTCGGTTGTGCTGCTGGGTCGTTTGCTTGCGCT